>DARA01000039.1:0-1210 GCA_002503135.1 Methanomicrobiaceae archaeon UBA207
GGGTGCAAGCGGGTGCTCACCCGCCAGAACTACTGCCCCCTGCATGAGGTCCAGTCCAATTTCAGGTACGACCTCCGCATGAAGGCCGTGCTTGATGACGGTGAGAGGGCGCGAAACATCCTGATGATGCGCGAACTGGTGGAGACCGCCGCCGGCATCACACTGGAAGAGGCGATTGGACTTGCAGAGAGCAACCCCCTCGGGCTCGATGAGGTGTTTTACAGGATCAGAGACGCTGTACTCGGCAGGTACGTCACATGCACAGGTATTACGATTGGCGAGAGGATGCTTGTGGATCAATGCACACAACAGAGATTCGAAGCATCTGAACTGGCTGCACTCCTGAACCGTGCAGGGGGTGGCGGAGTATGACAGAGGAGCAGTTCTCACCCCACATGGGAGTGACTGAGCCAAGGCAGTCGGCGCAGCGTACATTCGAGCGTGAACCGGCACGCAGGGTCTTTGCAGCTGAACTCAGGGAGGCACGGGTCCAGTTCAAGGATGATGCAGACGAGAAGAGCCCGTCATATGTACTCATGCCGACCGGAGTGCGTGCAAACCGCATCTTTGTCGTTGGCTCGCTCACAGAGAAAGAGCGGCGCGGCGACCAGAACGTATTCTACACCGCCCGCATCGCAGACCCTACAGGGGTCTTCTATGCCAGTGCCGGGACCTACCAGCCAGAGGCGATGCAGCAGATGGCAAAGATTGAAGCGCCGGCATTCGTCGCAGTCGTAGGCAAACCAAATGTATATGAATCACCTGACGGAGCGGTGCGCACCTCACTGAGGGTTGAGTCGATCACCCAGGTGGACGGGGACACGCGAAACTGCTGGGTGCTGGATACAGCCGGAAGCACACTCGACCGCCTTGACCTCTTTGAACGGGTTACACACACCACCGATGCAACGCATCTGCCGGGCAGCACCGGAGGTGCGACCCCCGAGGATGTGCAAAAGGCACGGGAGCACTACAATACCAACCCTGAGAAGTACCGCAGAATGGTCTATGATGCCCTTTCCCAGCTGCAGCTCTGAAGCACATCCCTCTATGGAGAGGGATGTTCTAACACCACTTCCGCGAGAAGTGGTGTGCTCTGAACTGGTGTGAAGACAGAACTGACGTGCAGGAGAGAGCGGGTAAGGAGAGGAGGGTATCAGGGGGACTCCTCCCCCTTACAGGCGTGTGGTGGCGTGGGTTACACGATTTT
>DARA01000039.1:1551-12882 GCA_002503135.1 Methanomicrobiaceae archaeon UBA207
GTGGGTTACACGATTTTAGAGAGAGTGTGTGATGTAATACACTCAGGGGCGGCGCGCCTCCCATGCCTCAACAACCTCGCGCCCCTCAACAAATACCAGCCCGTGCTTCCGGGCATATGCTTCTGCACCCTCTTTTGAGAGTGCAAACCCGGTCTCATCATCCAGCATCTCGCAGATGGTGACAGCAGGGGTGACGCCAGCCATATCAGCGAGTGCGATGGAGAGCTCGGTCTGACCGCGCCGCTGATCAAGCAGCCCGTCGGCTGCACGGAGAAGCGCCACATGCCCCGGAGTCCTGAAATATGTATGGAACTGAGCCCTGCCGCCATTGGATGATTTTTTCACCTGGTCAGCGATAGCCCTGATCGTAAGAGCGCGGTCATGGTCACTGATACCAGTGAAGGTATCCCTGTGGTTGACCCAGAGGGAGAATGATGAGTGGTTCTTCCTGTCATACGGGATGTCGCCCACCCTCTCAACGAGGGCTGATGCCTCCAGAATATCGCTCGCAAACGGGAGACCGAGACTGCGGGCTGCCTCAGGATGCACCGCCGTGCAGATGAGACCACCGCCGTCCCTGCGCATCCTGAGGACATGCCTGGGCGTGACCGCATCCGCCCTTATGGCAAAGTCTGTTTCCCCTTCCCTCTCGTCAAAATCGTACAGCAGGATGAACTCGCCCTGCGCCAGTGCCTGTAACGCCTTTTCAACCATCATATAACCTCCACCTCAACAGAATCACCATCATTCAGACCGAGTTTGTCGCGCAGGCAGTCCGAGGATATCACTTCAATGATATCATCAGGATAATGCGTGCGCCCGGGCACCACGATGGCACACCGGCTCCCTCCGATGCGGCAGGGCAGGCACCGCACATCACCGAAAGTCCGGTCATCAGCAGAAAACCCGCGGATAACGGTCCACTCAAGGTTTTCAAGTTTTTTCCGTATCTGGATGCTGGGCGGATTGAGCCTGATATTGAGTGTGCCTGCATATGGCTCAAATCCGCACAACTGCATGAACTGACCGCAGTACTGAGGCAGGCTCATGTAGTAACGCCCCTCCCCGAGACCTGTAATCACAGTCCCTGCCAGCACATAGCGCTGCTCCCGGATCTTCCCGAATATACGGCAGTATTCAGAGAATTCCCTTCTCAATTCAGCTTCGCCCTGCTCAGTGACAGCGATATGCTGCCCGTCAGCCCTGAGTGAACGGGTGATGAGCATCTGCCGCTCAAGAGAGATGAGGCGGCGGGACGCCGTCTGCGGGCTGATGTCAAGAGATGCTCCAAGAGTCTGTGATGACACCCATACCGCGCCCCTGCACCCGCCGAGCAATGCAATCGCCTTCAGGCACTGCAGGTCCTCTGCCACAACCATGTATATCAAATTTGAGATGCTTACTATTTATGAGTTATGCGATGATGTACATTACTTCGTGGAATGTCGAAGTGGAATACGTTAATTATTTAAATTCATCAGGCAAACAAAAACGGCATGGAGAGGGGATCCGAACTGCGCAACCATCTTGCCGAAAAGATGGCAGGCGAAATAACGCTTTCGGACTCACCCGGAAAAGTCCTGAAGAAATGGCGGATGAGCTTCAACATCCCGCAGGGCGTACTTTCAGAGCGTCTGGGTGTGTCCCCGTCTGTCGTCAGTGATTATGAAAGCGGAAGACGCAAGAGCCCGGGAACAGCCATTGTCGGAAAGATGGTGGATGCCATCCTGGCACTTGATGAAGACAGCGGCGGGAAGTACATCCGCAAATTTGCAAAGATCATACATGGCGAATTTGAGACTGACGTCATCTATGACATCCATGAGTATCCGTCACCGGTTTCACTGGCTGACTTTGCAGAGAAGATAGGCTGCAGGCTGCTCTGCGGCTCGCTGAACCAGCAGATCTATGGCTACACTGTGATCAACAGCCTCAATGCCATCATGCACCTCTCATCCAATGAATTCAACCGCATCTATGGGTGGAGTACTGAGCGTGCACTCATATTTGCGGAGGTATCCAGCGGAAAGTCCCCGATGGTGGCGATCAGGGTGACACCATTCAAGCCCCGCTCTGTAATCCTGCAGGGCATCCCCATAGAAGAGGTGCACCCGCTCGTCCAAAAGCTCGCAGAGCGCGACCACATCACAGTGCTCTGTACAGACCTGAAGGTAGAGGAGATCATCACCAGACTAAGAGGAGAACCATGACAGGAATAATCACCTATGGCACATACATCCCAAGATTCAGGATCAGGGTCAGGGAGATCGCAGAGACATGGGGCGCCAGTGCAGATGACGTCACAAAAGGGCTCGGTGTGCTGGAGAAATCAGTGCCTGACGTCGACGAGGATACCATCACCATTGCAGTGGAAGCGGCACGGAGTGCACTCTCCAGGCGGCGTGTAGACCCTGATGAGATCGGAGCTATCTATGTCGGGAGTGAGTCCCACCCATATGCGGTAAAACCAAGTGCATGCACCGTCGCTGAGGCGATAGGTGCGACACCTGCCCTGACCGCCGCTGATTATGAATTCGCCTGCAAGGCAGGGACCGCGGCGATCCAGACATGCATGGGGCTTGTGAAAAGCGGCATGATCACCTACGGCATCGCCATCGGTGCTGATGTTGCACAGGGTGCACCCGGTGATGCACTGGAATACACTGCCGCGGCAGGAGGCGCCGCCTTTGTCATCGGCACCGATGACCCCATCGCCATGATCAACCGCACCTGCTCATATACCACAGATACACCTGACTTCTGGCGCAGGGAAGGGCGCAACTACCCGCGGCACGGCGGGAGGTTCACAGGTGATCCCGGCTACTTCAAGCATGTGCAGGGCGCTGCAGGGATGATGCTGGAAGAGATGGGGAGCGCCCCTGAGGACTATGACTATGCCGTCTTCCACCAGCCGAATGCAAAGTTCCCGCGCAGGGTGGCAAAGACGCTCGGGTTTTCAGATGAGCAGATCAGACCAGGTCTTGTCGTCCCGCACCTCGGGAACACCTACAGCGGCTCGTCTCTCATCGGTCTGGCGGCGACACTGGACGTGGCGAAGCCGGGAGACCGCATATTTGTCACTTCATTCGGGTCGGGCGCAGGCAGTGACGCCTTTGACATCGAAGTGACTGATGCCATCACTTCCGGCGTCTTTGACAGGAATGCAGCACCGGGTGTCACGCAGCTCCTTGCAGACCCGGAGTATCTGAGTTATGCAACGTATGCCATACACAAAAGAAAGATCGTGATGGAATGATGAGAGACGTAGCAGTTATTGGAATTGGGTGCACCACATTCGGTGAGAAGTGGGAGACATCATTCAGGAACCTCTTCGTAGAAGCCGGTGCACTCGCCCTCGAAGATGCGGGCGTGACTGGTGAGGAGATCGACTCCATCTATGTCGGCAATATGAGTGCAGGGAGGTTTGTTGAACAGGAGCATGTCGGTGCACTCATTGCTGATTACGCAGGTCTTGCCACCAGGCACATACCTGCCACCCGCGTGGAGGCGGCATGCGCTTCAGGGGGGCTTGCGTTCCGTCAGGCAGTGATCGCCGTAGCAAGCGGCATTGAGGATATCGTCGTCGCAGGCGGCGTTGAGAAGATGACAGATGTGGACACAGGGGTGAGTGTTGATGCACTCGCAGGCGCTGCCGACCGCGAATGGGAGAGTTTTGCGGGTGCCACATTCCCTGGACTCTATGCGATGATCGCGACCGCCCGCCTGCATGACAGGAGCCTGACCCGCGGGCAGCTGGCTCAGGTTGCCGTGAAAAACCATTATAATGGTGCCAGGAATCCGATTGCACAATTCAGACAGGAGATCTCCATTGAGACGGTGCTGAACTCGTCACTGGTCGCTGACCCGCTCCGTCTCTTTGACTGTTCGCCAATCACAGACGGGGCAGCCGCGGTCGTGGTGGCGCCACTGGAGCGCGCCAGGGAGTTCACAGACAGCCCTGTGAGGGTGCTGGCAAGTACACAGGCGAGCGACACCATCGCCCTCCATGACCGGCGCGACATATGCATACTGGATGCCAGTGTTGAGGCAGGCAGGCGGGCTTTCGCGCAGGCGCGCCTTGAGCCGAAAGATATCGACCTCGTCGAGGTGCACGACTGTTTTACGATTGCAGAGATCTGCGCCATAGAAGACCTAGGGTTCTGTGCCAGGGGTGAGGCGGGACGGCTCACAGAGGATGGCGCCACCGCGCTCGGAGGCGACATCCCGGTCAATACGAGCGGAGGTCTGAAGGCATGCGGTCACCCGGTGGGCGCAACAGGCATCAAACAGATCTGTGAAGTGACCGCACAGCTCCGCGGCGAGGCAGGGGGCAGGCAGGTCGATGCAGAGATTGGGATGACCCACAATGTCGGCGGCACCGGCGCCACTGTGGTAGTGCATATCCTGGGGGTATAGATATGTCAGTAGCAAGATTCTGGAGAAAGATCCCGCAGCGTTACAACCTCATCGGAACAAAATGCCTCACCTGTGGAGCATACTTCTTCCCGCCGCGCAACCTCTGCCCCACCTGCCGCAGGGACGGGAAGATCAGAGACCACCAGTTTGGAGGGAGGGGGACGGTTGTGACATACACCATCATCCGCACTGCAAGCGAGCAGTTCAACAGCCTGACACCCTATGTACTGGCGATCATCCGGCTTGACGAAGGTCCATGCTGCACAGCCCAGATCATCTGCTCCCCTGATGAGGCAGAGATTGGAATGCAGGTGAGAAGCGTATTCAGGAAGATCGCGGTTGACGGGAGCAGCGGCATCATCCATTACGGCACAAAGTTTGTGCCGGTCTGATACTCCCCTGACCGGCTGCCTCTGGTGATGCCTGCACCCGGGCACACGCTTTTTCCCATGGTTTTTTCACACCACCCTGATGTCATACACCGCATGCCATCTCCCGGGCGAATATGAGCGTACCCTGCGCTCGGTGATGCTGCTGCAGCCCCTCTCCTCAAAAACCGGCAAAAATTCAGCTTCACGCTCCTGCAGTGCATAGAAATGAATATAACCCCCTGATCTGCAGAGACGGAATGCCGCATCCACGAACGCGGACGAGGCAAGCGGGTGGTTCATGATGATCCGGTCAGAGGCAGGCATCCCGCACCATCCGAGGTGACCGGCGTCTGCGAGTATGGGGATGATATTGCCGCACCTGTTCAGGGCGCAGTTGCGAACCATCAGCCTGACCGCCGCCGGGTTGAGGTCGGATGCGAATACGAGCGCCGCCTTCCGCGAGAGTGTGATGGCAAATGGTCCGACGCCTGCGAACATATCAAAGACCACTTCACCCGGCTCCATCAGGGAGAGGATGCGCTGGCGTTCATTTGAGAGGCGGGGTGAGAAGTATGCGACATTCAAATCGATATCCAGGCGGATCCCGTATTCGGTATAGCGCGTGGCGCAGGTCTTTTCCCCGGCAAGCACCTCAAAACGGCGTGTACGGTATTCGCCCTCCACGCCGCCATGCGCATAGAGGACGGTATGGAGAGAGGGGCGGGACGCCAGGAGGTCCTCGGCGCCAGCCCGGTCGCGCTCCTGTATGATGGCGATGCCGCCGATCAGGTCGTGGCGCGGGAGGGAGGGGCTCACCTCCACCACCTCAAAGACGTCCCTGACTGCGCCTTCGCAGTATTCCTTCACTGGGAGGAGGAGCATATCCCTGTCTCTCCTGGGTCTTGCACCCCTCTCGAGCATGCCGGACTCCATCAGGCTCTTCCGGCGCCGCTCGCCTTCCTGCTTCGGCACAGGCAGGCACCAGCACTCAATCCGCAAACCGATTCTCACCCCACCTTATATCTATATGATCTAACACTGATCATGGATGATTATTTTGAGAGGCTGAAAAAGGGATCCCTGAAGCTGTATGCACTCGAAAAAGAGCTCCCGCCAGAGGAGGCTGTCCGCGTACGGAGAGAGTATATGGAAATGACCACAGGTGCGAAGCTTGGGAGTGTGGGGTCATTCACGATGGATATCAGCAGGGCGGTGAAACGGAACATCGAGAATATGATCGGCTGCGTACAGGTCCCGCTTGGGGTTGCCGGTCCGCTGAAAGTGAATGGGGAGTATGCAGACGGCAGTTACTACCTCCCCCTCGCAACGACCGAGGGCGCACTGGTCGCATCTGTAAACAGGGGATGTAGTGCAATCACGCAGGCAGGCGGCGCAGACGTCAGAATCCTGCGCGACGGCATGACGCGGGCGCCGGTCTTTGCCGCCCGTGACGTCCTGCATGCGCAGGAGATCGTGACCTGGGTGCGAGGGCACCCGGATGAGATGAGGGAGGCAGCTGAGAGCACCACCTCGCATGGCAGGCTTCTTGACGTCGTTGCCTATGTGGCAGGGACCAGCGTCTACCTCAGGATCGAATTTGATACAAAGGACGCCATGGGCATGAACATGATCACCATCGCATCCGAGAAGGTCGCCGGGGTGATCGAACGTGAGACCGGCGCCCGGCTCGTTGCTCTCTCAGGCAATATGTGCACCGACAAAAAACCGGCGGCGATCAATTTCATCAATGGACGCGGGAAAACGGTGCTGGCAGGGGTCAGGCTGAGTGACAGCGTGATCAGGACCATATTCAAGACAGATGCTGAAAGTCTCATTGAAGTGAATTACCGCAAAAACCTCCTCGGGTCAGCCAGGGCAGGCTCACTTGGATTCAATGCGCATGCCGCAAACATCATTGCAGCCACCTACATCGCCTGCGGTCAGGACCCCGCACATGTGGTGGAGGGGAGCGGGTGCATAACCACTGCCGAGAAGGTGGAGGGCGGTGTGTATATGGCAGCCACCCTCCCGTCAGTCCAGGTCGGGACAGTCGGCGGCGGGACAGGGCTCGATACCCAGCACGAATGCCTCAGCATGCTCGGCGTCGATGGCGGCGGTGAGCCGGCAGGTGCACATGCGAAAAAATTTGCAGAGATCGTCGCCGCAGGTGTTCTCGCAGGTGAGCTCTCACTCCTTGGCGCACTTGCCGCCCGCCACCTTGCGCAGGCGCACAGGGACCTCGGCAGGGGTTAATACCTGAGCCATTTCATCATCACCAGTGCCGGTTCGCCATTCTCATAATATGAATCAAAAGTGAGGATATCCAGATAACCTATACGCCGGTAGAACTCCTGCGCCGCCCTGTTGGATACGCGGACCTCCAGCTGTACGGCGCCAGCCCCCAGGCGCACAAACTCCTGCTCCACGCGTCTCACCAGGCGGTTCCCGACGCCGCGCTTCCTGAATGGCGCCCCGACCGCCAGGTTCATGATATGCCCATAGGTCTCGTCCCCGACCTCCAGGATCTCAGCAACCACAAAACCGACGACACTTCCCCCATTCACTGCCACAAAAGAGATGCCTGAGTCGCTGAAGAGCAGATCCTCCAGGAGTTCCAAATCCCAGGGGTCAGGAAACGCCTCTGCTTCGATCTCAATGACCCTCCCAAGGTCCGGCTCCTGCGCCGTGCGTATTATGATGTTACCTGCGCCTCGCATGTGTCTGTGGTCACCTGTTCCTGTGTTCACCTGTTGCGGGTGCTTCTCTAATATATCTTCAGACAAAAGTAATATGCATAAGCATCAGCAAGTGGCAGGTCGTTATGGTATCGGTTTTTCGTTTTGCAGCAGTTCGTCCGGATAATTCAAAAGCAGGGGAGATTGCGTCTGTACCCTATGACGTGGTGAGCAGGGAGGAGGCACTGAGCACCATAGAGCAGAACCCGCTGACATTCTTGCGGGTGATCCGATCAGATGCCAGGTGTCAGGGGTGTGCGCCCGGGGATGATGAGGTGTATCGTCATGCAAAGCGCAATTTTGAAGATATGCTGAGATCCGGGTTGCTGTTGAGAGACCAGACCCCGGGATTCTATATCTACAGAGTGATCCGGCAGGACATGGAGTTCACAGGTCTGGTCTGCTGCGTGAGCACCAGGGATTACACCAATCGCAGGATACGCCGCCACGAAGAGACGCGGTACGACAAAGAAGAAGACCGCACCCGCCACATCGACACCGTGAATGCCAATACCGGACTGGTGTTCCTGCTCTATCGCGACCCGGGGGGCATCCATGAGAGCATCAGGTCAGCCGGTGCCTCTGCTGAGCAGGTTGCTGACGTGACAACAGAGCAGGGGGGAGCCAGCCACCAGATATTCAGGATCACTGATGAAGCCCGGGTCTCTGCCATTGAGGACCTGTTCAGGGATGTGGACGCCCTCTATATCGCCGATGGTCACCACCGTGCAAAATCGGCAGTGAATGTTGCGGAGCGGCGGGAGGCGTCAGAGAGGTTCACAGAAGAGTCAGGCAGATTCATGGCAGTGCTCTTCGCCCACAACAAGGTGAATATCCATGGCTACAGCCGTCTCGTCACGGATCTGAATGGCGGTACACCTGCAGAGTTCCTGGAGAGACTGGGGGGATGCTTTGCGGTGGAGCCGTACGGACCCGTCAATGAGGAGGATTACCAGATCACCCCAAAAACCAAAGAAGACGGTCCGCTGCATGTCATGCACATGTACCTTGACGGCGCATGGTATGAAGTGACAAAACCAGTGGAATATGGGGCAGACCTGATCTCCTCCCTTGATGTTGCGGTCCTCCAGGACGAGGTGCTGGATGGGATGCTGGGCATAACAGACCCGCGCGGCGACCCGCGTCTCCACTATACCGGCGGCGCCAAACCGCTCTCAGATCTCAGGAAAGCTGTCGATTCCGGGAAGTACAGTGTGGCATTTGCGATGCAGCCGGTGAGTGTCGGGGCAGTCCTCTCCATCGCAGACGATGGCGGCGTCATGCCACCAAAATCGACATGGTTTGAGCCCAAACTCCTGAGCGGTCTCGTGGTGCATACCCTCGAATGAGAGGGGAGGTTGAGCCCGGCGGCGGTGCCGCTTACATTCTCTGCCACGCCCGGTGAGCAGGCAGGCGTGATCAGCACCTTTAATGTCTCTCATCCCAGAATTTTTCTGTATGATCAGCATTGCACTCCCAAAAGGAAGCCTGGAAGAACAGACGCTCCAGGTCTTCAGGGATGCCGACCTTGAAGTGAGGCGAACTGACCGCGATTATAACCCCACCATCGCAGACCGCAGAATCGAAAAGGTGAAGATCCTCCGCCCGCAGGAGATCCCGCTCTATGTCCAGATGGGTTACTTTGACCTGGGCATCTCAGGACTCGACTGGGTCATGGAGAGCGGAGCAGATGTGATCGAGGTGGCAGACCTCTCATACAGCAAAACAGGAGAGGGCAATGTGAAGATCGTCATTGCCGTACACAATAGTGAGGAGATCGATGATGCACGCGCCATCCGCCCGGGGAGCAGGGTGACCACGGAATACCCGAATATCACCAGGAAATATTTTGAGAGTCTCGGGATTGACGTGCACCTCTTCACCTCATACGGGGCATCCGAAGCAAAGGTGCCTGACCTCATGGATGTCGTCGTTGATCTCACAGAGACAGGGAGCACGCTGCGGAAGAATGGTCTGAAGATCATAGGCGAGATCATGGAGTCGCACACCGCACTCCTCGCAAACAAAGATGCCTGGGAGGACCCGGAGAAGCGGGCGGCGATCGAGGAGATCACGACCCTCCTCAGGGGTGTGATCGAAGCCCGCCGCCAGGTCCTCCTGTCAATGAATGTGCCAGGCGAATCACTCGATGCGGTGATAGGCATCCTTCCTGCCATGAAAAGACCGACAGTGGGTCAGCTCCATGGGATCAATTACTTCAGCATCCAGACCGTGGTGCAGAAGAGGACGGTCAATGAACTGATCCCGCGCCTCAAGGCGGCAGGCGCTGAAGACATCCTTGAGATCCCGATCACCAAAATAGTGAAGTGAGGCTGACCTCCCTGAAGAAACCCCTGTTCCGGTTTCAGGATATGCCGGAGGCGGGGGCAGCCCGGCACGCGCCACTCAGACCCGGGTCCGGCGGGGAGGGATGCGGAGCATCGGGCAGATGCCGCACCCGTCCATCAACCCCATACAGAAGATAAACCGGTCCCTGATCGTGGGGGGGAGTTTCTTCTCAGGTACCGGTCTGAATCCGAATGTGGAATAGAAGCCGATGAGTTCAAGTGTGGAATGGAGCCAGAGCCTCTCATCCCCCATCTCCCTGATGATGCAGCCGATGAGTTTCCGTGCAATCCCCTGGTGCCTGAACTCCTCAAGGACAAATACGCCGTCCACCTCCAGACCGTCCCTGTGCCGCTTTACCCGTGCGACACCCACCAGCCTGTCATCACTGAATGCCCCGAAAATCCTGTCTGCGTCGGGATCGGTCTTCTGCTGGTTGTAATGCACCCAGACCTCGTCCTCAACGCGATGAAACTCATCCTGACGCAGTTCCCTGACCTCTACCCCCATAAATTCTCCACACACCTCCAATGCGCTGGAGGGCTCTCATATAGATCATTGAGATCAGTATTTATATTGCTAAGGATTCATACGCATTAACTGGTATGTCCTGCCAGCGCCTGATACTGATATCCGCTGTTATGCTCATTGCAGCCTGCCTTTTTGGTGCATGTGTCGGGATGCCCCTCCAGCCAGATGGAAGTCCGGCGCCGGCAGATGAAACATCCTCACAGGGGTTTGTGAGAGAGGACCTGGGCGCGGCGCTGGCACTGCTTGACGCGTACATGGAAGAGAGCGGCGCTGGCGGGACCTGCATCGCCCTGATCCAGGGCGTGGATGTAGACATCAGCGGGAACGCACGCACCTGGCTGATCGGGGCGCGCAGCGGCAATGAGACGCGGTGGTACATCTACAGCGACGGGACCTGGAAGATGATGAACTGGCATGCACCCGTGCCAGCACCGACCATCAGCCTCAATGAGACGGCACTGCCTTCTGAGGTGTATGCAGAGCACCACGCCGAAATCAGCGGGATCATGGAAGAGATGGAGACTGACAGAAGTGACCTGAGACTCACTGCAGAGGGTTACCGGATCACTATCAGGAATGCGACTGACATTGCAGACCTGCAGTATGACGCCCGGATATGAAACCGGAACTGTCAAAACAGGATTTGCGACCGGAATTAACTGATTGACTCGGTGAGGGGGAGAGGTATGAGAGATGAGAGGGGGCAGATGTCCATCGATCTTCTGGCAGGTTTCGCGATCTTCATGCTGGCTCTGATCGTGGTGGCAGCGATGGTGCCGGGACTGCTCGCAGGTCTGCAGTGCTCGACCATTGACTATGACGCGGTTGCATACCGCACCGCCGTCATCCTCGTCGAAGACCCTGGTATGCCCTACTCACCGCCATGGGACCTGAAAGACGCCTCACATAAAGAGGATATCGAAAGACTCGGG
>DARA01000061.1:0-9643 GCA_002503135.1 Methanomicrobiaceae archaeon UBA207
GGAGGCGCTCCGCGAGAGTGAGCGGCGGCTCTCCACGCTGATGGACAACCTCTCCGTGATGGCGTACAGGTGCCGCAATGACCCTGACTGGACGATGGAGTTTGTCAGCGAGGGGTGCCTGGCTCTCACCGGCTATGAACCCGCAGACCTGATCGGAAACCGGAACATCGCCTACCGTGACATGATACACCCTGATGACAGGGACCGGGTCTGGTCAGAGGTGCAGGCGGGGCTGGAGGAGAGGAGACCATTTGAATTGAAGTACCGCATCATCACAGCCACTGGTCAGGAGAAGTGGGTATGGGAGCAGGGTGTGGGGGTATTCCCGGATGCCGGTGACTGTGCCACGATTGAGGGTTTCATCACCGACATCACTGTCCAGAAACATACAGAAGACGCTCTGCGCGAGAGTATGGAGCGGTTCCGCATCGCCGCAGAGAGTGCCAGTGATCTCATGTATGAGTGGGATCTGGAGAGCGGAGGCGTGATGTGGTTCGGAGACATCGCCGGACGGCTTGGTCATGCCCCTGGTGAGTTTTCGGGCACTGTGGGGGCATGGGAGGTGATGATCCATCCCGACGATCGTGACCGCGTGATCGCTGCACGGATGCGGCACATTGAGATGGGAGAGCCGTTCTGTGAGGAGTACCGTATCCTCCACAGCGACGGACGCGTTCTCCACTGGCGTGACGTCGGCTCGGTTCTCAGGGACACGGGCGGGAGACCATATAAGTTCATCGGGGTGAATACAGACATCACTGTCTGGAAGGAGCTCGAGGAACTGAAGAAGGGGGCATTCATCCAGATCGACAGGCTCTTTGAGCAGCTTGCGATCCTGAATGACGAGATCAGAAACCCGCTCTCTGTCATCGTGGCAGTGGCTGATTCCATGGAAGATGAGGATGGGAAAAAGATCCTCTCCCAGTGTGACGTGATCAATGACACCATCTCCAGACTTGACAGCGGGTGGCTGCAGTCAGTAAAGGTGCGGAGCTTCCTGAAAAAGCATTACGGGGAGTGACCTGCGGTGCGGTTGACGCCACTATTTTACACTGATGTATATTTTGTTACCACAATGTATTTATCTGCGCATCCCCCATACTCTATATGAACCCTGAAACCATGCTTCCGAAACCGGAGGTGCCCGGAGCACCAGGCATAAAAACAGCAGAATCGCGTGCTGGCGTGGTGATGCCGTCGGAATGGAGACCGGAAGTTTGAACACAGGCGAGAGTGCATTCGTCGCAGGTGCGGAAGGCGCAACCAGACCCCTGATCGCACCCGTATGTCTCAGTTATCACCTCCCCCCACTCCCTCCCCCTGACATCTATGCCTGCCTGCAGGAGGGGTGCGGATATCTCCTTGAGTCAGTGGAAGGGAAATCAGCCCGCTATTCTGTCATCGGTATGAACCCGCACCTCATCATCACTCTCGGCAGTGCGGTGAAGGTGGAAGGACGCGATGATTTTGTCTCGATTGCGGCATCACCCGGGGGCGACAACGCATTTGACCGGATGAGATCGATCACAGGGAGGTTTCAGCACCTCCCTGCCGGTCTGCCCGGTTTTGTCGGAGGTCTGGTCGGGTACTTCGCCTATGACTGCGCCTTCTCAGGCGCCGGCATTCCCAAACCCCGTATCAGGGGCGGGACTGAAGAGCCTGATGCGCAGTTCATGCTCGCCGGTGAGAATATCGTCTTTGATCACAGGGCTGAAAGGCTCTGTATCTGCAGCACGGTTCTCCTGACCCCTGACTCGGACCCTGCATCAGACTACAGGGCGGCGGTCTCGCGGATATCAGGCATCGCCAGTGAGATCAGGGGCATGGAGGCTGACGGTGCTGCCGCATTTGCCGGTGCCGCCCCGCTCCATCCGGGTGCGCGGCACCGTGCATCTCTCTCAAAGCAGGAGTTCGAGCATGCCGTGAGGGTGGCAAAAGAGCACATCGCGGCAGGTGATATACTGCAGGCAGTCATTTCACGGAGGCTGGAGGTGCCTGTTGAGGGTGATCCATTCCCGATCTACCGTTCGCTCCGCCGGATCAATCCGGGTCCGTATATGTACTTCATTGATTTTGGCGATCCTGTGATAGCCGGTTCAAGCCCTGAGATGCTCGTCCGCGTCCGTGGCAGGGAGGTGGCAACAGTTCCGATCGCAGGGACGCGCCCGAGGAGCGATGACCCTGCAGAGGACCGCCGCCTCGCTGATGAGATGCTCGCAGACGGGAAGGAGCGCGCTGAACACATCATGCTCGTCGATCTGGCGCGCAATGACATAGGCAGGGTCTCAAAGTTCGGGTCGGTCAGTGTGGATGAGTTCATGGGGGTGGAGAAGTTCTCCCATGTCCAGCACATCGTATCACGGGTGAGTGGCGAACTGAGGGATGATCAGGACTGCTTTGATGCCCTGGTCTCATGCTTCCCGGCAGGCACCCTCACCGGCGCCCCCAAGATCCGCGCGATGGAGATCATCGATGACCTTGAGCCGTGCAGGAGAGGTATCTATGGGGGGGCGGTCGGGTACATGGGTCCTGAGGGGCGCATGGAATTTGCCATCGCCATCAGGACGGTCATCATCAGGAATGGCATGGCATCGGTCCAGGCAGGCGCCGGCATCGTCGCAGACTCTGTGCCTGAGAATGAATGGCAGGAGACCGCAGACAAGGCTGAAGCGGTGCTGAATGCGATCTCCATGGCGGCGGAGGCGGACGAATGAAGGTGCTGGTAATCGACTGCTATGACAGTTTTACCTACAACCTCTGCCAGCAGATCGGTGTGCTGGGCGGGGAACCGGTCGTGGTCAGGAACGACGTGCCCCTCAGTGAAGTGGAGGGGCTTGGGTGTGACCGCATCCTGCTCTCACCCGGTCCCGGCAGACCAGAGGAGTCAGGTCTCTGTCTGGATGTGCTCGCTGCCATGAGCCCTGATATACCGACCCTCGGGGTATGCCTCGGGCACCAGGCGATCTGCACCGCCTTTGGCGGTGAGGTGAAGTCTGCCGACCACCTGATGCATGGCAGGACATCAGAGATCGCTCATGACGGGGAGGGTGTCTTTCAGGGCATCTGCAGCCCATTCACTGCCACGAGGTACCACTCACTCGTGGCAGACAGGGAGTCGATGCCCCCTGACCTGAAGGTCACTGCCGTGAGCCTTGATGACGGGTGCGTGATGGCGGTGAGGCACCGCAGGTACCCCATCGAGGGCGTGCAGTTTCATCCCGAAAGCATCCTCTGCAGTGAAGGCGACCGGCTGATCAGGAACTTCCTCTTCCAGGGGTCAGGGCTATGATCACCGGGGCGATAGCGAAACTGGTGGAGTCCCGCGACCTGACACAGATGGAGGCGGCGGATGCCATGTCAGAGATCATGATGGGGGCTGCCACGCCTGCGCAGATCGGGGCGTTTCTCTCTGCGCTCAGGATGAAGGGCGAGACAAGTGAGGAGATCGCTGCATTCGCCCGTGTGATGCGTGCGCGTGCCGTCAGGATCACGCCCCGTGTCGTGGGCACACTGGTGGATACCTGCGGCACCGGCGGGGACGGTACCGGGACATTCAATATCAGCACGGCGGCTGCGTTTGTCGCCGCCGGTGCTGGCGTCCCGGTCGTGAAGCACGGCAACAGGGGCGTCAGCAGCCGGTGCGGCTCAGCCGATGTCCTCGAAGCGCTCGGTGTCAATATCAGGCTGCCGCCCCGCAGGATCACCGGGATCGTGGAAGATCTCGGGATCGCGTTTCTGTTTGCACCTGAACACCACCCGGCGATGAAGTGCGTCGCCGGGGTGAGGTGTGAGCTCGGGACGCGGACCGTATTCAATCTCCTCGGACCATTGCTGAACCCTGCCGGTGCAGAGGCGCAGGTCATCGGGGTCTACAGTCCTGACCTGACCCGCAGGCTGGCTGAGGTGCTCAGGCTCATCGGGCTGGAGAGGGGAATGGTCGTGCACGGTGAGGGCATGGATGAGATCACCACCACCGGCGTGACCCGCATCTCAGAGCTGCAGGACGGGACGATCAGGGACTACACCATCGACAGCCTGGACTTCGGAATCCCGCGTGCAGAGATCAGTGACCTCGCTGGCGGGGACGCTGCAGAGAATGCCCGCATCCTGCTGGCGGTCCTTGAAGGCGAGAGAGGCGCACACCGCGACATCGTGGTTTTAAATGCCGGTGCTGCGATATACGTCGGCGGTGCGGCAGGAAGCATCGCAGAGGGTATCGGGCGTGCAGAGCAGGCGGTGGACACCGGCAGCGCGCTCGGGAAGCTGAACCGGCTGATCGAAGTGACGAGAGGTATGGCATGATACTGGATGAGATCATCAGGCACACGAATGAGCGTGTGGCGGCACTGGACGGGGTGCCTGTACAACAGGGGCGCCCGCATGAACGGGTCAGCCTGGAGGAGGCGATCCTCTCGGCAGATGACAGAAACGCGGTGATCGCCGAGATTAAATTTGCATCACCAACTGCCGGGAGGATACGTGAAGACGCAGAGATTGAGACGCTGGCAGGGCTGCTGGCAGGCGGGGGCTGCACGGCGCTCTCGGTCCTGACAGAACCCTCCCTCTTTGCAGGGAGCATCGACTACCCTGCGAGGGTGAAGGCGGTCACCGGTCTGCCCGTCCTGAGGAAGGATTTCATCATCGACGAGAGGCAGTTGTATGAGACTGTGGCGAGCAGGGCGGATGCCGTCCTCCTCATCACCCGTCTCCTCGGCACCAGGCTGCCGGGTTTTCTCGACCTTGCCCGCAGCCTGGGTCTGGAGGCGGTTGTCGAGGTGCATGACGAGGCAGAGGTTCTGCTGGCGCTTGAGGCGCCCGCCCGCCTCATTGGCATCAATAACCGGGACCTTGGGACGATGGAGATCGATCCCGGGACGACTGAGCGCCTCTCCCCCCTAGTGCATGATGCAGGCAGGCTCGTCATCGCAGAGAGCGGCATCACGTCTGTCAGGGAGATCAGGCGGCTGAAAGGGCACGCGGACGCATTCCTGATCGGGACCGCCGTCATGTCAGCCAGAGATCCCGGGAAAGCGGTGGAGGGATTCGTATTCGCGTGAAGATCTGCGGCATCACCTCACCCGGGGATGCGGGGATGGCTGAAGATGCCGGTGCCGATGCGATAGGCGTCATCGTCTGCAGCGACTCGCCGAGGAACGTCTCTCTCGGGAGGGCAGAGGAGATACTCGCATCTCTCGGACCATTCACCACAGGGGTCTGCGTCACCCACACGACATCCCGGGATGATCTCGATGCGATACTCTCACTCTCGCCGTCAGCGATCCAGATCAGTCACCCTTTCAGGATTCCACGGGATGCGGGTGTGAAGGTCCTGCGGGCGGTCCGCCCCGGCGATCCCGTCCCCGTCGACTGCGATGCGGTTGTGGTGGATGAGAGCCAGGGAACCGGCAGGCGGTATGACCCCTCATTTGCCACGGCAGTGGTGCGGGACCACCCCGGCGTCCCTGTGATCCTGGCAGGCGGGCTGACGCCTGAAAATGTCAGGGCTGCGATCCAGGTGGTGAGACCCTATGCCGTTGATGTCGCATCAGGAGTGGAGGTGCGCCCCGGTGTCAAGGATGCCGCGAAGGTGGAGGCGTTCATCAGCGCATGCAGGGGGGTGATGTGAGGTGGCGGCGGATGCCGGGAGGTTCGGGCGATATGGCGGCAGGTACGTCCCCGAGACGCTGATGGAGGCGCTGCTCGAGCTTGAAAGTGCATATATGAGAGTGCGCAGCGACACGAGGTTCCAGGAGGAACTTGACACATACCTGAGTGAATATGCGGGCAGGGCGACACCGCTCACCTGGTGCGGGAACCTCTCCCGTCTCTGGGGCTGCCGGGTCTACCTGAAGAGGGAGGACCTCCTGCATGGCGGGTCGCACAAGCTGAACAACACGCTGGGGCAGGCGCTCCTTGCAAAGCACATGGGCAAGAAAAGGCTCATCGCCGAGACCGGCGCCGGTCAGCACGGTGTGGCAACAGCGATCGCGGGCGCGGTGCTGGGGCTCCCTGTCGAGGTATATATGGGGGAGGCTGACTGCCAGAGACAGGCACTCAATGTATTCCGCATGGAACTCCTCGGCGCGAAGGTGATCCCGGTCCATTCAGGGAGCAGGACACTCAAAGACGCCGTCAACGAGGCGTTGCGCGACTGGGTGGCGAATGTGCGTGACACACATTACCTCCTCGGCTCAGTGGTGGGACCGCACCCGTACCCCCTGATGGTGCGCGATCTCCAGTCAGTCATAGGCAGGGAGACGAGGCAGCAGATTATGGCGAAGGAGGGGCGTCTGCCTGACACCATCCTCGCCTGCGTGGGCGGCGGCTCAAATGCGATCGGGATCTTCCACCCATTCCTCGGCGATGATGTCGAACTGATCGGTGTCGAGGCAGGCGGCAGGGGTGACGGGTGCGGGGAGCACGGCGCCACCCTCTGCGCCGGCATGCCAGGGGTGCTCCACGGCACCCTCTCATACCTCCTCCAGGACGACTATGGACAGGTGAGCCCTACCCACAGCATCGCCGCAGGTCTGGATTACCCTGGCGTCGGTCCTGAACACAGCATGCTGAAGGACGATGGGCGGGTCACCTATCTCTCTGTGACCGACAGGGAGGTGCTTGAGGCATTTGCCCTCCTCTCAAGGCAGGAGGGGATCCTCCCTGCACTGGAGTCAGCCCATGCCGTCGCCGCTGCGGTGAAGGTCTCGGAGCGGCTGGAGAGGGATGACATCATGGTGGTCAATCTCTCAGGCAGGGGCGACAAGGACGTGGCTGAGGTGGCGAAGATGAGGGGCGGTGAGGCATGAGCAGGATAGCGCAGGTCTTTGAGGGGCGGGATACGCCTGCTTTCATCGCATTCACCGTGGCTGGCGACCCTGACCCCGCCCTCTCAGTACGCATCGGGAAGGCGCTCATCGATGCCGGGGCTGATATCCTTGAACTCGGGATACCATTCACTGATCCTGTTGCAGACGGACCAGTGATCCAGAGGGCTGACGAGAGAGCCCTCTCCTCGGGCACCACCCCTGACACGGTCTTTGAGATCGTGCGCGAGCTCCGTTCATATTCTGATCTCCCCATCGTCCTCCTCACCTACTACAACATCGTCTGCAGGAGGGGCATTGAGAGGTTCTACCAGGATATGCACGACTCAGGTGCGGACGGCGTGGTCATCGCAGACATGCCTGTCGAGGAGTCGGCAGCGGTGCTCGGGCACTCACGCCGTTACGGGATCGACCAGATCTTTCTGGTGGCAGAGACGACAGGCGAGGACCGGCTGCAGTCGATCCTGCGCCATGCAGGGGGTTTCATCTACCTCGTCTCCCTGCTCGGCGTCACAGGTGCGAGGGAGTCGGTCTCAGGGAGCGTGCCTGACCTTGTCAGGCATGTGAGGCGATACACCGACCTCCCGCTGGCGGTGGGTTTCGGGATATCGCAGCCTGAGCATGTGAGGGCTCTCGCCTCTGCTGGTGCCGATGCGGCGATCACAGGGAGCGCCATCGTCGGGATCATCGAAGAGCACCTGGATGACGAGGCGGTGATGATGCAGGACCTGCGGGAGTATGTGGGGGCGATGTGTGCGGCAGGGAATGAGGGGCGCTGATCACCTATGCCCTGCCCTCAGAGTGCGGTCATCTGCATCCATCTGCATCACAGACCTGATATGCCTTCATGGCAGATACTGATGTGAGTGTGCGGGTATGCCTGGCAGGATGATGCTCCGGAAGGAGCCGTATTTCACCACTGAAACGATTGATGAAGTGTCGGGGAGGATGATCCGGGAGATGCCCCCCTGTTCAGGCAGGCGCATCCAGGATTTTGTGCCGCAGGATGCCGCCCTTCTCATCATCGATATGCAGGAGTATTTCCTCAGTACCGGGTCGCATGCATACATCCCTGCCGCCACCCCGGTCGTCCCGAAGATCAGGGGGCTTGCAGGCGCATTTCTGGCAAAGGGTCTGCCTGTCATCGCAACACGCCACGCAAACACAGAGAGTGACGCAGGGAACATGGCGGTCTGGTGGGGGGATCTCATCAGGGAGGATGACGAAGAGAGCCACATCATTCCCGAACTCAGGGATCTGCCGGACACAACAGTGATCAAGACGCAGTATGATGCATTCTTCCGGACAGGTCTCGATGCGGTGCTCAGGAAGAGGGGTGTGCGGCAGGTGGTGGTGACAGGCGTGATGACGCATCTCTGCTGCGAGACCACGGCAAGGTCAGCTTTTATGAGGGGTTTCCCGGTCTTCATCCCTGTGGACGGGACCGCGACCTGCAATGAGCGTTTTCACACCGCGGCGCTCCTGAATCTCTCACATGGCTTTGCCGTCCCTGTGCTGGTCAGTGACCTCATAAGCCGGGTGGAGGGGTATGATGCCGGTGGATGACGTGGTGGTCATCGGTGCCGGACCTGCCGGCATTGCCGCTGCGATTCAGCTGAAACGGTATGGTGTGGAGCCGGTGGTTTTTGAGAAAGACGGGATCGGCGGTCTCCTGAGAGAGGCGAACCTGGTCGAAAATTATCCCGGTTTTCCTGGTGGTGTTTCAGGTGCCGGACTTGCGCATCTCTTTGAGAGGCACCTTGAGGCTGCCGGCGTGGTGGTGCATGCAGAGGAGGTGCTCCGGGCGGATTGTGCAGGGGGGGAGTTCTGTATAGAGACACCCCTGAGAAGCGTCTCCTCGCACATCCTGGTCATCGCGTCCGGCACCACACCCGCAGGTCTCCCCTCTCTGGATGTGGATACAGGGGCGCGTGCAGAGGGGCGCATCTTCAGCAGCGTGCTCCCCCTCGCTCAGGCAGAGGGTGAGGAGATCGCAGTCATCGGGGCTGGTGATGCCGCATTTGACTACGCGCTCAGCCTCTCGGGGAAGAACAGGGTCATGATACTCAGCCGCAGCACCGGTCAGAGGTGCCTCCCTCTCCTGCGGATGAGGGCTGAGGCATCCGGGAGGATCACGTATATGGAGAATACCCTGGTAAAGAAGGTCATGGCGCGTGAAGACGGGCTGGAGGTGATCTGCTCGACACCTTCCGGCAGATACGTCATCTCCCCCTCATACCTCCTCATCGCCACCGGGCGGAAACCGGCACTCGGTTATCTCTCTGAGACGCTGAAGAATAACATGGAGGCGCTCAGGGAGTCGGGGCGGCTCTATCTGGCAGGTGATGTTGGAAATGGCATTTACAGGCAGGCAGCCATATCTGCGGGTGACGGGGTGAGGACTGCGATGGAGATCCACAGGCGCCTGCAGGGGCAGGGTGCATGAAAGTCATCTCCCGGACAGGGAGGGAGGATCTCGCCATCGTCTATATCGCAGAGGGTGACGGCGGGAAGCGCGTGGAATTTGTCGAATCCCTCTCCCCCCCGCAGCCGAGGGAGAAGAAATGGGTGCTGGTGGTCTCAACTCTCTTCGGGTGTCCGGTGGGCTGCCGTTTCTGCGACGCGGGCGGGAGGTATATGGGAAAACTGTCAGTGGATGAGATCCTCTTCCAGATCGATCATCCGGTCGGACTCCGGTTTCCTGACGGTAATGTGGGTGTGGAAAAGTTCAAGATACAGTTTGCCCGCATGGGCGACCCGGCACTCAACCCGCATCTCCCTGATGCACTTGAGGCGCTGCCAGGGAGATACCGCGCGCC
>DARA01000061.1:9967-20892 GCA_002503135.1 Methanomicrobiaceae archaeon UBA207
CTCCCGTCACTCTCCACCATCGCACCTGCAGGGAGGGACCGGTTTTTCGAACGCCTCCTTGAGATCAGGGACTGCCATTACAGGGGCGGGTTTCAGTTTCAGTACTCCATCCATACGACCGACCCGCGGCTGAGGCGGTGGCTGATCCCGGCAAAGACATGGGATTTTGAGAGGATGGCTGAATACGGGGAGACGTTTTACAGGAAGGGCGACAGAAAGATTACTCTCAATTTTGCACTGGCTGATGGAATGCCGGTTCATCCCGGGACCCTGCTCAGGCATTTTGATCCCGGCATCTTTGCAGTCAAGATCACACCTGTAAACCCCACCTACACCGCAGAAAGAAACAGGATCACCTCTGCACTCACTCCCGACGGCAGGGGCTGCGGAGTGGCAGACTCCCTCTCTGCCGCCGGTTATGACGTGATCATGAGCATCGGCGAGGTGGAGGAGAACCATATCGGCAGCAACTGCGGGCAGTATCTTATGGCGCACTGTGAGGCTGAAGAAGCCCTGGATTCAGGATATGGCTACGCTCCGGGTGCCCGGTGATCCACTCACTCCCCCTCATCCGGCGGGCTGATATCCAGCCGCTTCTCACAAACGAGGTGATCTGCGATGCCGCCAGAGCGGCACCACAGCAAAGATTAAATATAATTCTACATGATTAATAATGTAGAATCTGGCACAGAAGTGTGTGCCGGACCGGGGGTATGGGAAACCGATTAAGGGAAATCGATTAAGTGAAACTGCACCAGTATGCCCCTGCCGGCTGACCGGTAGGTTTCGTCAGGGTGACCAGAAAGGTTATCCGGGGTTGTTGAACATTATAGTGTAAAACGAGGTTAGGGATGTCAGAAAATTTCGACGTAAAACTGGAGAAAAAATGTTATGTACCGGATCCTGCCTGTAAGGAGGGTGCCAGGATACCTGATTATGAGAAGGCATATCAGGAGTTTCTGGACGACCCCGACGGGTTCTGGGACCGGATCGCCCGGGAGCTGGAGTGGTTCCAGCCCTGGAAGCAGGTGAAGGAATGGAACCACCCGTATGCGAAGTGGTTCACAGACGCGAAGGTGAACATCACCCACAACTGCCTTGACCGTCACATATTCGATGGGTACAGGAACCGGGTGGCGATCATCTGGAGGGGCGAGGGCGGTGAGGAACGGATAGTCACCTATCGCCAGCTCTACAAAGAGGTGATGCGGTTTGCGAATGCCCTGAAGGATCTGGGTGTCATGAAGGGCGACCGGGTATGCATCTACATGCCGCTCGTGCCCGAGCAGATCGTCGCCATGCTCGCATGCGCCCGCATCGGCGCCGTGCACAGCGTGGTCTATGGCGGTTTCGGCGCGAACGCGCTCAATACCAGAATACGCGATGCAGAGGCAAAGATCGTGATCACCGCAGATATCGGCATGAGGCGGGGGAAGACGATCCCGCTCAAGGGCATCGTGGACGAGGCGGTCATCAACGCGCCCAGTGTCGAGCGTGTGGTAGTGCTGCGCAGGAAAGAGCCTCTGGTGGAGCTCCATTCAGAGATGGAGGTGGACTTCCATGAGATCATGAAGGCTGCGGAGCCGGTATGCGCACCCGAGGTCATGGACTCCGAAGACCCGCTCTTCACCCTCTACACGAGCGGCACCACCGGCACCCCGAAAGGCATCCTCCATACCTGCGGCGGCTACATGGTAGGGACATACTACACTACAAAATACATCTTTGACCTGAAGGAGCACGATGTCTTCTGGTGTACTGCGGATCCTGGCTGGATCACCGGTCACAGCTATATCGTCTATGGTCCGCTCGCGGCATGCGCCACTGTGCTGATCACCGAGACGACGCCTGACTACCCTGACCCGGGCATCTGGTGGAAGATCATTGAGGACTTTGGGGTGACGATCTTCTACACCGCCCCGACTGCGATCAGGATGTTCATGAAGCTCGGCGAGGAATGGCCTGACAAGTACGACCTCAGCTCGATCCGGATTCTTGGTTCGGTTGGCGAACCCCTCAACCCCGAGGCATTTGAGTGGTACTACCATGTGATCGGGAAAGACCGGTGTCCGCTCCTTGATACCTGGTGGCAGACCGAGACCGGCATGCACATGATCACCACGCTGGTGGGTGAGCCCATGAAGCCGGGTTTTGCCGGCAAAGCGGTGCCGGGCGTGGTGGTGGACGTGGTTAACAAAGCCGGGGAACCCGTCCCCGCCGGAACCGGCGGTTTCCTTATCATCAAAGAACCCTGGCCGTCGATGATGCGGACCGTCTACAACAACGATGAACGCTACCGGCAGTACTGGGAGACGATCCCGCCCTATTACGCGGCAGGTGACCTGGCAGTGAAGGACGAGGACGGTTACATCATGGTCATCGGGCGTGCAGACGATGTGATCATCGTCGCCGGTCATAACATAGGCTCCGCCGAGATCGAGAGCGCACTCGTATCCCATGAATCCGTGGCAGAGGCTGCGGCGATAGGGAAACCAGACCCTGTCAAGGGGAACACCATCAAGGCGTTCGTCATCCTGAGGGTCGGGTATGAACCGAGCGAGAAGCTCATGCATGAGCTGATCTATCATGTCAGGATGACCCTCGGTCCCATCGCCATGCCGTCAGAGATTGAGTTTGTCACTTCCCTGCCCAAGACCCGCAGCGGCAAGATCATGCGCCGGGTCCTGAAGGCGAAGGAGCTCGGCATGGACCCTGGCGACATATCCACGCTGGAGGACTGAGACCCCCCAGTCATTTTTGACTGCAGACCTTTCGGATACACGGAGTTGTACATATGGATGAGATGACACCATCATCAGAAAAAGGCTCACATGACCCGAGGCTCTTTGGAATGGATGCCGCAAAAGGCAGATGGGTATTTGTAATCCTCGGACTCGCCATCAATCTCTGCCTGGGAAGCATATACTCATGGAGTGTCTTCAGGAAACCCCTTGAAGGACTTCTTGCCGCCGGTGCGACAGAGAGCCTCATACCATTCATCATCTTCCTTGCGACATTTGCCCTCCTCATGCCATTTGCAGGGGGACCGCTCGACAGGTACGGACCAAAGAAGATGACCATACTCGGCGGCATACTCGTCGGCACCGGCTGGATACTCGGCAGTTTCGCGACAAGCATGGAGATGCTCTCCCTGACCTATGGCATCATCGGGGGTGCTGGCGTCGGCATCGCCTACAACTGCCCGATCGGTGTCGTAGGGAGATGGTTCCCTGACAGGAGAGGGCTTGCTGTCGGAGCGACTGTGCTCGGATTCGGGCTGTCGCCATTCATCACCGCACCTCTCGCCGCCGCCCTCATCTCTGCCTCCGGTCCCCTGGTGGCACTGAGGTACCTGGGCATAGTATTCCTCTTCCTCATCGTGCTCCTTGCCCTGCCGCTCGCCTTCCCGCCAGAGGGCTGGACGCCTGCTGGCTGGGCGCCACCAGGTGGTGCAGCCGCACACGGCTCTGACCTGAACCGTGGCGAAATGGTCAGGACAGGGAGGTTCTGGGGACTCTGGCTCTGCTACACCATTGGTACGCTTGCAGGTCTGATGGCAATCGGGATCAGCAGCTCTGTCGGGCAGGAGGTATTTGCCCTGAATGCAGGGACGGCTGCAGCGCTGACAGGGGTCTTCGCCATCTTCAATGGCGCGGGCAGACCACTCTTCGGGCACCTCGTCGATACCATCGGTGCACGCAGCACCGCCGTCCTGAGTTTTGTTGTCATCTTTGCAGCGGCATCCCTGCTTGGCTACGCCGCCGCACCCGGCGCCACGCTCATTTATTTCGCCGGGTTCTCGGCGCTCTGGCTCTGTCTCGGCGGCTGGCTGGCGATCGCTCCTGCCGCCACTGCCGAGCTCTTCGGCACCAGGAATTATGGACCGAATTACGGGCTGATCTTTACGGCGTACGGTGCAGGTGCGGTCATCGGCAACCTCCTCGCAGGCAGCATGCGGGACATCATGGGGAGTTATGTCGCGGTCTTCTACCCGGTAGCCGCCCTTGCGGTCGCCGGCGCAGTCATCGCTTGCATCATGATAAAAACGCCGGAAACGTCCCGGACCACCGAATGAGACTACCTCTCACCTTTTTTCCGTTTTGTGGGATGACCTGACCCCTCTGTGCCGCTCAGAGGTATGCGGTGGCGGTCACTGCGCAGATAGTATTATCACTCTCCACCCACACGTATTTCTCTGGATGACTATGGAAGAAAAAGATCTCACTGACCTGCTCAGGGCGATCAAAGCAAAGGATTTGAAGGAAGAAGTGAAGAAGAGGGGGCTAAAGTCAGGGAAGTGCCCGACCAAGATGGACCTGGCGCGTCTCCTGCCTGAAGACGCCCTCAAAAACCTTGCCGGAAAGTGATCCTGTCACCATCTGCAGGGGCGCACCCGCACCCTGACCTCATTTCCAGACATCCACAGGGTCGATGTTTGCGTCGATGAGGAGATCGAAATCAAGGACATCGAGCCAGCCTGCCTTCTCAAACATCTTCATGAAGCAGACGCCTGCGAGATCTGGGTCATACTTCCTGATCAGGTCTGCCGCCTCCTCTGCAGTCACAGGCACATTGGGCATGGAAAGTCCGCCCATCAGGACGACCATGTCCGGGTCCGGCACCGCCGCCTCATTACTCACCTGCATCCCCACGTCAGGTACCTGCTTCATCTTCCTGGCTTTCGTCTCGTCCAGCAACGGCACAAAGACCTGCTCAACCGGGATGTCGCGGATTACAAAACCGAGCAGTTCAATGAATGGCGTACAGGTGCCGGGACACCCGTAATAGACGATCTGGTCGCCGTCTGAGAGACCTGCCTCCTGCACATATGCCTTGAAGGGGCGGAGGATGCCGGGCACGCTCTGGTAGACTTCGTGTGTTTTTGTCATAATATGTGAACCATGTGAGCCCGGCAATAAATATGCTGGTATCGGGGCAGGTGGATATCAGTCCCACTGTTTTCCGAAGAGGTGCTCGGCGTCGATGAGATCCCCTGCTCTTTTTGCCTCGGCTTTGATCGGGACCGTCTCCCCGTTCCTGATACGCTCTGTCACCTGCTCCAGTGCAGCGGCAACCGCCTCGTCCCGCGATCCCATGCCCTTCACCGCCATCCTGACAGTCAGTGTCACCACCCATTGTTTCTCCATGCAACCGACCCTATGTCCATTATACCGCTGAGATCACATAAACACAGCTTCTTCCTGACGTCTGCGGTGATAAAAAATCTGGGGTGGGGGTGTACTCCCCCCTGAAAAGAGGTATCTGGGTATATTCACGCCAGATAATCGTCTGGTCTTGGGATCTGTTCTTTGAGTCCTTTCCGCTTCCTGATGCTGATTACGATCTCTTTTAGCAGGTTTGCGGGCACCGGCTCGAAGCCGATGAACTCAGTGCTCCACATTGCACGCCCCTCTGTCGCAGACCTGATGTCCCCGGCAAACCCGAACATCTCAGCGACCGGCACCCTGCCTATGATGGTCATGCTGTCGCCCTCGGTTACCATGTCAAAGACCTGACCGCGCCTGCCCTGGATTTCACCGGTGGCGCTGCCCATCTGGAGTGAAGGCACAGTGATCTGGATCTTCTGGAGCGGTTCAAGGAGTGTGTCTCCTGCCATGAGCAACCCTGCCTTCACCGCACTCCGCACCGCCGGGATCACCTGTGCCGGACCGCGGTGGATGGCATCTTCGTGAAGTTTCACGTCTACCAGGCGGATTTTTGTGTTCTGGACCAGTTCGTCGGCGAGCGGACCTCCGGCAAGCGCTTCACGCCATCCGTCAAGCACCAGCTCCATCGTCTCATTCAGGTACTGGATACCCTTCGTCATATTGATGAAGATATTCGTCCCCTCGATCGCCGTGACATTCTTTGCCTCGTCCTTGTCCATGCCTGCTTCTTTCAGGATGTCCCTGCGTTCAAGGGCTGGCTGGTTCATTGAGACTGTACCGTCCCTGATCATCTCCACAAGCTCGGGTGCAAGCGGCTCTATCACGATATAGAACCTGTTGTGGCGGTTCGGCGATTTCCCCTCGACCGGTCCTGCAATTTGTGTCACCGTCTCACGGTAGACTACAATCGGCTGTGAGGTGACGATCTCGACACCCTTGTCGCGCTTGATCCTGCCAGTGATGATCTCAAGGTGGAGTTCACCCATGCCACTGATCAGGTGCTCACCGGTCTCTTCATCGATGGTGACCTTTACAGTCGGGTCCTCCTTCGCCACCTGGCGGAGCACAGAGACCAGCTTGGGCAGGTCCTTCATGCTCTTTGCCTCGACAGCGACGGTCATGACAGGCTCTGAGTAGTGCTTCAGGGATTCGAATGGCGTCATATCCTGGAGAGTGGAGACCGTTGACCCCACTATCGCGTCTTTCAGACCCGTCACAGCCGCGATATTGCCTGCAGGAAGTTCCTCCACCTCAATGCGCTCAGCGCCCATGAAGATCCCTACCTGTGTGATGCGGTTGATGTTCTTTGACGTTCCCATCACATAGAGTTCAGTGCCGCGTCTCAGTCTCCCTGAGAAGAGACGACCAGTGGCGACCTCTCCTGCATGCGGGTCGAATGAGATGTCGGTGACCATCAGTGCGGCGGGTCCGTCAGGGTTGCAGGTCAGCATCGAAGTACCGACCTCGCTCTCCTTGTCGCCATGCCAGATGATGTTGATACGGCGTTTCTGTGCCTCAAGCGGGCTTGGCAGGTGTTTCACAACCATGTCCAGCAGCACCTGGCAGAGCGGGCTTCTCTTTGCCAGCCACTTCATGTCCCCTTCATTGCACTTGTTATAGACATCCGTGAATGAGACACCGCTTGTCTGCATGTATGGTACTGATATCGCCCAGTTGTAGAGTGCTGAACCGAATGCCACGGTGCCCTCGGCAGCATTGAGTTTCCAGCCGGCATCGTACAGCTCCTTGTTCATGCCCCTGATCAGCTTGTTCACCTTGTCGATCACATTCCCAAGCCTGATCTGCATCTCCTGCTCGTCAACCTTCAGCTCATTGATGAGACGGTCGACCTTGTTGATGAACAGGACCGGGCGCACGCCCTCTTTCAGTGCCTGGCGCAGTACAGTCTCTGTCTGCGGCATCGTCCCTTCAACAGCGTCCACCACCACAACAGCACCGTCCACGGCACGCATCGCACGCGTCACATCGCCGCCGAAGTCCACGTGACCCGGCGTGTCGATCATATTGATGAGGTACTCCCCGTCGCCATATGGGTGCACCATTGAGACATTGCTCGCATCGATGGTGATGCCGCGCGCCTGCTCCTCTGCATCAGAGTCCATGAAGAGCTGTCTGCCGGCGAGCTCCTCTGAGATCATCCCTGCACCCGCGAGCAGGTTGTCAGAGAGTGTGGTCTTCCCGTGGTCGATGTGTGCGACGATGCCTATGTTCCGGATACGCTCTGGTTTGTCCATCAGCGCAGTAACCTGCTCCACCATCTTTTTCCGTCTCGTCATCCAGTATCACTCCAGAAATATTGTCTAGCGGGCAGATTTTGCAATGCGCTCTTTCTCTTCCTTCTTGCTGACGGCAAATGACCTGGGGTCTCCGTTTGCGGCAGAGATCAGTTCATCTGCAAGGCAGTCAGCCACGGGTTTCTTCTTCTTGTGGGATGACTGCCACACTCCCCGGCAGATGAATTTCAGGGCGGCGTCCACACGGCGCTGCGGCGCGGTGTCCACAGATTTCGGGACATTGATACCACCGTACTTCAGGCGCACCGTCTCCTCCCTCGGACCGGCATATGCAAGGGCATCTACCAGGACCTGCACAGGGTTCTTCTTTGTCTTCTTGTGGATGATCTCAAATGCATCCTTGACGATGCGGGTGGAGAGCTCCTTCTTGCCGGTATTGTGCTCCTTCTGCATCATCTTGTTGATGAGCCGCTCCACGATCAGCATGTGGCTCTTGTTAAATGCCTGACCTGTGAGTTTACCACAGGAATGGGGCACGATCGCTGACTGGAGGCTCACATAGCGGACAAGGCCCGGGTCTTGCACCTCTACCTCTGAGATATCCCAACGCTTGAAGAGCAGGTAATGGTTTTGTTTCTCTGTGTTTTCTTCCATGAGATCACCTGCGCGGTTTCTCTTTCCGTCCGATGACCATCTCGTGCAGACAGACCTCATTGACTTTTGTCACCACAAACCTGACACCCGGGATGTCGCCTTTGGAACGCCCCATCCTGCCGCCGATGCCCTCTATGGTTACCTCATCGTGTTCATCAATGAAATTGATTGCACCGTCTCCGACAGCAAATGCCGTCACCTGGCGCCCATTCTTTATCAGCTGGACACGGACACATTTCCGGATAGCCGAGTTCGGCTGTTTTGCCTCGACTCCGACCTTCTCCAGCACAATCCCTCTTCCTGAGGGAGCTCCCTCAAGCGGGTCTGACTTGATGTCAAGACCGAGCTGACGGCGCGTGTAATTGACATCATGCCACCGCAACTTCTTTGAGTCACGTTTCAGCTTTCTGGCTGCGAATTTCCCATTTCCCATTGAATAACCTCTAATCACTTCACTTTATGGAACCGTCACACCCATTGGGATCACATGATCCTCCTGGATGAACACACTGACGCCCTGCATCGTGGTATATTATGACGCGCGCAATCGTTTTATATATTCTGTTAGCACTCACATCTGCCAGCGTATGCCTGTATACATCTGCTCTCTCTCATAATAATATTATATCATGGACAGGCAAATCTGTAGTATATGAAAACCCGCATCTACAAAGAGGTTTATTTTGAGGCAAGCCACCGCCTCCTCCACTATGAGGGGAAGTGCTCCCGGCTGCATGGTCACCAGTGGCGGGTTGAGGTCTGGATTGAAGGTACAGTTGATGAAAAGACCATGATCGTCATGGACTACAACTGCATCAGAAACGTCATCAACAGGTTTGACCATGAGGTCATCCTCAACAGGGATGACCCGATGGTGGATTGCCTCCAGCAGTTCCAGGAGGTGATCACCACAACCGGCGACCCGTCATCAGAGCTCATCGCTGACCAGATCGGCGGGATGATCAATGACGAGTGCCGCCGCCACGGGCTTGACGCACGGGTTGTGAAGATCAGGGTCTGGGAGTCGACCACCTGCTATGCCGAATGCTCATATGAGAGTGAGTGAAATTTTCAGGAGCCTCCAGGGCGAGGGGAGGCACCAGGGGAGGGTGTGTGCATTTGTCAGGCTCACGGGATGCAATCTTGCATGTACCTGGTGCGATACCCTGTATGCCAGGGAGGGCGGGGACCTCCTCACCACTCCCGAAGTCTCTGACCGCGTCCTGGCTCTGGGCTGCAGTCATGTCTGTATCACCGGCGGTGAGCCGCTGCTGCAGATGGGTGAGGTGCTGGCACTCGTGAAAGACCTCCATGCACATGGTCTCAGCATAGAGATAGAGACAAACGGCACCATCGATTTCAGTGCTGTCCAGAGATATGCGGCGGTCTGCATGGATGTCAAATGCCCGTCGTCAGGTGAAAAAAGCGATCTCTCCCTGCTGCAGAAGATCTCGCCGCACGACAGCGTAAAATTTGTTGTGGCCGACCCGGAGGACTGCGAGTATGCCAGGGAGGTGATCGCCGCCCATGAGGTTCGGGGCGAGATATTCATATCACCGGTCTATGGCACGGATTACCGGCAGGTGGCAGAGTTCGTCATCAGCACCTCTCTCCCTGTACGGTTCCAGCTCCAGCTCCACAGGATAATCGGGGTGAGATGATGAAAGCCGTATGTCTCCTTTCAGGCGGGATGGACTCGGCGACTGCCGCATATCTCGCAAAAGAGATGGGTTACAGCATCCTTGCCCTCCACACCACATATGGGCAGAGGACAGCAGGCAGGGAAGAGAGATGTGCAGAGAAGATCGCCAGTCTCCTCGGCGCAGAGGAGTTCATTAAAGTAAATCTCGGGTATCTCAGCGTATTCGGCGGGAGCAGCCTCACAGATCCTTCAATTGGGATCGACTCGCAGAAGATCCACCAGGGTCTGCCTGACACCTATGTCCCGTTCAGGAACGCAAACCTCCTCGCAGTCGCAACCAGTTTTGCTGAAACCCGTCGTGCTGATGCCATATTCATCGGGGTGCAGGCATCAGACTATGCCGGTTATCCTGACTGCCGCCCTGAATTCATCCAGGCATTCCGGCAGGTGATAGAGACCGGGACGGCAGAAGATACGCATATCGAACTCATGGCGCCGTTTGTTCTGATGAACAAGCGGCAGATCATCGCGAAGGGTCTGGAACTCGGCGTGCCATATGAGCATACCTGGTCCTGCTACCGGAATGAGGATGTGGCATGCGGCCTATGCACCTCCTGCCAGTACCGGCTGGAGGCGTTCAGGGAAGCCGGTGTTCCCGACCCCATCGATTACGTGCAGGTGTGACTATGGAGGTATATCAAGGCAAACGCTTTGTTCAAGGCAAACGCCTTGTGATTGAAAAGGTTCTGACCCGGCTTCCCGGCGGCGGCATGAGTGAGCGCATCGTGGTCAGACCCGGTGATGCGGTGGCGGTCCTCCCGCTATCAGGAGATCGCTGTTATCTCATCAGGCAGTACCGTTTCGCCATCGGTGGATACATCTGCGAGGCTCCCGCAGGGACCATGGATGCGGGTGAAACCCCTGAGGAAACCGCGCAGCGTGAGCTGATCGAGGAGACCGGGCTGAGAGCCGCCATTCTGATCCCGAAGGGCTACATATACACGACCCCTGGCTATACCGACGAGAAGATCCATCTATTCGAAGCCCGTGACCTGACGCAGTCAGATGAATACGAAAAGGATGATGACGAGGTGATCGAGGTGATGAAAGCCGGTGTGGACGAGGTCTGTGCAATGGTAGCGGACGGCAGGATCAGGGACGCCAAGACGATCTGCCTCGTCTGCAGGTGCCTGATGCGAGGTGCCT
>DARA01000061.1:21202-27175 GCA_002503135.1 Methanomicrobiaceae archaeon UBA207
TGATGCGAGGTGCCTGATGCGATCACCGTCCCTGGCATTGCATCCCTGTGTCCTGATGGAGGTGCGTGCATGCACCTTTATGATATGCGTCTCAAACTGATACTGGATTTATAAGAATGAATGTCATGTCTATGACTTCCTGTTAAATATTCTGGTGACCTTTCAATGGCTGAAACAGAGAAGCACGATACCGCGCGGAGGCGGTATGAGTTCAGGAAAATGCTCGAGAAGCTCGCTGAGAAGGAGGGCGGTGGCACAGAGCTGATTACGCTGTATATCCCCCCTGACAAGCAGATATATGATGTCACTGCCCAGCTGCGCGACGAGTACGGGCAGTGCGCCAATATCAAGAGCAAGCAGACACGGAGCAATGTGCAGAGCGCCATCTCGTCGATCCTCTCCCGCCTGAAATATTACAAGACCCCTCCTGAGAACGGCATGGCGGTCTTCTGCGGGGTGATCAACCTCGCTGGTAACAGGACCGATCTTGAGTGCCATATCATCGAGCCCCCTGAACCCCTGAACCTCTATTTGTACCGGTGCAGCTCGCGCTTTGAGCTCAAGCCCCTCCGGCAGATGCTGGAGGAGAAGGACATCTATGGTCTCATCGTCATCGACAGGCGGGAGGCATACATCGGGTTTTTACGCGGCAACCGCATCGAACCTGTCAGCGGGATCACATCCACCGTCCCTGGCAAGCAGCGCAAGGGCGGTCAGTCCAGTGCCCGTTTCCAGCGTCTCCGCCTGATCGCCATCAATGCTTTCTATAAGAAGGTCGGTGAAAGGGCAAGCGACATATTCCTCGCTGAAAAGGATTTCTTTGAATGTTTCAGGGGGGTGCTCATCGGTGGTCCCACCCCGACCAAGGATGAATTCGCGAGCGGCGGTTTTCTCCATCATGAACTCCAGAAGAGAGTCATGGGTCTCTTTGATGTCGCCTACACCAATGAGAGCGGGCTCGCCGAACTGGTGGACAATGCCAGGGACGCACTGAAGGATATTGAGGTGATCAAGGAGAAGCAGGTCATGAACCAGTTCCTCAAGGAGCTGGTCAGGGACGGCGGCAATGCCGCATATGGGGAGGAGAGTATCCGCAAGAACCTGGAGCTGGGGGCGGTGGACGTCCTTCTCCTCTCTGATGGACTGAGGAAGTCACGCATCCGCATCGCATGCCCGAACTGCATCTACAGGGAGGAGCGGTCAGTCAGTCCTGAACCTGGAAAAAAGATCAGTGCTCTTGACTTTGGCACTTGCCCTGATGACGGCAGCCCCCTCTACCCGGAAGAGGAGACAGACATAATCGATGAACTGGCGGCACTGGCTGACCAGAGCGCCACGAGGGTTGAGATCATCTCTGATGAGTTTGAGGAGGGGTCGATGCTCAACCGCGCCTTTGGCGGTATTGCTGCGATATTGCGTTACAGGACCGGATACTGATGTACCTTGAAAAATTGCATGAGATAGAGGGCATGCTGAAGGCATGTACAGGCGAAGACGATGTACACCTCACCGACGGCGGGGAGCACGCAGACCTTGCGTCCTCGGTCGCATTCAGACTGGCAAAGAACCTGAAAAAACCGCCGCACCAGATCGCGGCTGATCTCGCCATGGAATTGAGTGAGAACTATGGGAGTGACGATCTCTCCATAGAATCTGCCGGTCCGTACATCAACTTCATATTCGGACCTGAATATGTGCGGGCATCTCTCATGGCGGCTCTCAAAGCCGGTTACGGGGCGCTCCCTGCCAGGTCCGGGCGTGTGGTGCTCGAACATACCAGCGCAAATCCGAATGGACCACTGCATGTGGGGCACATCCGCAACACCGTCATCGGCGACACCCTGGCGCGTGCATTCCGCAGGGCAGGCATGCCCCTCGAAGTCCAGTATTATCTCAATGATATGGGGCGGCAGATCGCCATCGTCTCATGGGGCTTTGATCACCTCTCCATCGAAAGGTCCCCTGGCGAGAAGGATGACCACTATATCGCCCGCGTCTATATCGCGGCAAATGCCGCGATTCGTGATGATCCAGGGATTACTGCTGAGATCAACCACCTCATGCAGGTGGTGGAGGCAGGTGATGACGAGACCATCCGGAAATTCAGGCAGGTGGTGGAGATGTGCCTTGAAGGCATCAAAACGACGCTCACCGACCTGAACGCAGTCCATGACCGTTTTGTCTGGGAGAGCGATTTCATCAGGATCGGCGACGTCAGCCGGGTCATCGGTCGTATGATAAGGCTGCCTGAATGCCATGAAAATGAGACGCTGTGGCTGGATCTGACCGAATTCGGGATAGAAAAGGAGTACATACTCAGGAGGAGCGACGGCACCTCTGTCTATGCCACCCGCGACCTCGCCTACCATGTCTGGAAAGCCCGGAACTATGACCTGGTCATTGATGTTCTGGGTGCTGACCACAAGCTGATCGGCAGCCAGCTCATCGCCGCTCTGAAACTGATCGGCGAAAAACCGCCAGAGATAGTCCACTTTGAGTTCGTCTCACTGCCTGAAGGTTCAATGAGCACCAGGCAGGGGAAGTTCGTCTCTGCCGACGACCTGATCAGTGAGGTGACCCGGAAGGCATTTGATGAGGTGACCCGCCGCCGTCCCGAGCTCGCCGAAGAGGAGCGCACCGGAATCGCACGTTCAGTCGCCATATCCGCGATCAGGTATGATATCGTGAAAGTCTCACCTGAAAAGAGCACCGTCTTTGACTGGAAGGAGGCGCTCGACTTTGAAAGGCAGAGCGGTCCATATATCCAGTATGCGCATGCCCGCGCCTGCAGCATCCTGAGAAAGGCAGGTGAATTTGAAGAGGCGTATGAACTCATGACAGGGGATGAAGTCAGGCTTGCGAAGTGTATCGCACGCTTCCCATATGTCATCGACACCGTGGTAAAAGACCTCAGACCCCATCTCCTCGCCGGGTATGCGCGGGACCTTGCCGACCTCTTCAATACCTTCTATCACCAGGTGCCTGTCCTGAAGAGTGAGGGTGTTACGCGCAGGAGCCGGCTCACTCTCGTGAAGGCGGTCCGGAACACCCTGAAGGGCTCACTCGAGACGCTTGGTATCGATGCACTCGGAAGCATGTAATGCCCTGCGGAAGCAGGGCTACCAGTTCTTCAATGACCGCTCGAGCGCCGCCGTCAAGCCGTGCATGTGGAACAAGCGGGCTCTGAAAGGCGGGGATATGTGTTACAAGCACCAGTTTTACGGTATCGATAGCCACAGGTGTGTGCAGATGACCCCGACGCTCAGGTGCAACCAGAGATGCCTCTTCTGCTGGCGCTCGTTTGAGCACGAACCTCTGGCAGAGGAGGAGTGCCAGCCCCGCGAGATCGTCGATGGTGTCAGGGGGCTCCAGAAAAAGGCGCTTTCCGGTTATAAGGTCTCAAAGTACGTCTCCAGGGAACGCTTTGAGGAGGCGCTTGATCCCAGACTTGTGGCGATCTCACTCTCAGGTGAACCGACCTGCTACTCGATGCTGCCTGAACTGGTGGACCTCTTCAATGGAGAAGGCTACACCACCTTCCTGGTGAGCAATGGCACCCGCCCCCGGGTGCTTGAGAAGTGCCGCCCATTCCAGATGTATGTCTCCCTCGATGCACCCGACAGGGAGACGTATCTCCGCCTCTGCCGTCCGGAGGCTGATTACTGGGATGAAATTCATGAGAGTCTCTCTCTGCTCGGGAGACGGAGGTCTGCCGTCCGCATCACACTTGTGCAGGGTGTCAATGATTTTTCCCCTCAAGCGTATGCGGCTGCGCTCCAGGATTCAGGCGCCACATTTGTTGAGGTGAAGGGTTATATGTATCTGGGATACAGTAGAAAACGTTTGAACAGGGATAATATGCCTGACCACCGGCATGTGCGTGCGTTTGCGGAGGAGATCGCCAGGCACTGTGATTACCGGATAAGGGATGAAAGCCCTATCAGCAGGGTGGTCTGCATGGAGCGTGGTGATTTTGAAGTTTGATGTTGAGGCATTCAAGAAGAAAGCCAGGGATGATTTTGAAGGGGCATGGCATGACGGTCCGTCTGTCCTGACGCCCCCGGGCGTCCCGGGACGCTATCCCAGGCTGGCGTACCGGTCTGCGGCAGCCCACCCTGTCTTTGAGACGGTTCAGCACCTGCGGAACGTCTATCTCCAGATGGGTTTTGATGAGATGATCAACCCGGTATTCGTTGAGGAACAGGATGTCCGCCGTCAGTTTGGACCTGAGGCGATGGCTGTGCTGGACCGGGTCTTCTATCTCGGCGGACTCCCCCGCCCAAATGTCGGCATCGCCAGGAAGCACCTGGAGTCGATCTCAGTTCTCCTCGGGCACGCAATCGCACCGGCAGTGGAGGACATGCTTCGTGAAACGCTCCATGCCTACAAGAAATCACTGATCGATGGCGACGACCTGGTCCATGAGCTTGCATCTGTGCTTGAGGCGGATGACGCGCTCGTGGCAGAGATACTTGACACCGTCTTCCCTGAATTCAGGGACCTCACACCAGAACCGACGCGCACGACACTCAGGAGTCACATGACAAGCGGCTGGTTCATCACCCTCGGTGAACTATGGGAGCACCTGCCACTGCCGGCGCGTATGTTCTCGATTGACCGGTGTTTCCGCAGGGAGCAGGAGGAGAGCCCGACACGGCTGATGACCTACCATTCCGCGTCATGTGTGGTTGCCGGTGAGGATATCACCAATGAAGAGGGCAAGGCAGTGAGTGAGGCACTCCTTTCAGGTTTCGGGTTCACTGATTTCCAGTTCAGACCTGATGAGAAGCGCTCCAAGTATTATATGCCTGATACCCAAACCGAGGTATTTGCCCGCCACCCTGTCCATGGCTGGGTGGAGGTGGCGACCTTTGGCATGTACTCCCCTTCTGCCCTTGCCGGGTACGGCATCGGTGTGCCTGTGATGAACCTCGGTCTGGGCGTGGAACGCCTTGCAATGATTGAATACCTGGCAGACGATGTCAGGCGTCTTGTTCACCCCCAGTTCTTCCCGCAGGTGCTGTCTGACAGGCAGATCGCTGCTGCGATACACCTGCGCGAGGAGCCCGCCACCATCCCGGGGCGGCGGCTGGCAGAGGCGGTTGTCAGGACCGCCGCAGAATATGCGCCGGAACCGGGTCCGTGTTCGTTTCCGGCATGGGAAGGCAACATCCGGGGTCGGGATGTCCGCGTCTTTGTGGAGGAGCAGGAGTCAGGGACAAAACTCTGCGGTCCTGCGGCATTCAATGAGGTCTTTGTCTGCAGGGGGTCGATCCTTGCCGTCCCTGACACAGAGAAGTTTGCCGGGATCAGGAAGGACGGCATCGCAACCGGGATCACCTGTCTTGATGCGGTGGCATCACTCGCCGCCGCACGGATCGAGGAGTCAGCCCGCTGCGGCGACGGGACGGCGGTGCAGGTGAAGATGGCACGGCTGCCCGGCGACGTCAACCTGAAGATCGAGGATTATGTGATGCGCTACATCACAGACAATAATCTGAAGATCGATGTGAGGGGACCGGTATTCCTTGCGGTGCGGTCTGAGGTCGGCGCTCCCTCTGAGTGATGCCGTCTCAGCCGCCCCATGCAGGGACTGTTCCCTCCACCGGATTTTGCGCACCCCACAATGAATCAGGTCTGGTACTCGATTCCGTTGCACCAGCATGCCGCCTCCTTCTCAAGGAGCCAGTGCCCGGCAGGTCTCCGCGGCACGGATCCCCTGCAGGTGCTCTGGAGATAGGTGCTCTTTGACATCTGGCTCTTCCGCCGTACGGGGTGGTGGTGTGATGCCCTCTCGGCGAGGTACGCAAAGGTCATTCCATCCATATACCCAAAGAGTATCGTAGGGGTATTAGAGCCCTGACCGTGCGCGGTGCGAAAGTGAAAAGCGCCAGCGCGATATGAACCCCCCGCATCAGCGACAGGCGTGCCGGTAACCGTGCTGGTAACGATGCTGGTAACAGTGATGTTATA
>DARA01000055.1:0-21643 GCA_002503135.1 Methanomicrobiaceae archaeon UBA207
GGGTCTTACACGCACTTTATCCACCCCTGACATACTAAACATCCCCTATGATTTTAGAGGGGCTTAAAACGACGATATGGAGGTCTGCAAAAACCGGCGTTTAAGGGTGCTTTTGACAAAATAACAAAGAACTGCCCGTTTTCAAAAACAGGTGTCCGGACAGCCTGATCCAGAGGTCGGGATCTGGAGAATCGGAGCTCAAATTGGCGTTGTTTTACCCTGATCCAGAGCATGAAAAGGGGGTGTTTTCCCTCCTCTCTGTTCAACCACGGTTCACGCCAGTTCAGGCACGGTGTCAGCCCCCAGGGTCCCTCTCCACTGGAAAATGAAGAGAACCTTTGGTAATTAATTCTCCCCACGGACAATATCGGGAATAGATTGAAACACAGACTTCCAGTTCCATATCATAATCTTCTAAAATCGGCAACTGCCGTAATAGGAACTGTCCTTCAAAGTTAGAGATCACTAATTTAGGCCATCCTTTAATTTGATTACATTTTTCATACAGCTCTTCAAGCTCAGAAGTTCGGAACCTCTCATGTATTTCAACGTAATCTGAGAGGATATCCGGATAAAAACTCTTTGCCAACTCAAGAATTTCCGGATCTTTTACAACGTGAACGGCAATCATAAGAAGCGCACTTTTCAACTCATTTTCCGGCGGAATAATCCACGTTGTTTTTAGTGCCTCAGGTGGTGCATACTCAGAATAGTCCTGAAATAGCATCAAAGCTGCACGCCCGTTTACGTAAAAATAGATGCGATGCGAGGGGTTTATCCCCCCATGATTGCAGTGCGATCTTCCAATTAATATCTGAGCAATATAAGTTCCCATATTCGCCCCGTGTTAGTGCCGGTATACATCAATTATCTTGACAGGTTAATTAATACCCTTGGATTTATGAGAGATCGATTACCATATAGCAAATATTGACATGATTCCTCTCAACATTACATCCGAGCATATTACTAAGGCAATTGAGAAAGCCAAACGCGAAGGCGTCCCTCCACACAGAAAGTCAAAGAAATATCACATTCTTTACGAGGGGGAAAAGTATCCTTCAAAATATGTAATCTCACTTGCAAACATTTTTGCAAACGGACAAGAACATCCTTCTGGGTTATTCAATGGAGGGGCAGAATCTGTTAATTTTTTAGAGAGATTTAACTTTGAAATTGTCGAATCTTCGGAAAAAACCGGGATGAAACTCCAAAAATCCGATAAAAAAGAAGATCTCCATCCACGGAAGAGGAAAAATAATAAGCATACCGAAAGATGCCTTGATTGCAAAATAGCGGTTGATAATATGCTTAATAAAATCTATGGTGATGTTGAAAAGGAGAAGATAATTGACATCCCCACAAGACCCGGAGAACTTCCTGATAACCCTTTTTTGTCCAGCCTTAAAGAGATACATGATGCCCTTTGCCGACAGAGGGGCTTTGACCAGTTTGCAAAAGTAAACAAACTGAAGGTTGATTTTTACATCAAATCACAGAAGTTACTGGTTGAATTTGACGAATCCCAGCATTTCACACCCCTGAGAAAGACTGCACTTGAACATTACCCACCCGACATGCGATGTGATTTTCCGGTGGACAAATGGATTCGCCTTTGTGAAACAATCAACGCATCTGACAATGACCCTTTCTATCGGGATGAACAGCGGGCATGGTATGATACGATCAGGGATTTTTATCCAGTCATACATGGATGTAAGCCGATAATCCGACTGTATGCCGGAGATACCCGGTGGTGTGGTTTAGATCATAATAACCCTGATGACGTTCAGCAATTTAAAGGATTTTTAACATCAAATCAGGAACAGAAGGAAGCGGCTTCTATCTCCTGGAAATATGATGACGGTAAAATACTCGATAAACTGATCGAGTTTGAATATTTAACAAACGCCCTCAAACTTCAGTATCTCATTGATTGCATTGAGTATGATATCAATCCGGATACAATTTCACAATTTTATGAAATAGCGCCTTCGGAAAGTATTGACAATTTGCGCATCCTACGCTCTCCCTTTGGCAGGGCTCTCGCTCTTTATCTGAACCAGCCAGTGTTTGTGGGAGGAGGCGCCGGATGTAAGCACTATGGTCATCTGTTACAGGGATGTGAACCTGAAAATTCCGAACTTGTAAAGGAATTATATCGTGTAAATAACGAAATTGTTGATTACGTTAAAACGGCTGAGGACTGGTTTCCGGTTTTTTGTGAATATATGGCAATCAAGACATCTGTTCATGAGCTGATCGTTGATGTGGATGACAACTGGAAGCACTGGGGATATAGCGATCTGAAAGCCCTGAGTAAGGATGTCCAGCAGGAAAAACCAATTTCAATCGCTAAGATACGCGAATTTGTCGTACAGGCGTTGAGAATTGGTTTGAACCCGGCAGAGTATCAACGCGGCAATCATTCTGATATTTCTTCGCTTGCGGATAGCAACTATCTCACATTCATGGCTAACCGCGACAGATGGATCGGTTATGCACATCAGACAGTATCAGAGGCATCGAAAATAATATCACGCTATAAGATTGCCATGATTATGAAATGGCAGAAATATTCCTTATGTGTTTTTGATTGCGGTCCTGTTTTTATCAGAAAGAGAAGGGAGTATTTGTTTCCAAAATTGTGCGAGTCCTGTTCAGAGTATGGTGGCTGGAGTTCTGACAAAAAGGTGCATATAAAAATGCAGGAAATTGTGGAAAAAGATGTAAACCTGCTGATAGGGTGTTTTTATAACTATTTTGGTCGTGGTAACGATACTGTCGAATATTTCAGCAGCAATAAAGAGAAATTAGGAGAATTAAAAGATAAATCTGCGCAATTGAAAGAGGAATACCATAAGTTAATCCGCAAATCAATCTGAATTCACGCCAAATCACAGATTTTCGGCGTTTAGAATTTGCTTAATTTCCAACTGATAAGTATGAGAAGGAGGGTATTCCTCCCTCCCTGTTGTTCAACCACGGTTCACGCCAGTTCCGGCACGGTGTCTGCCCAGCACCACACCCGCTCACCCCATAACAACCCCTGACCACGGGAGTCTTTTTTCATCACCAGCCAGGCAGGTATGGATATCCACTGCACTGCCTGAGATTTCACTACCTGGAATTATTGCTTAGATAAAGAACCTGAAGAGTATCCAGGATATGATGATCATCATTGTTGAGAACTTCAGTCCTGCCAGGGCTCTCCCTTCGCCCATCTGCCCTGCGACAAGTCCTGAGAAGAAACCCTGCAGGAGTGCACAGTGTGAGAACATGCGCTTGTATGTGAACAGGTCCGCCCCACCCATCATAAAAGCACTACCGGCACTGCCAGAGGATGCCACCGCCTTTCCCGCCTCTGCCATCGTGGTGAGGAATGTGCCTGTGAGCACAGCGATGACAAAGAGGAAGACAAAGAATGAGACGATGATGATGACAGTATAGATCATCATACTGTTCCTGCGCTCTGTCCAGAGATAGACAAAATCATATGCGTCCTTTGCTGCCGCCCGCAGGACTTCGCCCACATCCCCGCCTGAAGCGGTTGCTTTTGATATGAGATCAACGCTCCGCTCCGCAAGAGGCGTGCCTATCCGTTCAGCAAAACGCCACATCGCATCCACAAACGGCGAATTCCATGAAATTTCACTGTCCATCTTCCGGATATAGGGCGTGAGAGCCCCATATTCCCCTGCAGACACCATATGAACGGCATTTGGCAGAGGCATCCCTGAATCATTCATGCCGGCAAGGTCACGGAAAAAGTTAGGGAGATAATCCTCCAGACTCCGGACCCGCCTCTCCTCATAGAAATCAAGGACTGCAACAGGGACAATCACGATGAGAACCGCAATGAACACGAGATCATCCGCCATCGTTGTTATGAAGAGGGCGGTGATGCCATACTCCATGATCAGGAATATGAACCCGCATATGAGAAGAGCCGCAGCAACAGGCACTGTGGCATAGAGAGTGTTCAGTGGTTTTTCAGTGATCACCTGGAGAGGATGTTTCAGAAACTTCCCAAACCCGGTGCGGGACTTTCTCTCGTGTTCAATCCTGCTGAAAATCTTCTGCTGATCAGCCTCGATCCGGTCTATATCTGCCAGGGAAACAACTGCGCCGCCCCTCCTCCCCAGCCTGCCAAGAAGATCTTTTATACCCATATCACACCTCAGGCGTCATTGAACTGACCAGGATGATGAACATTATACTCCCAAATGGCACCATGAGATATATCACAAGATTGAGGAGGAGCGGGTCGCTTTCACCACTCACCATAGACATGACCGACTGGATGATGATCAGGAAAAGGACACCCGCAACCATCACTGTCACGTACGACTCTGCGATCAGTGCCAGAGTCTCAATGAACATCTTCTGCTCCTGCTGGTTCTCAAGAGCGTACTGCTCTGCCTTCAGGCGGAAATATATCGTCAGATCACTTCCACTCTGGATGGTGGCAACCGCACCCTGCAGGAACTCCTTCATCCTCATGCTGGGTGTGATGCCAGAGAGCCTGCGCATTGCATCAGTGAGATCCCTGCCCAGAAGGTCAATGTCACGGGTGAGATACCGTGCTTCAGCGGCACACTCTCCATAAACCGGGCTTTCTCCAAGAAGACGGAAGATCTCAGCAGGTGGGATGCCTGCGGTTGACATCGCCGTGACATAATTCATGGCATAGGGGAGGGTCGCATCAATTTTACGCCGCCGATCTCCAGCCATAATGGAGGGATAAAACAGAAAAATCAGGTAAATGACGTACACCAGCACCGCAAAGGAGATATCCGTGACAAAAATGGTACCCAGCGCACGCCTGAACTCAAGGATCGTGAAGAAAAACTCGGGCAGTGCACCATGATAGAATATCAGCTCAGGCAGGTGGAAATGCCAGGTAATAAAGCCCAGGATGAGAGACACCACACCACCCACCAGGATTGCGCTCACATACGCCGTCGAGACATACACCTCAAAAGGCACTTTCATGTGTGCACTGAGCAGGTCGCCGCGGAGCTGGTGGTACTCGTCCTTCTCTTTTTTCACTATCCTGCCAAGCAGCCTGAAGCAGAACCTTTCAAACGCGTTCATAGAGATCTGTCCTCACCTCTGCCATGGTCGCCTCCGGGTCCCGGTGATATGATATCAGCACCCTGCTCACGTCCTGATAGTGCCGGATCTTCTTGATCCTCATCCATTCCAGAACTTCCTGGCGACGTTTCAGCTCCTCAGCCATGCGCTCCTCAGTCCATCCCCGCGCTGCCCTGATCTCATCAAGGATATATGATTTTCTGGAGAACCGGATCTCATCACTGAGCTGGTCCCAGCTGAACACTTCATTGGTGATCAGTTCCTTTGTACGGGGATCAAGGTCCAGCACCTCGATGACCTGCTTGCACCGCCTGATGCGCTGACCACCGACACGTGCCTGCACCTGGATGCAGATGATGTCGAGTGCACTCAGCATGTTTCTGGGCACGTCAATAGGAGGGTTTTCAAGCCGGTGCACTGCACTTGCCACCGAATCCGCATGCATGGTGGCATAGGTGACGTGCCCGGTATTCCTCGCTTGGAAGAGGGTCTGTGCCTCCTTTCCGCGCACCTCGCCCACAACGATATATTCCGGACGCTGGCGCAGTGCCGCCCGCAGGAGCTCGTACATATCGATGCTGCCCCTCCCTGCGATATCAAATGACTCCCTGGTAACACCAGGTATCCAGTTGGGGTGCGGCAGCTTCAGTTCACGTGTATCCTCAATACTGACGATCTTCGCAAGCGGAGGGATGAAAAGCGCCAGAGCATTCAGACTGGTCGTCTTTCCGGATGCCGTCCCTCCGGCAAATATCGCTGATTTTCCAGACTCCACTGCAAGCCAGAAGTACGCGACTGAGAGTGGTGAGAAAGTCAACCATTCTATGAGATCAGTGGGTGTAATCGGTTCGTCCTTGAACTTCCTGATAGTGAAGGTTGACCCGTGAGCAGTCACCTCACTCCCCAGCGTCATCTGGATACGTGAGCCGTCGCTCATGGTGGCATCAAGCATCGGGTCGGCGATTGAGATATATTTCCCGGCACGCTGCGCCAGTTTTACCACAAATGAGTCGAGATCCTCTGCACTCTCATATACCAGGTTGGTCCTGAGTGATTCATATCTGATATGGTAGATAAAAAGCGTGGCACCTACACCATCACATGAGATATCCTCAATGTATCTGTCATGCATGATCGCATCAATCAACCCGTCTCCGAGAAAGTCGCGGACCACATGATAGAATATCTTCTCCATGCTCAGCGGAGAGAGAGTGATACCATAATCCCGGATGATCTCCACAATCGCGTTGCGCAACAGGGCTCTTGCAGATTCCGGGTCAAGGGATTTTGTACTGATCTCAAGCCTCTCGAAGAGCCGCTCTTTCAGCTCCTTTAAGAGCTCTGTTTCTGCCGGCGTAAGCCCGGGTTCGAGGACATTATAGGTGTATTCGTGTGTGCCGGTGTCATAAGTGATGCGGATATATGCATACGGCTCATTGACAGGATAAAGCTCGATCTCCTCCACTGATGGGGGAGGGCTGAATGAGAGGTCTACAAGCGGTCCATGGACGGCGGGGTCATACTCCTCCACCCGCGGTGCGATGACCTCCCTGATGCCGGGCACCTTTAATTTTGGGAACTTCAGCCGGCGTTTTGGTTCCGCAGCCACCTCCTCATCAGGCACTGCCTGAGCGGCGGCAGCCTCCGGAGCCACGGCGGTTGGTGCAGGCTCAGGGGGAGGTACCTCAATCCCTGACGGCAATTTCGTCTCATCAATGAGGTCCGAGACACGGGATTTCAGCTCCAGGCGCAGGTCTTCGACATCGACTGCCCCGGGTGTGGGGAGGATCAGTTCAGCCAGGTCCGGCACTTCAACCTGTTCCCTTTCCCCGGGTTCTCGTTCTCCTTCATCCGGCTCTCCTTCCTCAGGCACCTCCTCACCCGCCGCCTCATATGCGTCCGCGGATGAATCCCAAGGTTCGGAAAGAGCGTCAGGGACTGCTGCATCAGAGGGCGGTGCATCAGCAGGCAGGTCATGCACCTCCTCGGGTGGCATGAGAAGTGCGCCGGCACCGGGCGCCACCTCCTCTTCAGGTTCGGGCTCTGCCACTCCTGCAGGGGGCTGCTCCATGGCAGCACCTTCAGATACGGCATCTCCGGGCAGGGTTCCCACCAGGCCGTCTGCAGACTCTGCACCGCCGGTTTTCCCCATCTCCTGCTGCTGCTGCCTGACCCGCATGATCAGGTCCTTCAGGTCTCTCTGCCCGCTCATCTCATCACCTGAGCGCCTGCCCCTCTGCCAGTGATCTCCACCACCAGGTCTGCGTGCCGGTCATGGAGATCAAAAACGCCTCTCCCGCATTCACGGGCACCATCAAAGATGATATATTCATATGTCCCGGCCAGAAGTTTGAAACAGACCCTGCCGTCACCCATAGTCGAGTCGCTCCCGACCAGATGCCGGTCCTTCCTGATACTCACCCTCATCCCCCTCCTTGGGGCAGAATTCTCCAGCACAGTGATACAGACCACGCCGGGTCCGTGCGCTTTTTTACCACCTATTTCAGGCACACTCATCCTGAAACCCTTTTTCAGACAGGTTTTGTCATACAGCCTGCACCGTGATGTGAGGTCGCTGATGACCCCGGGATCCTGTGCATAAAACCGGAACTGCCGTTTTTCATCGTCAACACCCATCTCATTGCCCATGAAAGCCGCTTTATCCCCATAGAGGATGCCACGCTCGTCTGAGAAGACCGCCCCCTCAGGCTCACCGCCGGCAAAGAGGAGGACAAAACGATACCTCTCATCCAGGCAGAGAGCCAGCCCTGAGACGCCATTGGAACGGGCGTAATCCAGCAGGTCATCGAAAAAATAGTCCCCCAGACATTCTGACGATCCGACAACAGTTTCGATGACGCCATTTACATTCATATATCCCCGGGAATGCATCTGCAGCACCTGCACAGAGATGCAATCATACCATATTACCTGATTACTGTGACTTAATTAAAGTTTACCGATAACCAGTGAGCCGGATCGGGGTTATCCCGGCAATGCTCTTCTTCATGATGGGTTCAGGACCCGGGTGGGCTGCCGCCTGGTGACTCCTGCACCAGAGAGGGGACAGGAAGGAGCGGAGCCATCCATCTTCACCCCCCTTCACACCCCAAAGATAAAACAGGTAACCGCAAAATATAATGATACCCATGATCCTGCCATCAGCAATCGGGGTTCTGGCAATAGGAATGACCCTGATCTATGCATCATTTCTCGACCTCAGAGAGAGGCGGGTACCCCACAAAACCTGGCACCCGGCACTCATTGCAGCACTGCCTCTGGCAGCATGGGTCTATGCCACGCAGATACTCCATCTGAACACCCAGCAGGTACCCGGCTATCTCGCATTACTGATAGGGCTCCCCCTCCTTGCAACAGCAGTGGACGTCCTCTGGCAGAAAAACCAGTCCCGCCTGGATGTGGAGAGGGCAGAGGTCTATGAGACGCTTGCGTTCATGAGTGTGCTCTCACTTCCGGCAGCCACCCTTATCTATGGCGCACTCGTCCTCCACCAGGTTCAGGCGACAGGATATGCACTGCTCGGGTGCATATTCTGCAGCATATTCTATGCATTCCAGAGACTGAACCTCTTTGGCGGCGCAGATGCATATGCCCTGATGATCATCACCGCATGCCTCCCGCTCCACCCATGGCTGCCCTTTGCAGGCACACCGCCGCCAGGCTTTTTCCCATTCACCACACTGGTGAATGCCGTCATCATCAATATTGCGGCACCGTTATGGATTTTCCTGAGAAATCTGACCGGAGGTGACTACGCCCCCTTCCCTGTCATGTTCCTTGGTTTTCCGGTTGCCGGAGATGGGATAGCAGACACCTTCGGGTTTGTCATGGAAGATCTCGAAGAGAGGGATGGTGCGCTGACACGCCGGTTCATCGGGTTCAGGGAGGGGCTGCACCGCATGATACATGGAGGAAACCGCATCTACACAAAAGATCTCAGGGAGCATCCAGAGAGATTCAGGGATGAACTCCATCTTTACAGGAGAGCAGGCAGGGTCTGGATCTCCTATGGCATCCCATTCATCATCCCGATCACGGCAGGCTTTATGACGGCGCTGGTCGTGGGGGATATCCCATATATGATACTACAGTTTGTCACAGGAGCATGATATACACAGGGGCATGATATAATATGGATTTGGAAATGAATTTGAAATTCGTCGATGGACTGATACCAGTCATTGTTCAGGAGCAGGAGACCCGTGAGGTGCTCATGCTCGCATATGCCAGTAAAGAGGCGCTTGAACTGACAAAAACAACAGGATACGCCCACTACTACAGCAGGAGCAGGCAGAAGATCTGGAGAAAAGGTGAGGAAAGCGGGCATGTCCAGCGCGTCATCAGGATCCTCACAGACTGCGATGAGGATGCGCTCCTCTATGAAGTCGAGCAGAAAGGTGCGGCATGCCACACCGGACACATGACCTGCTTCTACAGAACAATAGAGGGGGAAGAGATATGCGGGAAGATCTTTGATCCAGATAACGTGTATGCTAATAAAGATGTATGACATTTATATAAAGTGGGGATTTTTATGAAATTAGTACCCGATACAAGTGTCGTCATAGACGGCAGAATAACATCACTGATAAAAAGCGGCGAATACAAAGGCTCAACGATAATCATACCAGAGGCAGTTGTTGCTGAACTGGAGGCACAGGCAAACCAGGGGCGCGAGATCGGATTCAGCGGACTCACAGAGCTCCAGGAGCTCTGCACAATGGCTGCCGAGAATATCATTGATCTCAAATTCACAGGAGTGCGACCAACACTGGACCAGGTGAAACTCTCCAGTGGCGGTGAGATCGACGCACTGATCAGAAATGTCGCCCTTGAGTATGAAGCGAGGTTCATCACAAGCGATGTCGTCCAGGCAGAGGTCGCAAAGGCGAAAGGCATTGATGTAACCTATCTGCGACCCCAGACCAATGACATCCTCACACTCGGTATCGACCAGTTTTTTGACGAGAATACGATCGCGATCTACCTGAAAGACCGTGTACCGCCGGTGGCAAAGAGAGGCACCCTGAAGAATATGCGCCTGGTCAGACTCAGGGAGAGCCCATGCAGTGAATATGAACTCCGTTCCCTTGCACAGGAGATCATTGAACGGGCAAAACGCGATCCTGACGGCTTCATTGAACTGGAAAAACGTGGTGTGACAGTGGTGCAGATTGGATCACTGCGCATCTCCATCACACGGAGACCGCTCTCTGACGGTATGGAGATCACAGCAGTACGCCCGATCATTGATCTTTCACTTGACGACTACAAGATGGCGCCGCTGATCAGGGATAGGGTGATGCGGGAGAGATGCGGGGTCATCATCGCAGGTCCGCCAGGGTCGGGAAAGACCACGCTCGCACAGAGCATCGCCACATCTCTCGCTGACGGCGACTTTATCGTAAAAACGATGGAGTCCCCGCGTGACCTCCAGGTGCCTGATCACATCACCCAGTATACGTCCCTCGAGGGAACGATGGCAAAGACTGCTGACGTACTCCTCCTTGTCCGTCCCGACTTCGTTATATTCAACGAACTCAGGAAAAACGAAGATTTCACTATATTTGCAGATATGCGACTCTCAGGGATGAGAATGGTCGGCGTGCTTCATGCGCAGCAGGAAGAAGACGCCATCAGGCGCTTCTTTGACAGAGTTGGTTTCGCCGTTATCCCGCAGGTCATCACAACAATCATCTTTGTGAGAGAGGGGGAGATCACAAGCATCCATGATGTGGAGTTTACCATCAAGGTGCCGGAAGGCATGTCGAGTGAGGCTCATCTGCGTCCGGTCATTCTGGTGAAGGACGCTACGACAGCCGAAGTAAAGATGGAGGTCTACAGATACGACGGCGAGACGATCATAATGCCTGTGGTAGGGGAAGAGGGTGCCAGACCAGAGACACCGCCCCGCGTGGAGGAGAAGTTGCCCCACAAGACGCACACAGACAGGGAAGCAGATATCCAGCGCGAGATCGGGAGATATACCAACGGGCATGTTGAAGTCAGGATAACCAGCGACAACAAAGCAGTGGTCTATATCGATGACAGGGACGTTCCGGCAGCGATCGGAAAAGGCGGCAAAAATGTGGCTGCCATCGTGAACAAACTCGGCATAGGCATTGACATCAGACCCAACAGTGAGCTCGGGGCAGAGAGGGAGGCAGAAGAAGACCTTGAGCTTGGGGAAGGTATCCGCATCCATATCAACAAAAAAGAACTCTCAATCATCTCCCCTGAACACAAGGAGAGGATCGTCGACGTATTCGCAGGCAAAGAGTACCTGTTCACTGCAACAGTGGATGAAGATGGCGAGATTCATCTTGCAAAGAACAGCACGATCGCCCAGGAGCTGATCAGGAGACACGAGGACGGAGAGGGGATCAGGCTGAGACCTGTATGATGCCGCAATCAGATGACCCCGTGATGCCAGTGTGGATTTGAAGTAAGAGGAGACAACATGCGCCAGACTGATGAGGAGATCAGGGAGCGGTGGAGGCACGCCTTTGATGCCGACCCGTCACCAAAAGAGAGGTTCTACCTGACTGTTGCATATCCATACCCGAGCGGGGCGATGCATGTGGGGCATGGGAGGACCTACATCATCCCTGATGTGATCGCACGCTACCAGCGGATGCGTGGGAAAGAGGTGCTCTTCCCCATGGCATTCCATGTAACCGGCACCCCTGTGATAGGTATATCAAAACGGATCGCACAGGGCGATGAACATACGATCAGGCTTTACCGGGACCTCTACAAGGTGCCGCAGGACGTGCTCGACTCATTCATTGATCCAATGAATATTGTCAGGTACTTCAGCGCAGATTACAAACGCATCATGCTGGAATGCGGTCTTTCCATCGACTGGAGACGGGAGTTCATCACCATTGATCCGCAGTACAGCAAATTCATCGAATGGCAGTACCGGCACCTCCATGAGGGCAATTACATCGCAAAGGGAGCGCACCCTGTAAAGTACTGCCCTGACTGCGACAACCCGGTCGGCGACCATGACCTGCTGGAAGGGGAGAGGGCAGAGATCACAAAATTTACACTGGTGATGTATTCCTGGGGAGATGCGCTCATCCCCACCGCAACACTCCGCCCGGAAACGACGTATGGCGTGACCAACCTCTGGGTCAACCCTGATATAACCTATGTCAGGGCAGATGTTGACGGGAGGAGATGGATACTGAGCCGCGAAGCGGCGGAAAAACTCATGTTGCAGGACCACACCGTCGAGATCAGGGATGAAATCCCTGGTGCTGACCTGATCGACGAACAGGTCAGCCACCCGCTCTGCGGTGAAGTCCCCATCCTCCCTGCCGGTTTTGCAGACCCTGATATGGGGACAGGTATTGTGATGAGTGTGCCTGCGCATGCCCCATTCGATTATATCGCCCTCCGCGACCTCCGGGAGCAGGGAAAATACACAGAGATCACCCCCATCAGACTCATTACCGTGAAGGAGTATGGGGAGTACCCTGCGCAGGAGGCGGTGGAGCGCGCCGGCATCAGGGACCAGAACGACCCTGCACTTGAAAAAGTGACACAGGAAGTCTACAGCGCCGAGTTCAGCAGGGGGCGTCTGCTGGAGAAGTATGGGGGCAAACCGGTCAGGGAAGCCCGTGATGAGATAGCCGGGGAGATGCGCAGAGAATACGGCTCTGTCGTGATGTACGAGTTTGACAGGCGCCCGGTGGTCTGCAGGTGCGGCTCCAGGGTATTTGTCAGGATACTGCATGACCAGTGGTTCCTCAGATACAGTGATCAGGAATGGAAAGAGCAGGTGCACAGACAGCTTGAGAAGGTCGCACTCGTCCCGCCGGAAGTGAGGGCGGAATTTGACAGGACTGTTGACTGGCTCAAAGACTGGGCATGCACACGCCGGATCGGTCTCGGCACAAAACTGCCATGGGATGACACATGGATCATCGAGCCCCTGAGTGATTCAACCATATACATGGCGTACTATACCATCGCTCACCATCTCCGCGAGATCGAAGCTGAGCACCTCACGCCGGAAGTCTTTGACTACATATTCCTTGGAAAAGGGTCGCCTGACTTCCCTGACAGAGAGAAGCTGGAGATGATGAGGGGCGAATTCATGTACTGGTACCCATACAACTGCCGGTTCTCGGCAAAAGACCTCATCTCCAACCACCTCACATTCCAGATCTTCCACCACCAGGCGATCTTCCCGGAAGACCTCCAGCCGCTCGGCATGGTGGTCTTTGGCATGGGGCTGCTCAATGGCGCCAAAATGTCGTCAAGCAAGGGGAACGTCTTCCTGCTCGAGGATGCACTCAAAGAGTTCGGCGCTGACACGGTACGGATGTTCCTGACAGGGAGCGGTGAACCCTGGCAGGACTTTGACTGGAGAAACGAACTGGTCTCGTCAACAGGGAGACACATTGTCAGGTTCAGGAATGCCGTCCACGAGGGGATGGGAGCGACGGGTACGTACCCCATCGACGCCTGGCTCATGAGCCGCATCCAGCAGCGCATCTCAGCCACCACCGAGGCACTCGAATCATTCCAGACGCGCCATGCGCTCCAGGAGGCGTTCTTTGGCATTGAGTCAGACCTGAAATGGTACCGCCGCCGTCTTCCCCCCGGTACACGCGGCGGGGAGGTGATGCGCGAATGCTGTTCCATATGGACGAAACTGCTTGCTCCATTCATCCCATATACATGCGAGAAGATCTGGCAGGAGCACCACACCGGGGAGGGGCTGGTCTCCACTGCCCCGTGGCCGGAGGCGGATGCAGGGAAGATCGATGCGGTGCGTGAACTGGCAGAGGAGATACTCTCCAGGACAGTCGATGACATCGAATCGATCCTCAGGCTCATCCGGATGAAAGCCTCCACGGTCTACATCATCACCGCACCTGCATGGAAGTATGAGATCTTCAGGAAAACTGCGATGGCTGACGATAAAAATACGGTGATCAGGGAGATCATGAAAGACGAGACGATGCGGCAGCGTGGAAAACCGGCGGCTGATGCAACAGGACAGATCACCACCATGATCCGCCGGCTTCCGCCGCGCATCGTTGATGATCTGCTCACCCACGACCCTGACGAAAAAGCGATCTTTGAGGAGGCAAAACAGTTCCTTGAAGAGGCATTCGATGTGAAAGTGGTCTGCCTGCCGGCTGAGGAGAGTACTCACAGCAAAGCGGCGGGCGCCCTGCCATTCAAACCGGCGATCGTGATTGAGTGAGTTGATCACCCGCCCTTCTGCATCTTTTTGCCCCGCTCCTTTGCAGAGAGGCAGGTGACATATTCAAGGTAGTTCCTGAACCTGCGGTTGGTGTCAAGGATCGCCGCATCGTCATCAGCGCTCTTATCAGTCTCTGTATCCACGCAAAGCGTCTTCCCCTTCTCCCCCAGCCAGACCTCAAGGTGCTTCAGGATGCCATATGAGATGACATAATGACCGGCATCGTTTTCCCGGGGCTCTGCATCAAAGAACGTGCGCAGCCCCTCAACCATCCTCCCCCCAAGATTCCGCCCTGATTTTTTATCACATGCCCGTTTTATGGAATATTCCTGCATAATATTTTTAAGTAGATCACACTATCTTAATTTAATCATCGGAATAGGAGGTGGGTAATATACAGGATATCAGAATTACATCAAAACCGCCAAGTGGCGCGGAAACCTCGGTGTTGCTTGGATTCCCTGGCACGGGGCTGGTAGGCAGCATCGCACTCCAGTACATGGTGGAGCAGCTGGATTTCAAGCTCATCGGCACAATGACCAGCAAGTACTTCCCCCCGGTTGTAATGATTGCGAGGGGCGTGATCAGTGTGCCGGTACGGCTATATGAGAAAGGAGACATTCTCGCCATCGTCGCCGATGTACCGATCCACCCGATGATCTGCTATGAGATCGCAAATGGCATCATGGACTGGCTGACACAGTTATCCATCAGGGAGGTGGTCATAATAGGTGGCATCATCACAAATGAGCCTGAAAAACGGGTATTTGGTGTTGCAACCACAGAAGAGATCCTCAAACGGATCGAAAACCTGGCAGTCATACTCCCGATGGGCAGCATCTCAGGGATTGCCGGGAGCATACTGACCGAATGCAAGGTACGTGAAATCCCGGCGATCGGTCTCCTGGGCGAGACGACAAACACGCCTGACCCGCGTTCGGCGGCGGCGGCGATCGAGGTCCTGAAGCAGATGTATGACATCAAGATCGAGGTCGAGCCATTGATGGAGCAGGCGGTAGAGATCGAGACTGCGATGCAGAAGCTTGCTGAACAGGTGCATGAGACCGAGACATCTCCAAAGAAGGAACACCTCCCGATGTACGGGTGATTTACATGAAATGCCCAGCATTAACAGGAATTTCATCACGGGTCATATCTGATCTCAAACAGGGAAAACCCCGCACCATTGAACTGAACAGCGCTCACAATATCATCACGCTGATGGGTACCGGTGCAGGGACATATCTGTTCCTGACCTCAATCGACCTTGACGACCTCTCACGCGGTGATACCGGCATCATCGTCAGCATACAGTCCATCACTGTGAGCATGAAACGGATGGTGGAATATGTCAACTCAGCCTACTATGAAGAGCGCGAGCGCATGTCTGCGAGGGTGCAGGTGAAGTATGTCGGCTCCACCTTTGTGAAGGGCGTCACCGGGCAGTTCTGGGGTGAGCCCACCATCGTTGAGGTGGTAAAACCCGCAGCATACACTGCCGGATGATCGAACCCCCATTTTCACATACCCACCCTGAAGAGGTCTGTTTCGCGCCCATCACCCACTGGGAGTTGGGCTCAGTTCCAAACGTATTTCTTAAAATGTTGCAGATTAGGAATCTGCAACTCCCATTAAATCTCTGATTTAATGCGAAAGTCCAAAAAGTGACGCTCGTAACTATAATAATCTCCCGATGACTATAGTAATGGGAATGAATATGAAGGGTCTGTGGCTTAGCCAGGATATAGCGCCGGGCTTCTAACCCGGATATCGGGGGTTCGAATCCCCCCAGGCCCGTTTTACGACGATTTTCAGCCGACGTGCGGCACAGATGATATCTGAAGCCGTATCCCGTGGATCACCTGATCCGTGTCCCGGGTGTTACGGGTCGCAGCGGCACAAGAAGGCTCGCCTCATCTCCCGCAGCAAGGAGCATGCCCCTGCTCTCCACGCCAAAGATCTTTGCGGCTCTGAGGTTTGCCACCACCACCACGTCTTTCCCGATCAGGTCATCGGGCGTGTAAAATTCTGCGACGCCGCCGACTATCTGGCGGACTTCGCCCCCTATGTCGACCTCAAACCTGAGAAGCTTCTTCGAACCCTGGACCGGCTCTGCAGAGAGTATCCTCCCTGTCCTGAGCTCGACCCTGGAAAGGTCGTCGATACTGATCTCCATGCCCGCTTCCTTCATCCCTGCTTCCTTCATCTTTGCTTCCTCTACCCTTATTTCAAGCCTTTTTTCAAGTTCTGCGATCTTATCGTCATCGAGTTTCTCAAAGAGGGGTGCCGGTTTCGGGAGTGTGCGGGCAGTGATCTCCGTGAGTGCATCAGACACTCCGGAGACATTCGCCGCACCGGCATTTCCGAGCATCTCCCATGCTTCCTGCGCAATCCCGGGTATGACCGGTTCAAAGAGAATCACCAGCGCCTGTACGATCTGAAGGCAGTCCCTGATCACTGATGCCGCTGCTGCCGGGTCGTCCCTGACCAGCTTCCAGGGGGCGTGCTGCTGGATATAGGTATTGCCAAATGATGCAAGCGCCATCATGGTGTCTATGGCGCTCTTGAATTCATATGCCCGCATATCCCGGTCAACCGCATCTATGCATGCCCTGATCTCCCCGAAGATCTCAGGGGAGACAGAGCCTTCGGGCACACCGCCAAACTCCTTGTAGGCAAAGAGCAGGGTCCGGTACATGAAATTGCCGAGCGTGCCCACCAGTTCATTGTTTGCCCGCTCCTGGAAGACCTTCCATGAGAAGTTCAGTTCCTTGGTGTGGCTCGTATATGAGAGCAGATAATATCTCAGGTAATCCGGTGACAGACCCTGATCGAGGTAATCCTCATTTGTCCAGACGACATAGCCGCGGGACTTCGAGAACGTCTTCTCATCGATCTTGACCATCCCGCTTGCCACAACCGCGTGCGGCACCCCGTAGCCTGCCGCCTTCAGCAGCGCAGGCCAGAAGATGCAGTGGTGGTAGACGATGTCCCCACCAATAAAATGCGTGACCCTGGTGTCATCGCCGCACCAGTAGCGCTTCCAGTCATCACCTGTCTCAGCGGCATACTCCTCTGTGAATGTGATATAGCCGATGGGGGCGTCCACCCAGACATACACCACCAGGTCTTCATGCCCCGGAAACCTGACTCCCCAGTCAAGGGTGCGGGTGATGCACCAGTCGCGCAGACCCTCCTTCACCCACCCGAGCGCATAATTCCTGGCATTGGAGGTGCCCCTGAGATGAGGTAGATATTCAAGAAGAAAATCCCCGAATTCGCTTAATTTAAAGAAATAGTGCTCCTGATCGCGAGACTCTGCCTTTGTCCCGCAGATTTTGCAGACCGGGTCCTTGATCTCGCCAGGCTCCAGGTGCTGCCCGCAGCCCTGGTCACATTCATCACCGCGTGCGACTGCGCCGCAGTGGGGGCAGATGCCCTCCACGTACCTGTCAGGCAGGAAACGGCTGCAGCAGGGGCAGTAACTCTGGCTGACGATCATGGGGTAGATATAGCCGCGCTCAATCAGTCTGCTTACAAGGGACTGTGTGCGCCGGTGGTTGGACTCAGCGTCAGTCATGCCAAAATGGTCAAAACTGATGTGCATGCGCCTGAACGTCTCATCAAAATGGTGATGGTAGCGTTCACACAATTCGCGGGGGGTCGTCCCATTCTGCTCTGCGCTGATGACAACCGGTGTGCCATGGTTGTCAGAGCCGCAGACAAAGACCACCTCCTCGCCTGCCCGCCGCATATATCTGACATAGAAATCTGCCGGCACATATGTGCGCAGATGCCCGATATGGCACGAACCATTTGTATAGGGAAGCCCGCACGTCACCAGCAGCGGCTTATCACTCATCCCTATGTTTTTTGATGATGATGATATAAATAAGATAATATAATGATGGCTCGCGTATGGGAGATGGAGATCAGGTCCTTTGGAAGCGAAGTCGAGAGACCTGGTCATGACACACTGGCAGCATGGGTCTCTGGCAGGGGATGCGCGGCAGGCGACCTGATCACCTTCATGCTCGAAGAGTCGCTCGGATGCCAGCATATGCTTGAGAGACCGTGCGCAGGCGGGCTTTTTTACGGCGAGCGGATCAGGGGGTGCATCACCGGCATCAGAGACGGCGTGCTCGAAAGAGAGCCTTACGCAGACGCGGGTGATGTGGCGATGGATGCATCATCCATCACTGCACACCGGAAACATGCCTGGGTCTCCCTGCCTGCTCCGTCACACCTTGGAGTTGCTGACGGCTATTTTAGAGACAGGGATGAATTTTGCGGGGCGCTCTGCACGCTGTATGCCAGGCTGCTGCGGGAGATGCGGGACGCCGGGGCAGGTGGGCACACACTCATCTGCGATGCCGCCTGCGAAGCAGAGCTTGAGAGCCTGTCAGGAAAGAAGATTATATTTTTCCTGCTCACGCAGACCACCGAGAGCCTCTCTCTCCTCCTCGAATACCAGCAGGAGATTGCGGTCTTCCCTGATCAACTCCCTCTTGTATGGAGCCTGATGGAGGACTACGACATCAGAAAGGTCATCATCATGGACCCTAACCCGGCATCCATCGCCATGGCGATGGAATACATGGACAGGGATGAGATCGCGGCAGGCGGATACTGCCGGGAGGAGTGCACAGACTACTGGACCGGTCTCAGGGCAGGGGCGGTTGTCAGGAGATAGACTCTGCCACTTCCGCCAGATGCCTGTAGTGCCGGTTCTTTTTGAAGAGCCTGAAAAGCAGTTTATCGAGGATATTGAAGTCGAATTTACCGCCGGATGCATTCGGATGCCCGCCGCCCCTGAATTCCCGCGCGATGAGATGGCTGATGGGCGGGACAGAACGGATTGAAAACCGCCCGCCAGGAGATACGATGACTTCGATCCCGGTATTCAGCTCCTTCCTGATGGCTGCGGCTGTCTCGCTCGGATACCCGTAGAGGGGGGCGAACGCGATCCTGTACCGGCTCACATACACCTTTGTGCCCCTCAGGCTCATCCGGATCTTTTCAGTCATGTCCTCTTTTATCCCGGCATAGAGATTCTCGATCTCTGCATCGGTGATGACGCCACCCACCATCTTGTCCCTCACGAGGGTCCGGTTCTCACGTATGCTGGTGACCAGACCCAGTACGGCAGACCTGGGGTCTTCGTGCCTCCAGAGGTCATAGTCGCAGACCACTGCGGCGAGCTCGAGGGCATAGGGATCATCGGGCATGAGATCCTGGGCAGTGATCCCGCAGGCGCAGGTAGAGGTATCCACCCTGAGGGTGTCGATGATCTCCCTGACACGGCTCACCTCATCGTCCTGCCAGCGGTGGTGGTCTCTCCACTCAATCACCCACCCCTGCCTCTTTATGCCGCTAAGCAGCGGCTCAATCCCAGACTGGTATCCAAAATCACTGATGCTCAGCAGGTCTCCGGAGCCGGGAACAGAGGCGATTTTGCCGAGCATTTTCGGGAATTTCCCGACTGAAGTGAATATGGTGAAGACATCACCGTATTTCATCCGGTGTATCGCATCCGCACCGATTGCATCGAGGTCATTGTGCGTGAGATGCACGGTATGGGACTTCCGCGAGGCAAGCGCAACCTCCATCGTTGTCTGGTTATTACTATTTTTTCCGGCAGTCACATTCCATCCCTTTATATTCAGACCTGCACCATAAAAAAGAGAGAGGCTCAGATAGATCAAATCATTTATTATGATGAAATTCCAAGTTAGTATCCCTGTGCCTTAGTAGCTCAGTTTGGGAGAGCGCCAGACTGAAGATCTGGTTGTCCCCGGTTCAAATCCGGGCTGAGGCATCGTTACATCAGTAGTCCAAAGCCTATGTATTATTTTCTCGTCTGTATGCTGCAGAAGAGAAGCACATTTGCGGTTCAATGTAAGTCTCGCGGCATCTCCCAGACGAATTAGACGCCGCCGCAGTGACAGACAGAATAACAGAAAAAAGGGTAGTAGCGAGTAGTTGGATTTAATAGTAAAAATATATTAGGAAATTAAAAATCCATCATGCCCTTTTCTCGGATATAGTTACCGGGGCCTGATATTGAAAAAGCAGTTGACATTATCTTCTTCAGTGGTTCAAGAATAGATTCTTCTTTTTCAAAAGCATCAGCTAATTCATTTAATCCATCAGATATTCTTGTGAAATGTATTTCTTCAATTATAACAGTAGGGTCCCCACTTTTTATTCTCTTCATTCTCTCCATAAATCCATTATAAGCAACATTCATTACACAATCTGCAATGACATAACCATCATTATATTCAAAACGAAGGGTTCTACCGGTTATTCCATAACCTGCTGAAAAATAATAGATTTTTCTCTCAAGATTCGATTCGTTTTTGATTAGTTCAGACACTCGTCTTAATTCTTCAACCAACTCTTTTTTAAAAATTTCTTTTTTTTCCATTTATACACTACTCCCTTCAGCAGTCACATCATATGAGCACATTTCTCCACTCTTAAATGAGCTTTTCTCTCCCCCCATTGGATCATAGATATATGGAGATTCAACAAATTCTCTTTCCTCCCTTTGTCCAATATTTTCCATTGGAATTATGTTATTGGAAATTTGGTCTTTATAAATTTCATAGTTCTTTCCAACTATGTAAGCATTGATCTCAAATAGCTCTTGTTCTCCCAATATGTTTTCTATTATGACATTGTTGAAGTCTACAATACTTTGAACTAAAGGAGATTTGAGATTGATAGAATATTCATTAATCCCCCCCTCATGAACATTAAGGATATTTCGGTCTGCAAACTTTTTTACAACTTTTCCAGTAGTTGCACGTGAAACACCAGATTCTTCAGCTAGTTCAGTTATGTTAAATTTTACATCATCTAAAGGAAGCAAGAAATGTAATAATCTCAATTCACAATTATTACCTAATATTCCATCGAACGACTTCACTCTCATACTTCACCACTCAAAAACCTTCATCCTCTTGTGTCGGATATTGTGCCAAAAATATTTTACACTTTATTGTTATTATAATCATTGGTTGGATCATCCCCTGCGGTTTCCACAAGTCACATTAATCCCATGTTGATTCAACGCATATATAGCCAGTTTTCGATCTGACAGATAATATTTATCTCCAGTTTTTTTGGGTAGTTTTGTAATATATCCCTCATTAAGTAATTTTTTCACTATTTTCTTAAATTTAAATTCGCGTTCATCAAATTTTTTATTGAATAGAAATTTTAATTTATCTCCATGATATGTAGTTTTTTCTGTGAAATTATAATTTGAGTATAAAATATATAAAATATATA
>DARA01000055.1:21943-26436 GCA_002503135.1 Methanomicrobiaceae archaeon UBA207
TAAAATATATAAAATATATAAATGCGGAGGCTCTAATCCACAGGACATTATTTTACTATTACCTTTTTTTAATATATTATAGTTTTCAACCCAACTTTACCACTTAAAATGAGGCTGTCCAGAGCCTTACCCTTCTTTTTATATACACTGACTTCACCATTTGCGCGCCCCCTGAAGGACAACCCTTCAATGTGTCCATTCAATGATCGGTATCTCCGGACCGATCGCCTTCATCACAGCATGCCTCAGACTGGCGAAATGTGGACATGGATACCCGATTGGGTTTCCTTTGCTGATGCATGACGCAATAACAATCACTTCTGCACCCCTTTCTATGAGCATTTTTGCTCGTGGTATAGCTCCCTTTTCCAGCCGTTCGGTGCAGCCCGCCTGGTAGCGGTGCTGGGGAGGAACAAGATGGAGATGAAAGAATGAAGGCGGGATACCCGGTGTTGCGCGAAGAGAAGAAGAGGATAGGGGAGTTATAGAGGTTGGTTTATGGACAGGCATAACATATACGAGCCTGTCAAATCGAGATTTGAGCTATAGACTTTGCCCTGTTTTCATTTAGCCCTGCGATTCAAACGGCATCCTGAAAATCCACCTCAATACAGCCATATTTTGGTACCTTTATATACAATAGGACCATGCTTCTATGGTCTCGTTCATTGAAGACTGTGATTGCTCCTGTTTAAGTGGTATGCCGAAAGGAGCAGGTAATGTGGGGTTGGTTTGACAGGCTCACATCTCCCCAGAAACACCACATAATCAGAACCTATAAATATTCACAATTGTTAACTTATTGTTGGGAATTCACAATTGTGAATCTCCCTATTCGTGCCTGGGTGGCAGAGTGGCGATGCGTCCGACTGCAGATCGGAGAATATGAGTTCGATTCTCATCCCGGGCTCTGGAGGATAACTCATGAGTATCAGAGTTCAGAAGGTGTTCGAGGCGCTCTTCGCCCTCGAAGATGCACGGGAGGTGTTGCGCCAGACACTCCCCACCGGGCTTGATCCGGATGAGGAGACTGTATTCCGAACCAAAATCGCTCGTGCCCAGGCAATCCTTGACAATCTGGATGAGAGAGGCAGCTCGCCAGGCGCGACCAGGATCGCCGGCACACTGGATATCCGCACCCGGGAGGAGGATACCATCAACATCCAGCCTATTCAGGCGGCGGGACGCCTGACCCCTGAAGCGAGAAAGGCGCTTATCGCCTACGGCGACGGCTACTCCACCTGTGACGCCTGCCGGAAACCATTCCGCCTGGATAAAATCTCCAGGCCACCAATCGCTGCGTTCCATGAAAATCTGGCGAAATTCCTGAACATGGATATCGCCCGCGTAGTGCCCGGCGCCCGGCGGGGGTTTCAGGCAGTCACCAATACCCTGGTGGAGAAGGGTGATCCCGTCATCGTCTCGGCACTGGCACACTACACAGAATTCCTGGCCGTGGAGGCTGCGGGCGGTGTGGTCAGGGAGATCCCGGTCAACGCGCAGAATGTTGTTACCGCCGATGCCACTGCCGAGAAGATCGAAGAGGTGCACTATGAAACCCGCCGTCTGCCGAAGCTGGTGATGATCGACCACTTCGACTATCAGTTCGCCAACGAGCACGACGTCCGGGGTGTTGCGAAGGTCGCACACCAATATGACATCCCCATTCTCTACAACGGAGCTTACACTGTGGGGGTCATGCCAGTGGACGGGAAGGCGATCGGAGCTGACTTCGTGATCGGATCAGGGCACAAAAGCATGGCATCGCCCGCCCCGTCAGGCGTGCTTGCTACAACTGAGGAGTGGGCGCCGGAGGTTCTCCGGACTACCGCGATGGTAGGGGACGTTACCAACCGGAAGTTCGGGATCAAGGAGGTGGAGATGCTCGGGTGCACTCTGATGGGTGCCAATCTAATCGCCATGATGGCATCTTTCCCGGCAGTGAAGGAGCGGACAATGTGCTGGGATGAAGAACTGAAGAAATCCAGCTATGTCATCGACGGGCTGCACGCCATTGAAGGTACGAACGTGCTCTCCGAGTACCCGCGGAAACACACCCTATCCAAGGTGGACACCACCGCGAGCTTCGATCGGGTGGCATGTACCCACAAGCGCCGGGGATTCTTCCTCTCTGACGAACTCTCCCGGCGGGGGATCACCGGCGCGTTCGCCGGTGCCACCCGGGCATGGAAGCTGAATACATACGGACTCTCATGGAAGAAGGTTCGCTACCTCGTGGAGAACTTCCAGGAGATTGCAGAGAAGTACGATCTTGCAGTGAGAAGAGAGAAGCAATGACCGGATATCCGCACTTCCGAGGGCGACCACCTAGTGTGGACCCATGCTTCTATCCGGAGAGAGCCGCAGAAGTTGCCATGGAGGTTATAAAATGAAAGAATACAGATTCGACACACAGGCATTACATGCGGGTCAGAAACCGGACCCGGCAACGAGAGCAAGAGCCGTTCCGATACACCAGACCGTTGGATACAACTTCAGGGATACAGAGCAGGCTGCAAACCTCTTTGCACTGAAGGCACCGGATTTCCCGGGGGAGATATACAGTCGTTTCACGAATCCGACCTATGAAGTGCTTGAGGGTAGGATAGCGGCACTGGAGGGAGGTGTTGCCGCGGCTGCGCTTGCGTCCGGGCAGGCTGCCACGCTCTTGTCGATACTGACGATCGCAAACACCGGAGATAATATTGTATCGGCAAAGACGATTTACGGGGGAACATATACGCTCTTTGACCTGACATTCCCGAAGAAATTCGGGATAAGGGTGAAATTTGCCGAGCCCGCGCCGGAGAGTTTCAAAGAGGCGATAGATGAAAATACAAAGGCGATATTTGCGGAGACGATCGGGAATCCGAAGCTGAACGTCCTCGATATCGAAGAAGTCGCAAAGGTCGCGCACGATGCAGGAATCCCGCTGATCATTGATAATACGTTCCCGACACCCTACCTCTGCCGTCCCTTCGAGTGGGGATGCGACATCGTGATGCACTCCGCAACGAAGTGGATAGGGGGACATGGGACATCAATCGGGGGACTGGTCGTGGATTCCGGCAACTTTGACTGGAAAGATGAAAAGTTCGGGATCAATGAGATCGATCCGGCATACAGGGGCGGTCTGAACTATCTGGACGAGTTTGCTAAGAACGCATACATCGCAAAGCTGAAGTCAAGATTTACGAGGGACCTCGGACCTGTAATGAGCCCCTTCAATGCGTTTTTATTCTTACAGGGACTGGAAACGCTCCACCTGAGAATGGAGAGGCATTCAGAGAACGCACTTGCGGTTGCAGAATTTCTGAAAAATCATCCAAAGGTGAACTGGGTCATCTATCCTGGACTTCCAGACCATCCGACACATGAGCTTGCCTGCAAATATCTCAAAGGAGGATTCGGCGGCATGGTCGGATTCGGGATAAAAGGGGGATTGGAAGCTGGAAAGAGGTTCATTGAAGGTTTGAAGTTATTCTCGCACCTTGCAAATGTGGGGGATGCTAAATCCCTTGCCATCCATCCCGCCAGCACCACACATTCACAGCTCACGCCGGAGCAGCAGAGAGATGCGGGGGTTACGGAAGATTTTGTGCGCCTTTCCGTCGGGATAGAAGACGTGGAGGATATCATCGGGGATATAGATCAGGCGCTGGCAGGAGTGTATGTGTGAAGAGGGAATCTGTCGGCACGGTCAGGACGGAATACCTCACCTTTGAGGAGCCGCTGGTGCTGGAGAGCGGAGCGATGCTCTCACCCGTTACCATCGCCTACGAGACCTATGGAAAACTTAATCGGGAAAGGAGCAACGCCATCCTCATCTGTCACGCTCTCTCCGGCGATGCCCATGCGGCAGGATGGCATGAAGGGGATAAGAAGTCAGGCTGGTGGGATATAGTGATCGGTCCCGGGAAGTCATTTGATACAGATAAATACTTTGTCATCTGCCCGAACGTGATAGGGGGCTGCCAGGGATCAACCGGCCCTTCTTCCATCAATCCGGAAACCGGCAGAGCCTATGGGCTCTCCTTCCCGGTGATCACCATCGGCGATATGGTCCGGGCCCAGAAGCTGCTCACTGACCATCTGGGTATACGCCAGCTTTTCGCGGTTGCCGGGGGATCAATGGGAGGGATGCAGGCTCTCCAGTGGGCTATTTTCTATCCTGATATTGTCAGGAATGTGATCGCCATCGCGACCACTGCCTATTCCACTCCCCAGCAGATTGCCTTCAATGAAGTCAGCAGGAATGCAATCACCTCTGATCCCGCCTGGGATGAGGGGAATTATTATGGGAAAACTATCCCTGCACGCGGTCTCGCCCTTTCACGGATGATCGGACATATCACCTACCTGAGCGACGCGTCAATGCACAACAAATTTGGCAGAAATTTGCAGAACCGGGAAGCCTATGGTTTTGATTTTTCCACAGATTTCCAGGTGGAGAGTTACCTCCACCATCAGGGGGATATCTTTACGAGAAGGTT
>DARA01000055.1:26770-51342 GCA_002503135.1 Methanomicrobiaceae archaeon UBA207
AAGGTTTGATGGCAATTCCTACCTATACATTACAAAGGCAATCGACTACTTTGACGTGTCGAAGGACAACTCCCTGCTTGATGGGTTTGGGGGAGTGAAAGCAAAATTCCTTGTTATTTCGGTCACATCTGACTGGCTTTACCCTCCATACCTCTCAAAGGAGATCGTCTCAGCGCTCACCGCCAACGAGATCGATGTCCATTACTGCGAGATCAAGTCAAATCATGGGCATGACGCATTTCTCCTCGAATCCGGTCAGATGAATTATCTTATCGGGAGGTTCCTCAACCATATCATGGTCAGGGATGCAATGGTCATGGCGGTGCCGATCATACCGGAGAGTGCGTCTATTGAAGATGCAGCAAAGGTGATGATCGAGCATGCCGTCAACCATCTGCCGGTAGTCTCGTGTGATGAGCGCCTTACAGGTATCGTTACCTCATGGGACATCTCAAAGGCGGTGGCATTCAGGCACCAATGCCTGGAGGAGATCATGTCCACAACAGTCATCACTGCGAAGCCCGATGAGCCCATCGAAGATGCTGTGACAAGAATGGAGCGGCACAGGATTTCTGCCCTGCCGGTTGTGGATGGTGACGGTATGGTGGTTGGGATCATCACCAGTGAGGGAATAAGTGCACTTACAGGGAGGTATTCATGAGGATACTCGCAATACACGCAGATATGATACGGTACAGGGTCCGAAAGAGGACACCCCTGGCAGAAGACATTGATACAAAAGAAGATGAGATGACTGACTGTGTAGTGCTCTTTTCCTGTGTCGAAAAACTTGATGAGGTAAATCCCGGACGGGTAATAGGGTGTGCTGGAAAGAGTGTGAGAGAGAGGCTCTCAAAACTGAAGGTAAACAGGGTCATGATATTCCCATATGCTCACCTGACAAATACCCTGAGTTCCCCCACCACAGCAATGGAGGTTTTGGTCGGCCTTGAAAGTGGATTGCGGGAAGAGGGTATTGATGTAAAGCGGGCACCCTTCGGATGGTATAAGGAATTTGAAATCAAGAGCAAGGGGCACCCGTTGTCGGACTCATCAGTGACAATTTGCCCCTATGAAGGGTGTGACTGTGATTTCCAGTGTCCGTACTGTCATAATCCGATAAAAGTTGGTGATGTGCCTTCTGCAGATCCGGGAAGAGACGATAAACCGCCATCAACAACTTCGGGTAGCTCTGTTCGGAACACAATCTGATCCGGGAGTGTGTTGACATGAAAAAGATATGGCTTGTCCGCTATGCGGAGATTTTTTTTGAAATCAGATCCCGTGCGCAGGGAATGGGAAAACATCCTCATTTCAAATGTTCAGGATATGATGCCTGAGTGTCATGCGAGAAAAGAACGGGGAAGGATCTGGCTTGAAGGGGAAGTTGATCCCGCAAAGTTGAAACATATCTTTGGAATCGTCTCCTTTTCAGAATGTGTTTCCTGCACACTGGAAGACCTCAATTCTTCAGTTCTGAAATTCTGTAATGGTAAGGAAATGAAAAAGACAAAATCATTTGCAGTCCGCCTGAAACGCGTGGGCAATCATAATTTCACGTCACAGACAAAGGCAGCGGAACTCGGTTCCCTCATCGTAGAATCCTACCCGCACCTGACTGTGGACCTGGATCATCCGGAGATGGAAATCTTTGTGGAGATCCGGGATAAAGACTGCTATCTATTTGACAATATCTCACAAGGGGCAGGAGGGATCCCGCCTGGTGTTGAAGGAACGCTGGTGGCGCTCTTCTCCGGGGGCATAGACTCACCTGTCGCCGCATGGATGATGATGAAACGGGGGTGTACGATAATTCCCCTTTATGTGGATATCTCACCGTTTTTCGATGAGACAGCACTTGAGCGTGCACACAAAGTTGTTGAAAGCCTCCGACCATATCAGCCAGATATCAGGCTGCGTGTGGTGCAGGATTCATACCTGCACCGTGCAAAGGAGTTCATGGAGAGAAAGGGGCTTGAGAAGTATACCTGCCTCCTCTGCAAACGCCGTATGTACCGGATTGCGGAAGCCTTTGCACGGGAAGAAGGGGCAAAGGGAATCGTCACCGGTGAATCCATCGGACAGGTCGCTTCCCAGACACTCGACAACATGTACGTTCTGAACGATGCATCTACGATGCCATTTTACCGTCCATTGATCGGTTTCGATAAACAGGAGATCGTGGATATCGCACGGAAGATCGGAAGTTATCATCCATCCATCCTTCCGGCGGGCAGCTGCCGGGCTGTTCCAAAGAAACCGTCAACAAAAGCAAAGCTTAAGATAATTCTCGAACTGGAAAGAAGTCTGTCTTCGGAGACGGAATATGGAGGGGGGATGACCATACGGGATCTTTCTGATATAGATTGGGATCTGCTAAAGAAACTTGCACCCGAGTGCAATGATCTGATCTGCGCTGGATCAGGCTTTGCCTACCGCTCGATTCTTCCACCTGTGGCAAACCACTATGCTGCAGATGTGCACGACTTCCGTCAGCGCTTGGAACGGCTCGACGACAGTGAGGTCCGGTACCTGGTCGGACTGATCCTGGATGGAGAGGAGAGCCTCGGGTGCATCCCGCCGGAGTACGTGGAGGTCGCCCTCTCTTTCATCACCGATCGCACAAGCTCTGTCATCTCTGCCAGGATCCTGCATCGGTATGAGGAGACTGCAGAATGCCATGCCCGGATGTAGGGTTCAGGAATGTTAGGAATGTTGGACGTAGAGAGAAAAGCAGTGCTGGTCGCCATTGGCAACGCCCGAATCGAGCCTGCCCTGTTACCGGAAGCGCTGGCGACGACGGCAACTGCCGGACCGGGGGCGGGCGGCAGATCGTTTTTCATCCGTTCGGGCAACCACCGCGTCCGCCTCGGCATCAGCGATCAATCCCTGTTGCAGGTGATCCCGGAGGGAGATGGCGTGGCGGCAGTCCTGGACAGGCGTGTCATCGCCAGGGGGTGCTGGAGCCACCCCTCTGCCACTGCCCGGAGCAGGCTTACATAACCCTATCAGAGCGCTGCATCTTCAACTGCAGGTTCTGCCCCGTCCCGAAGCTGCAGGGAGTGGTAAAGGACACCGCAACGGTGCTCAGGATGGTTGATCTGGCATATGCGACCGGGTCTCTGTCCGCAATCTCCCTAACCAGCGGGGTAGCGCGGTCGCCTGACGACGAAGTCCGGCGGGTGGCAGCTGTTGTCCGATCACTGACACGGGAGTATGATCTCCCGATCGGGGTCTCGGTCTATCCAACGTCGGCATCGTCGGAGGAACTCTACGCCGCCGGGGCGTCGGAGGTGAAATATAATGTGGAGACGATGGATCCCGGCATCTTCGCTCGTGTCTGCCCGGAACTCTCCCATGCGTATGTGCTGAACGCACTCGAACACGCAGTTGATATCTTTGGCAGGAACCGTGTCACTTCCAACGTCATCCTCGGATTGGGGGAGAGCGATGCCTCTGTCCGGAAGGGCGTGGAGACGCTAACAGAGATGGGGGTGATACCAATTTTGCGGCCCATATCTCCTCATCCCCTGCGTCGGGGTGAGATAGATGTTGCACGGCCGGATGCTGCTCGCCTTATCAGACTCGGTGTGATGTTGCGGGAGACTCTGGACCGATATGGACTCAGGGCGGACCGGGGACGCACTATGTGCCTTCCCTGTACTGGGTGTGATCTGACCCCGCACCGCGATATACTATGAGGTGTAATTTTGAAGATCCGATATGCACAGGGCAGAACAGACGAGATCAGCATTGATGTTACTACTATCGAACAGGTCCTCCTCCAGCTGGAGATCAACCCTGTCGAGGTCATTGTCTCAAAAAATGGTCATCTGGTCCCTGAAGATGCGATGGTGAGTAATGATGACGAGATCAGGATCTTCCGGATAGTTCATGGTGGATAGATGACACCCGGAGAATCGTCATCGCCAGCTGATACCGTACCCTGTTCCCGTTGCCCTTCCCCGGCAATCACCGTTCTTCGCAATTCCGGTATACATCTCTGTGGAGAGCACTTTGCCGAGGATATCGAGCAACGGGTGCGGCATTCGATTAATGAGTATTCGATGATAAAAGAAGGGGACAGAATTGCGGTGGCGCTGAGCGGGGGGAAGGACAGCACGGTACTCCTGTATCTCCTCCATAAATTCCTCCATGGACGGAAGGATCTGGAGATCTTTGCCCTGACGGTTGATGAGGGCATTGCAGGGTATCGGGAGGATACTATAAGTTCTGCAGAACATATCTCGGCATCGCTTGGGATTGACCACATTATTGTCTCTTTCAGGGAGGAATATGGCAGGAGTCTGGATGAACTGCTGAGGAGGCGGGAGAACAGGGCTTGCACGGTCTGCGGCGTCCTGCGAAGACAGCTCCTCCAGAGAGCGGCAAGGGCGAACGGAGCAACAAAACTTGCTACCGGTCATTCCCTTGACGACGAGGTCCAGTCGGCCATGATGAATATTCTCCGTGGTGATGTCCGGAGAATCGCACGGGTTCTTCCTTCTGATGATGCATCGTCCTTTGTCCCCCGGGTCAAACCACTGAGAGATATCCCTGAGAGAGAGGTAGCGATGTATGGGATGGTAAAGGGAATCTATGTTAATATCAGGGACTGCCCGTATGCCCGTTTTGCATTACGTTCTGATGTCCGGTCGCTGATGAACGAGATGGAATACAGGCACCCGGGGACCCTGCACAGGGTCATGAATGGCTATGACGCACTTACCTCCCGGGTCGGGGGGATGTTTCCAAACCAGTCCCTTTTGGCATGCAGGGAATGTGGGGAACCCTGCACCGGTGAACGCTGCAGTGCATGTGCTCTTGTACATTCAATGAACAGAGAGAACATGGGGCACTGATGATTACCCTTCAATACGTTCCCGGCCAGAATAGATATTCATCCGCTCTCCCCGCGCAAAACCGATGATCGTCAACCCTGCCTGCTCCGCGATTTCGATGGCGAGGCTGGTTGTCGAACCACGGGAGATGATGATGGGGATATTTGCCACAAGGCACTTTCGTACCATCTCTGAAGATATCCGACCTGAACTGACAACAAAGGTCTCCCTGAAATTGACACTGTTCAGCAATCCATAGCCAATGACACGGTCGAGGGCATTGTGGCGCCCGATATCCTCTGCAATGCATATATGTCGTCCTTTGGTAAGAAGCCCGACGATGTGAACTCCCCCGGTCAACTTGTGCAGGTCTGAAGTTAGTACGCTCTTTACCCCTTTTTGGATATCATACCGGCTGATCTTCAGATCGGAGCTTATCCTGGGGAGTCTGGCAACGTCAAGGAACGACGTGCTGCCGCCACAGCCGCTCAACACAGTTTTTTGAGAGACAAGTATCTAAAATGGGTTATTTGTCAGTACACTTGCAGAGTTCTCCTCGATTTTTATGGATTCAATCTCATCAATACTTCGAATAATTCGTTCGGTGAAGAGGAATCCTATAACGAATTCCCTTATCATATGAGGGCTCATCATGGCAGTGAGGGCGTGTCGCCCGTTGATGGTGATCGATACGGGAACTTCTTCAACCACCTCGTGAGTTGATTCAACGAAGACCCCCTCATCTCCTCTGATGCAGGGAAAGAGTTTGTACACTTACGCCACCCGTGTGATTTCTTCAATGGTCGCAATGAGACGATCCACCTCATCCGTGGTGTTGTAGATATAGAAGCTCGCTCGCACAGTACCAGATTGAAGCCCCATATGTGTCATGAGCGGCTGGCAACAATGGTTGCCTGACCTGACCATGATTGCCGATGCCTCGTCCAGCAGATGGGCAACATCATGGGGATGTACTCCTTCTATATTGAAGGAAACGACACCAATCCTCCTCTCCTGCCCCACTGGACCATATACATTGACCTTTTCCAGATCGAGGAGTCCTTTGATGAGACGTGCAGTGAGCCGTTCTTCGTGTTTTCTCACTTCATCCAGGGTCAGATGCTGTAAATAGTCCACTGCCCTCCCGAGACCGATTCCTCCACCGATGTTGGGGGTGCCCGCTTCAAACCGCCTGTAGTCATCAGCCAGCGTATATCCCTCCGTGGTGACGGTATCGATCATTCCTCCCCCGACCATGAATGGTTCGAGATCCGGCTCCTTCATCCAGAGCACCCCCGTGCCGGTCGGGCCGAGCATCTTATGCCCTGAAAAGCAGAGAAAGTCACAACCGATATCCTTTGCATCGACCGGTATATGAGGGACGGACTGTGCGCCATCCACGAGGAGGAGGGCATCATGATCCTGACAGATCCCGGCAACTTCCTTCACCGGGTTGACGGTGCCGAGGACATTGGATGCCTGACTGACTGCCACCAGCCGGGTGGTGTCGTCAATGGCTGATTCAAATGCTGAAAGATCGAGTGATCCGTCTTCATCTGGTTTGACGATGGTGAGATCAACACCCCGTTCTCTCAGCCTCAGCCAGGGGAGGAAGTTGGAATGGTGTTCGATGAGCGTGGTGACAACACGGTCGCCCCGTTGCCATTGCAGCCCTCCTGCGACCATATTAATCGCCTCGGTCGTATTCTTTGTGAAGACCACCTCCCCATCGGGTGAACCGATGAACCGTGCCACTTTCTGATGAGCATCCCAGTAACGCCGGGATGCAACTTCTGATAAACGATGCACACCTCGTCCGACATTTGCACGGTAATGCCGCTCATACTCCTGCATTGCCCGAAGAACCGGCTCGGGGGACAGACTCGTGGATGCACTGTCCATGTAGGTGAAATGTTTGAGGATCGGAAAATCCTCCCGGATACTCTCGACGTTCATAGCACCTCGTCCATACTGCCGCTCCGGTATCCTTCCAGGTCAAGAGTTACATATTGAAATCCAATCCGTTTGAGTGTCTGAATAACTTCATCCTTAATTCCAAGGAATTTTATCATTTCCTGAGGAACTATCTCAATCCTGATCATGGTCCCGTGCAGCCTGACCCTCACCTGAGTAAACCCATTTTCAATCAGAAAATCTTCTGCCTGCTCGATCATCCACAGCTTCTCACCGGTGATCTCCTCTCCATAGGGAATACGTGTGGCGAGACAGGCATCTGAAGGTTTGCTCCAGAAACTGAACCCGCATTCCCGTGCGATCTTCCGGATCCCCTCTTTGTTGATACCCGTCTCAATGAACGGGTGGCAGATGCCCTCTTCATTCCCTGCGGCGAGACCCGGTCGGTATTCACTCTGGTCTGATATATTCACTCCATCTGCGACATGTGCGATCCCTGCTTCTGCTGCTCGCGCCTTCAGCAACCGGGATGAGATTTTCTTACAGATATAGCATCGGTCCAGCGGATTTTTGCGGAACTCATCATTCTCCATGATCGGGAATGGGATGACCTCGCACATGATGCCCAGATGCTCCGCGGTCGCCAGCGCTTCCCTGACCGCCCGTCGCGGCACTACTGGCGCATCCAGGAGGACGCACCTAATCCGGTCACCTCCCAGCGCTTCGGAGGCGAGGGCGGCAAGGAGGGAACTGTCGACACCGCCGGAGTAGGCGACGAGCAGCGAATCCCTATCCGCAAGGTTTCTGATCAGTGTGTTCTTCCCGGCATCTGACATATCTGATATATTTCCATTCCTGGTGGCGTTTGGGAGAGAAATCAGGCTTCGTCGCCATGCAGTTCGCAGAACTCGTCTTCTTCCCGCATCTCCATACAGATGGTGCAGATCCTGCCAGCGAGATCGTCCACCCTCCCTTCATGCAGGTCCAGTGCCAGCTTGTGTATCAATTCTTTAATGTCATCCTCAAATTCAATTCGGTACCCTCGTTTTTTTGATAGATACTGCGAAACGGCTGAGGGCGCCATCTTAAGATGGCGGGCGACCTCAAGCTGAGATGCTCCCCCTTTCACCATCTCTGCAGCTAGTGCTGCTCGAATGGCAGGGAGTATGTCCCATACAATTAGTTCACATGGTGCTTTCATTATACCACAACTTTTAATTGATAACAATTGCTACATTATAGTTGATGTTCACGATTGTGAATTAGTTCCGAACACTAATAAATATTTGCCAGTTCTGACTGGTCTGGAGATGCAAAAATGGAGACATTAGATGAATTAGATGATGTGACGATCTCACGAGCCATTATTGAACACTATGCACGCGATCTCATTGATGCACTGGATACTGAAGTCGCAATTGCGGGAGGCGGACCGGCAGGTCTGATGGCAGGCTACTGTCTTGCCCGGAAAGGGATAAAAACAACCCTCTTTGAACGTAAACTTAGTGTCGGCGGCGGGATGTGGGGCGGAGGGATGATGTTTTCGCGCATCGTGGTGCAGGACACGGGAAGAGACGTTCTTTCTGATCTCGGGATACGCACAGAGCACTATAGGGATAAATATTGGGTGGCGGATGCCATTGAATGCGTCTCCACGCTCACATCCGGCGCAGTGCAGGCAGGTCTCCGCATCTTCAATTTAGTCAGTGTGGAGGACGTGATGATCAGGAGGGATGAGAAGGTGAGTGGTCTCGTAATCAACTGGAGCCCTGTTGAAATGGCTAGTCTGCACGTTGATCCCCTCACCATCAGGGCTAAAGTGGTGATCGATGCCACAGGTCATGCCTGTGAAGTGGTCGGTATTGTTGCAAATAAGGTGGGTGGCAGGCTTAACACCGAATCGGGATCCATTATGGGGGAGCGTTCAATGTGGGCAGAGGAAGGAGAACGTGCTATCCTTGGCAATACACGTGAAGTGTATCCCGGACTTTATGTGGCAGGAATGGCGGCAAATGCGGTATATGGCTCACCCCGCATGGGAGCAATATTCGGAGGAATGCTCATTTCGGGAAAAAAAGCTGCTGAAATGATCATAGAAGAGATTACCGCAAATGAATGATTTCACACTCCTCGCACATAATTATGTCCGGCCTGAGGTCCAGCAGATCGCAGACTTTACCGGGGATTCACTCGAACTTGCCAAAAAAGCACAGGAGGTCGATGCCGGGACCATTGTCTTTGCCGGCGTTGATTTCATGGCGGAAATGGCAGCAATCCTGAACCCTGACAGAGATGTCATCCATCCCGATCCTCATGCGAAGTGCGCCATGGCACTCAGGATTAGACCATCTGACATTCTGGAGACAAGAAGACGTTATCCCGATGCAGAGGTTGTCACGTATATCAACTCTTCTGCAGCCATAAAGGCGGTTTCAGATATCATCTGCACCTCATCAAATGCCGTGAAGATCGTCAACAGCATGGATGCCGATACCATCATTTTCGCCCCTGACCAGAACCTTGCCGCCTATGTGGCAGAGCATACCAGGAAGGAGTTAATCCCGGTTCCTGCCCTCGGCTGCTGCCCTGTCCACCATGCGCTGACGGTTGAGGACATCGGAGAGCGTATCAGAAAGTATCCGGAAGCAGAAGTGATCGTCCATCCGGAAACCACGCCCGGGGTTCAGCGGATCGCCGACTTTATCGGATCGACCTCTGCAATGATCAGGTATGTCCGTGAGAGCAAAGCGGATACTATTCTTGTTGGTACTGAACATGGGATTATCTCAAGGATGAAGTTGGAATCCCCTGGAAAACGTATCATACCTGCCTCTATGCATCTTGTCTGTCCTGATATGAAAATGTGTACAGTGGACAGATGCTTACAGGCAGTAAAAGAGCACGGCCCGATTGTCCATGTAGACAAAGAGGTGGCGGCAGACGCCCGGCGTGCGCTGGAGCGGATGTTGGAAGTAACGTGAAAATGCACGGTATCGGAGAGATAACCTCTTCATGTGACCTCCGTTTTAAATACAGGTGTAAATAATGGAAAAAAAACGATTAGTGTACATGGATCATGCGGCGACCACTATGACACATTCTGAAGTCGTCCGGACAATGATGCCGTATTTAAACGAACGCTTTGGCAACCCATCTTCGATCTATGGGATTGCGCATGAATCAAAAGAGGCGATTGAATCAGCACGTCAGAAGGTAGCGAAAGCACTGGGAGCAGATGCTCAGGAGATCTATTTCACAGCTGGAGGCACTGAGTCCGACAACTGGGCATTGAAAGGTGTTGCATTCGCAAACAAAAAGAAAGGCAACCATATCATCACGACAAAGATCGAACATCATGCCGTGCTTCACACCTGCCAGTATCTTGAAAAACAGGGTTTCGAGGTGACCTATCTCCCGGTGGACGCATATGGGATTGTGGATCTCAGCGAGCTGGAGAAGGCGATTACAGATCAGACGATCCTGATCTCGGTCATGTATGCCAACAACGAGATCGGTACCATCCAGCCAATTGCAGAAATTGGGAAAATTGCCAGTGAACATGAGATATACTTTCACACCGATGCCGTGCAGGCGATAGGGAACATCCCTATTGATGTGGAGGCGGCGAACATTGATCTGCTCTCGTTCTCTGCTCATAAGTTCTATGGGCCGAAGGGAATCGGTGGGCTCTATATCAGGAAGGGCACCAGGATTGATAACCTCCTCCACGGTGGAGGACAGGAACGGAAAAGGCGGGCAGGTACAGAGAATATCGCCGGCATTGTCGGGCTCGGCAAAGCCATTGAACTTGCAACCGCAGACATCGATTCACACAATCTGAGGATCAGGGCAATGCGGGACCGGCTCCTCGCCGGGATACTCGGACAGATACCCCATACCCGGTTGAACGGGCATCAGGAGAAAAGGTTGCCAGGCAACCTCAACATCAGTTTCGAATACATCGAGGGTGAGTCGATGCTCCTCCTCCTCGATCAGTATGGGATCTGCGGGTCAACCGGGAGTGCCTGCACCTCAGGGTCACTTGAGCCATCCCATGTGCTCCTTGCCATCGGGCTTCCTCATGAGATTGCCCACGGCTCCCTCAGGCTGACCCTTGGAGATGCAAACAGAGAAGAGGATGTGGATTGTGTGCTGGAGGTGCTTCCGAAGGTCGTTGAGCGGTTGAGAAGTATGTCGCCACTGTATCGACCAGATCAATAAATGAGGCGTTGCGATGTATAGCGAAAAGGTAATGGATCATTTTATGAACCCCAGAAACATGGGTGAAATTGAAAATGCCGATGGCATCGGAGAAGTTGGAAACCCGGTATGCGGCGATATCATGAAGATATCTCTTAAAATTGAAGACAACCGTATTGTCGATGCCCGTTTCAAGACATTTGGCTGCGGAGCAGCGATTGCATCGAGCAGCATGGCAACGGAACTTGTTAAAGGCAAAACGCTTGAAGAAGCATGGGAAGTTTCCAACAAAGCCGTAGCAGAAGCGCTCGAAGGTCTCCCTCCCATCAAGATGCATTGTTCGGTGCTTGCTGAAGAGGGGATTCATAAGGCGATCAACGAATATCGGATAAAAAATGGGCTTGAGCCATGGGAAGAGAAAACACCGTACGGTGAACATACTCCAGGAGATGGGGCATGATGTTTTTCAACCCGGAGTGTTGGCTCCATGCCCCTCCTGACGGTAGCTCACAAATGAAAGGCAGGGCTCTCTCCATCAGTCGTATCAGGGTGGGTTCATGTTAACTGAAAAAGATGTGGAACGCTACGGGCGACAAATCATGATCTTTGGAGAGGAAGGGCAGGAACGGCTGAAGAGTGCAAGAGTTTTTATTGCAGGTGCCGGGGGTCTTGGATCGCCTATTGCAGTCTACCTCGCGACTGCCGGCGTGGGAAGTATCAGGCTGGTGGATCATGATGTGGTGGAGCCAGGCAATCTGAACCGCCAGATACTTCACTGGGAGAGGGATGTGGGGAAGAAGAAAATCGAGTCTGCCGAGGAAAAACTGCGTGAGATCAATCCCGATATTGATATAGAAACTTTTTCAGCGATCATTGATGAATCAAATGCGTTTTCACTGGTGTCGGATGCAGATCTGATCGTGGATGCAGTGGATAATTTCCCCACCAGGTATCTCCTCAACCATATCGCCCGCATCAAAGGGGTGCCGCTTGTCCACGGCGCCGTACGTGGTTTCGACGGGCAGGCAACGACCATAATCCCTGGCAGGACCGCCTGCCTCCGGTGCATATTTCCGCGGGCACCGCCGCAGGAAGTGACTCCGGTTATCGGTATCACTCCCGGGATCATCGGTCTCATCCAGGCGAACGAGGCGGTAAAGTACATTCTTGGCAATGGCAAACTGCTTGCGAACCGACTCCTGCTATGGGACGGGCTCTCTACTGAGATACATGAAATCGCGGTGGAACAAAATCCCTGCTGTGAAGAATGCGGGAATACGGGAATGCACAACATAATAAATCCATTTGAGAATGAGGTGACACCATGAAGATACGGGTCCGGACATTTGCCAGGTACAGTGAACTTTTCGGCAGAGAACATGCCCTTGAAGTGGATGACGGGACCACTATCCACGCAGCACTGGAGGTGCTCTGTGGCGGAGAGGATGAGAAAAGAGAAGCACTTTTCAATGAACAGGGGTCAGTTTACGGGTATATAATCCTTCTAAAGAACCGGGCGAGGGTTGAAAGGGATGATCTCCACACCCTTGCCTTGCAGGATGGGGATGAGGTTGCCATACTGCCACCCGTTGCAGGCGGTTAATCTGTTATCAGGAGATACAGTGGAGGAAACGTATGATTTCTGTTACATACGATGAAATTGAAGCAGGTGCTTTTATCGAGGCGGCAAAATCACGGGAGACCGGTGCAATCGTAACCTTTGTGGGAGTTGTCAGGGACGATGGCATTGAGTCAATGGAGCTTGAGGCATATGAGGAAGTTGCCAATGCAGATCTTCGCGAAATTGCAGAGAAAGTAACTGAAAAATATTCCCTGAACCATGTGGATATTATTCACAGGATCGGGCATCTCCGGGTGGGGGGACCATCCTTGTTATAGTATGTAGTTCAGGTCATAGAAAAGAAGCCTTTTTTGCCTGCGGGGAAATTCTTGAAGAGATCAAGGAGCGTGTGCCTATCTGGAAGAAAGAGTTTCGTGATAACGGATCTGAGTGGGTAAAAGGGCACAGGGAGTAGTCGGGCAGTTCTTATCTGAAATCCTCCTGGTTCAGTGTTCACCCGCTATCCCTGCAATGAACTTCAGTGCCGCGATCGCATCGTCTCTCTTCAGGTCGGGTTTCCTCTTCTCAATATATTTGAGGAGCCTGTCAAGAATATCTCTGTCAATATTATCCCCTGCAGCAGAGCAGACGCTCCGCCATGTCCTCTCAGGGTAGTAGAGGGATTTTGCGGCAGTAATGATCCGTCCGGCAGTCTTTCCGTCGATTATCCCGTCTTTTTCTGCACATGCAAGACCGTGCCGGATGTTGACAAGCGGTTCTGAGAGTGGTATGAAAAGTTCGGGATCAAAAACAAGTGCCACTTCATCATCAGAAATCAGTTCCCCGTCTGCATACATCCTGTAGACTTTCCCGATGCCGATCATGCCGAGTGAGTCCATCTCTGCCGCCCTGAGTGCCCCCATACTTGACGCTCCGACAACCCGCACACCTCTTTTCAGTGCATAGAGTATTTCACGGTGACCTACGGCAGAGCTCTGGAAAAATACGCCGTCAATGAGACCGATTATCTCTGCACCGGCATCGACCGCCGATGTAATGTCACTTCTCTTTGCAGGCGGGAGATATGTCGCATCGAGATATTTTCGGGCAGTTTCATGGTCAAGGCTTGGACCGAGAAAGACGACCACGTGCTGCATCCGCACACCTCCTGCCCTTACGCTCAGGGTCCATAGCAAATACTTCAAGCCCCGGAACAAGGACACGCACAACAGGAACACCTATTTCAGGTCTTGTCAGGTCGACAACCATCACCCTGTCCATGCCGCATTTCCTGAGGGATTCAGTCATTATCCTGATGTCGTCAAGGAAATCTTCTGTGTCAAGAGAGTTGACTCTGGAGAATTCAATTTCCGTCTTTCCCTCAAAATACCGGCGGTTCAGTCTTTTTACTCTCTCATACCCCATATTTCTGCGAAAGTCCGCTTCTGTCGTGTCCTCTCTCGCCCCGTGGATCTGTGTGAGACGGCTCTGGGCTACCTCGGTCAGGGCACGCAGAAGGGCAACCGTTGCATTCGTATGCGTCCCCATCCCGAGTGTCAGGAGGGCAGGGTCTTTCAGGACAGTGTCATCTGATGCAGCAGCAAACGTAGGGATGCCAATATCGCTTGTGAGGTCGCGGACTGTAACCGAAACACCGGCGTCACTGAATTTTTCCAGCATCTCCAGTGCGGATCCTTCATTGAACCCGGTGACGACAGGACCCATATCCCGTGAGATTTCACCCAGAGACCAGGCATCCCTCTCAATAATCTCTGAAAGCGCGTGAAAAACCGCTTCCTCTAATGTGTTTCCGGAAGCAAGGCCGTTGGTGTTCGTCCTGAAAAGCCTGTTATATTTATGCAGCAGGGGATGGAACACGGCATGCGCAGGGACGAAGACCTCTTCTTCATTGGCAATATCATATCCCTCCACCCATGGAATGGTCAGACCTTCCGCGTTTTGTCCCTGAGGCAGGATCAGGTCAACCGGGTCAAGTGCAGTTGCCATTTTCGTCATTTCATGGTATGAAGCAACAGTCAACATTCTGTCATGCACTTCAGAAGAATAACGTTCAATTCCCTCCATGATCGCTGAAACTCTTGCCGCGACCGGTGTAGAACCCTTGCCGTTGTAGACCGATACCGCACCCTCCTCCGCCGTGGGTCTTATTGATGAAAATACGGGTATTCCTATGCGGTCGAGTGACGTGATATCTGCAACACGTGTAATACCGGCATCGGCACATTTCTCATCGACTATTCTGAGTGTCTCTTCAGGGGTCATTACCCTCTGCGTACCTGAACTGAACTGTTTCCTGCATGGACTGAGTATCATTGTTTCACCGGAATTCGGGGATGAATTACGGTATTGCTATCTGAACCTTATTAATTGAGCTGTAATTCACAGCAGGGATTCCATACAGAGATAGCCCTGAACTGCTCCAGAAGCCTGCACGCCTCAACAATATCAAAGAGATATTTTCTGATCTCAGGAGAGAGCATACACCAGCACCCGGCTGTCGTCAACAGATTTTCTGAAATATGGGTTTCTAACCGGCTCCATCTCGACCAGATCAACCGGTCTGCCCAGCAGGGCTTCCAGATCCTCCATCAGCCCGAAATACGCATCCGCGTGTTCTGAGGGAGTCATTTGTTGAAACTCCACCACAAAATCGATATCGCTGCTCTCAGGATCAAACTTGCCTGTCGCAGCCGAGCCAAACACCTGAAGGGACTTCACCCGGTGTTTCATACATATCCCGCTTATATCCCTCAGATGTTCCCTGACGATCTCCTCCATCCCTTCTGGACCTCCAGTTTCAAACTGGTGCTTTGATGGGCGATATTCTTTTCTGGTGGTGCGTGCTCTGCTGAGCTGGTTTATCCCGTGTCTTCAAAACACTCCAAAAAATCCTCTGTCATCCACTCCATCTTCTCTTCGAACATCTCGCCTGCATCCTCCTCCTGCCCCGGATTTTCATCTGCGAAACACCCGCGAAACCCGCGGAGAGAATACTTTTATATACGGACCCGCCCACCCTGAATCTGTCTGACCATGACACATGAGGAGGAGAATATGGCATATACCCACAAAATCCCTGTTGAAAAGCGATGGAGACTTGCCGCACGGGTGCTGACATACCTGCCATTCGCCTATGGCAGGGCGCAGGAAGACTCTCCCGGAGAGGACACCGCATCCATTGAATCTGCGGTCTTCAGGGATGTCGCAGAGGAGGTCAGGGATATTGCAGCCGAATATCACCTGCCGACCGGCAATGCCGCAGAGATCGTCCAGACACTGGGCACGGTCTCGGTCACTCTCTTTGGGTCTGAATTTGAGACGCCATTCATCGAAGGTTTTGACAGGGAGGCGGTGATCAGGCTGACAGCATGCCCCATGCTCAGCACCGCACGCAGAAAAGGGATTGAGGCAGAGAAGGTAGGCAGGACATGCACTGCGTACGTGACCTCGGTGGTAGAGTGCCTGAACCCGCGTTACACCATCACAACCACGCAGAGGATGTGCATGGGAGACGACTTCTGTGAGATGATCATTGCAGCGAGGGGATAGGTCCCGGGACCTCCTGCATCCCTGGTATCCTGCATCCCTGGTATCCTGCATCCCTGGCGATCGCCTCTCATCCGGGGGCGTCTCCACCGCACCCGCCAGTGCCGCAGAGAGATAGAAAAATGTTAAACCTATATCAGCACTACAACTGGCTATGCGTCCCTTCGTCTTTGTCAATGTCGCAATGAGTGCAGACGGCAAGATATCAACACGCGAACGCAGACAGGTGAGGATATCAGGGAAAGATGATTTTCTGCGGGTTGACAGGATCAAAGCCGAGAGTGATGCTGTGATGGTGGGCATCGGCACCGTTCTGGCAGACGACCCGTCACTGACAGTAAAATCACCGGCACTCCAAAAGCGCCGCACTGAAAACGGCAGGAGTGAACACCCCATACGGGTCGTGGTTGACAGCAGATGCCGCATACCACCTGATGCCGCCATCCTGCACAAAGGGGAGGGTGAACGCATAATCGCCGTATCAGGGCATGCCCCGCATGAGAGGGTCACAGAGATCAGGAAACTCGCCACCGTAGTGGTCACAGGCGATGGGAGGGTGGACCTGGGAGACCTGCTCGGGCAGCTCTATGAACGCGGAGTGCGCAGGCTGATGGTGGAGGGCGGCGGGAGCCTCATCTGGTCGCTGCTCAGCCAGAGGTATGTTGATGAGATCCAGACATTCATTGGGGGCGTCATCATCGGCGGGGCGGATGCGCCCACCCCTGCAGACGGGGAGGGCTTCATCAGAGAGACGGATTTCATAAAACTTGGGCTCCTCGAATGCACGCCGATGGAAGACGGGGTTCTCATCAGGTGGAGCATCATCCATCCTGAGGCAAACCAGGAGTGATCCTGCCGCAAAAGATATGCATGGAGGACAAGGTATGTTTATTAATGAGCAGGTGGAAAGTGTTTATGCACAACCAAAAAGAGGTGTACCATGAATCTCAGACAACCAAATGCCAATGAGGCAATAGGAACCAGCAACCGCTCACGGAGTGTTGTCCCGATGTCGGGCTTATGCACGCGCTGCGTGGACGGGTGCAAAGGTTCCTGCGATATCTGGCTCTCCTCATTCAGGGGGAGAGAGGTGCTCTACCCGGGTCCGTTCGGGGAGATCACTGCTGGTGCAGACAAGGACTATCCCATCGACTACTCTCACCTGAATATACAGGGGTATGCGGTAGGAGCGAAGGGCATGCCAGAAGGTGTTGAGATCGGTCCGGATACGGCGGTCTTCTCAGATGTTAACACAGAGACGGAATACGGGTGGACAGACAAGGTAAAGATGCGCCTCCCGATCTTCACCGGAGCTCTCGGGTCTACAGAGATCGCCCGTGCAAACTGGGAGCACTTTGCGATCGGAGCTGCGATATCAGGAATCACCCTCGTATGCGGTGAAAACGTCTGCGGTGTTGACCCGGCGCTCGTGCGGGACAGCAACGGCAAGGTCACGGAATCCCCGGAGATGGACCGCCGCATCGAGACCTACAGGAAATTCCATGAAGGCTATGGCGAGATCCTCGTCCAGATGAATGTGGAGGACACCCGCATCGGGACTGCCGAGTACGTGGCATCAAAACACAACCTCGAGACGATTGAACTGAAGTGGGGGCAGGGTGCAAAATGCATCGGCGGTGAGATCAAGGTCAAAACACTTGAGCGTGCGATTGAACTGAAGAACAGAGGTTATATAGTTCTCCCTGACCCGACCCAGCCGGACGTGCAGGCAGCCTTCAAAGCCGGTGCCATCAAGGAGTTTGAGCGCCACTCACGCCTCGGATTCATCACGAAAGAGGGTTTCCTCGAAGAGATCGACCGGCTCCGTGACATCGGCTTCAAACGCATCACCCTCAAAACCGGGGCATATTCGGCAACAGAGCTCGCCATGGCGATCAGGTACGGCTCTGAGGCAAAGATCGACCTCCTCACCATCGACGGCGCCCCTGGCGGTACCGGCATGAGCCCGTGGCCGATGATGAATGAATGGGGCATCCCCACCTTCTACATCGAGGCGCTGGCATACGACTTCTGCCAGAAACTGACCCGGAAAGGCATGAAAGTACCTGACATTGCAATTGCCGGTGGATTCTCTGACGAGGCAAACGTCTTCAAGGCGGTCGCAATGGGGAGCCCGCATGTCAGGGCGGTCTGCATGGGGCGCGGACTCATGATCCCTGCCATGGTCGGAAAGAACATCGGAAAATGGCTTGATAAAGGTGAACTGCCCAAGACGGTCTCGAAATACGGAAGCACCGTCGAGGAGATCTTTGTCAGCTACGAAGACCTGAAAGAGAGATATGGTGCACGCATGAAGGACATACCCCTTGGTGCGATCGGCATTTACACCTATTCACAGAAATTCAGGACAGGTCTGCAGCAGATCATGGCAGGCAGCAGGAATTTCCGCCTCTCAACGATCTCCCGCAATGACCTGATGGCGCTCACCGAAGACGCGTCCAGGGTCTCAGGCATCCCGTATGTGATGGACGCCTACAGGGAGACCGCAGAAGAGATCCTCCTCGGGTGATCCTGAGAGAGAGATCATGGGGAACCCCGCACGCCCCCACCTTTTTTGAGTTTCACGCACACTCATGGAGTGTTGTGTTTCCCACCACCTCCAATGACCACCCCGGGAGAGACTTTCAGGCATTTGGCTGCCGGACCGGGACGCAGATTCAAAACCAACTTATAGTATCAGAATTTGAGATCAGGCGATGGAATTACGCCAGATGCATAATCAGATTGTGTAATTGAGTTTAATTCGCTTAAATTCGGATTAAAGGGGGGCAATTTGGCTAAAAACTGTTTAAAATATAGACCCAACTATAGTTTTAAGTATCCAGATGTTGATAAAAAAGAGCATTTAATTTGATGGAGAAGAGATATGATGAGGAGCCTGCTTGTACCAAAAAAAGTATTTTTCACCAGAGGAGTGGGCAGACATACCGAGCGCCTCGCCTCATTTGAGATGGCACTTCGTGCCGCAGGTATTGAGTGTTACAACCTCGTCACTGTAAGCTCCATACTCCCCCCGGGGTGTCAGATTATACCCCCCAAGGAGGGTCTCGCCCGGATGCATCCGGGAAGCATCGTATTCACGGTTATGTCCCGGGTCTCTTCGAATGAAGCGCACCGCAGGATATCTGCATCCGTCGGTGTTGCGGTGCCGGAAGATCTGGACAAAAACTGGGGCTATTTCGCAGAGCACCATTCATTCGGAGAGAGCAGGGAATCTGCAGGCAAATATGCAGAACAACTCGCATACGACATGTATAAGAGTATCACTGATCAACTACCTAACAGGACCCTGAATGTTACAGAGACTGCTGTAGTTGATGAAGATGGTCACTGGAACACAGTAATTGCAGCAGCAGTGTTCCTGATGGAGTAAGCCGGATATGACATCCAGGATACATGCCGCCCACACAATCTGCACAGGTTGCAGTGAAAAAATATTTCTTGATGAGCTTGTGAGTGGTCGCTGCCCCCTCTGCGGGTATTCCCTTGAGGAGGACGAGATGGCGCTGGCAGGGCTCGACAGCACCACTGAGTACTCTGATCTCGCCTGGCTTGTCTTCAATTATTTCCTGTTCAGGAAGTTCTATAAACTTGGAGCCGATCCGATCGGGATTATGAAGCTCATCTCCCGCTTTGAGGAGACCGCGTCTCTCGATGAGCAGGAGCTTGAGGAGATGAATTACAATTTTGAGGTCCCCATAACACCCATCGGACGGGTGCTCCCAAAGCGGTGTTCGCACTGCAGCAGGATCTTTTTCAGGGGCGGGAAGAAGATCATCTCAGGCAATTTAAAGGATCGCGGGTTTTCCCGCCGGTTTGTCTGTTCCGGATGCGACTCCCGGTAAGTCCCGAAGATGAGTGGGTTCGGATTCGATGAGGTCCAACCCCCCTGCCCTGAGGTGTGCGATTCTCAGTAAGTCCTGGAGATGAGTGCCAGAGCGCCTGTTCTGCCGCAGGATATGCATGTGCCGGCAGAGGTCATCATCTCTGATGACCTGACATCAGTCCCGAGAATGCTCGCATCAACCTGTTCCTCAATGGCGTCGGCGCACTCAGCCGACCCGCACCAGCAGACAGCAACGACGCCGTCCTTAACAGATTCTGCCGCATCTGCCAGTGAATCCGCGGTGCGGATATGCTCTTTCATGCGGGTCTCTGCCACCTCCCTCATCTGGTCCCTGAAAGATGCCAGCATGTCAGCCACCCCGGCAGCAACCTGGTCGCGGCTGATGGCGGCGTGCTCCCCATACCGGTTCACTGCCGTGACCACGCCGCCGTCGAGGTCCCGCGGTCCAATCTCAATCCGCAGCGGAACACCGCGCATCTCCCAGTGATAGTATTTTGCCCCTGGACGGATCTCCCGCAGATCAGTCTTCACGCGGAGACCGCACCCGAGAAGCTCCTCTTCAAGATCACCGGCAGCCCTGATCACCTCATCACGCCGCCTGGCAACGATGATCGGAACGATGACGACCTGGAGCGGAGCCAGATCAGGCGGCAGCACCAGACCCCTGTCATCCCCATGGACGCTGATGAGAGCGGCTATCGAACGCTCAGAGATCCCATAGCAGGTCTGATACACATACTGCTGCTCACCATTGACGTCTTCATATGTGATCCCGAACGTCTTTGAGAACTGGTCACCGAGATGGTGAACCGTACCAATCTGGAGAGTTTTTCCGTCAGGCATGATGGTGTCAACCGCCATCGTATAATCGGCACCAGGGAACTTGTCCCAGTCAGGGCGTCTGGAGATGAGAACAGGGACGCAGAGGCGGTCATAGAACCGTCGGTAGAGATCGAGCGCAGCCTCCACCTGACGTTCCGCATCCTCCCAGGTGGCATGAACGGTATGAGCCTCCTTGAATGAGGTGATCTCACGAAGCCTGATGAGAGGGCGGGTGTGCCTTGTCTCATACCTGAAGGTATTCACGATCTGGTATATCTTTAGAGGAAGATCGGCGTGGGACCTGACCCATAACGCATACATCGGATAGATCGCGGTCTCGCTCGTCGGGCGGAGCGCGAGCGGGACATCAAGTTCGTTTCTCCCCCCATGCGTGACCCAGTAGACCTCATTCTCAAAACCTTTGATGTGTTCCGCTTCCTTCATGAACTCGTGTTCAGGTATGAGAAGCGGGAAGAGCGCCTCCTCATGATCCACATCAAGCAGGTCCCTGAGGGTCTGGTAGACCCTTTTCCGGATGGCAAACCCAAAAGGGTACCATACATAAAGCCCCTTCACAGGGTACCTGACATCCATAATCTCTGCCCGCCAGAGAATATCATTGTACCAGGCACTGAAATCTTTTTTAGACGGGAGCGTCCCTGCATCTTCTTCCATCAGATCCTCACATCAGACCACTACGTATACAACCACAGGCGTAATAAATGACTCTATAAAGGCCGCCAGAGCGAGTATTGGGATGACGGTACAGACAAACAGCCTGCCAAGCTCCATGCCGCGCGCAGCGGCATCTCCTGTCCCCTGCCACTCCTGCAGAAGCGCCTCGGCAAGCAGAAACCCAAGCGCCCCTGCGAACAGGAATGCCGGGATCTCCAGCAGACCGTGAGGGAGCACCGCCGCCGCCACATATGCGAGACCCTGCTCTGACCGGACAACTTCGATGATCGCTCCTGCAAAGAGACCATTGGCTGCCAGGACCAGAAACGTGACTATGCCGAGTGAAGCCCCGCCAAGGAAGATCAGAAACGATGCACCGAGATTATTGAGGAATATCCTGATGAACATGGTGAATGGTTCATCCCCCACAATTGCATCAAACACCTGATCCTTTGCCACGCCCATCAGCACCTCACCAAGAGAGGGATCTTTTGAGACCGCCACCATGCCTGCAGCAAAGGCTGCAAAGAAGATGGCTGTGCAGATCAGAGATGCAGATACAATTTTTTTCTCATACATAGAGCACCATCCTCACCAGATCGCGGACACCCGGCGCCAGCCCCACGGTGATCATGGCAAGCACGACAAGATGCCAGAGATCAGGGTTCCCCTCACGCCTGTAGCGCTCGAGTATATATACTGCCGGTATCAGGATCACCAGTTTGAGGATGAACATCGAGAATGCCGTCCCTGTCAATGCGATCAGGTTCGAGCCCACCACATGCTGCTCCACATAATGGATGGGATGGAGATCAATCCCATAACCCGTGGCACTGGCATCCAGCATATGCCCGAATATCAGGGAGAGATACAGGGGATCCGATGCAAAACGCCAGTGGAGCGCCTGCCTGAGAAACGCCAGGACCACACCTGACGCCAGGACAGCCATCGCAAGAATGGTGATGAGGACGCCAGAGTCGATGCAGGTGGTGGTGAGACCATATGCTGCCAGAAGTGTGAGCACACCGGCGCAGGAGACCACCCCTGCCAGCCCGTAGACACGCCGGTATGATCTGATCCGCCCCAGACTCCCGACATACCGGGAGAGAATAAGGAGTGATGCCGCATAAAAAAAGACGACCCCATATATCAGTGGGGTAATGAGGAGGTAGCGGGCGTCAGAGTGCACCATCCCGGTATCTTCGACCACCCTGAGGAGACCGCCCAGCACAACATACGGGAGAGTGCAGAGGATGAGATCCCTGTCAATGCGCACCCCTGCCTTCCTGAGCCATGCATGGACGAGCCATACCGAGATGATGAGGATGCCTGCATAGGTGAGTGTGTCGACCAGCGTATATGCCTGACCATAGCGAATAGGATCAATGTAATATTTGTATATGAACTCACTACACATTACTGATCTGAATGAGGGATGATGGCATAAAACTACTCAAAAATAAATTTTTCGACAAATCAAAATGGATGCAGTTCCCGCGTGACGTAGTAATCGGGCACGGCGTTACCGGGCAGCTCCCGGCGATCTGTGAAGACCTGGGACTCGGCACTTCAGTGCTCATCATCTCAGGGAAGCGGACATGGAAAGTGGCAGGAGAGGAGATCCATGCACTCCTTGAGGCGGACTGCACCGTATCCAGATTCACTGCGGAGGATATATCACTCGATACCCTGAAAAAAGCGGAAGAAGCTGCCGGAAACGCTGACTTCATCATCGGTGTCGGCGGAGGGCGCGTCATAGACACTGCAAAGATCGTCTCATTCAATCAGGACCTGCAGTTCATCAGCGTCCCCACCGCAGCCTCCCATGACGGGATCGCCTCTGCACGTGCATCCATTCAGACCGATAGCGGGAGTGTTTCAGTGGCAGCCCAGCCCCCGATCGCAATCGTCGCAGATACCGCCGTCATCGCAACCGCCCCTCACAGGCTGCTCGCATCAGGCTGCGCCGACATCATCTCAAACTACACCGCAATCCTTGACTGGGATCTTGCATTCCGCCTCCGTGGCGAGCTGGTGAGTGAGTATGCCAGAGCACTCTCAAATATGACAGCCGAAATTCTGGTCAAAAACGCCGACCTCATCAAACCCCATAGTGAAGAGAGTGCATGGATCGTAACAAAAGCCCTCGTCTCATCAGGGGTCGCGATGAGTATCGCAGGTTCATCCAGACCGGCAAGCGGTGGCGAGCACAAATTCAGCCACGCACTCGACCAGCTCGCCCCTGGAAAAGGGCTTCATGGCGAGAAATGCGGTATCGGGTCCATCATTACCATGTACCTCCATGGAGGCGACTGGGAGGGCATACGCACCTCTCTGAAGAAGATCGGTGCACCCACGACACCCGGGGAGATCGGCATCAGTGAGGATACTGCGGTGGAGGCGCTCCTCATGGCAAAGAATATCCGTCCGGAGCGGTTCACAATACTTGACATGGGGCTGACACCAGAGTCTGCAAAAGACCTTGTCAGGATGCTCTCCCGGGAGTAGGTGCCAGTGACAAAAAAAAAGAGCAGGATAACCCTGATCGGCACCCTGATCGCAAAGCCAGGTCTTGAATTCATCTATGAAGGCGAACCAGAGGAGTGTAAGGTGTGCAGGGTCAGGAAGACCTGCCATAATCTGGAGACTGGCAGAAGATACCGCATCACAGATGTCAGAGATACCCCCAGACACGCATGCAGGATACATATGGACAAAGTCATCGCGGTCGATGTGACAGAGGCACCGGTCACTGCCATGCTCAGTGCAGACATGGCGATCATCGACACGAAGCTGAAATATGAATACCTCTGCACCAGAACAGAGTGTGAGAACTATGACCTCTGCCACCCTGAAGGCATCATTGAGGGGGAGACCTACATCGTGGAGGAGATCCTCGGAAGCGGACCTGACGACTGCAGCAAAGGCAGGGCACTGAAGGTCGTCAGCCTGATGCCGGCATAGCCTCCTCTTTTCACCTCCTGCCCGCCCTCCAGAGGTCATATGCCAGCACAGATATCCTCTCCCTGTCCCTGAGTGTATGCATCCAGTCTTCAGGTATGGCATGAATGCCCCAGCACGCACCGGCGAGCGCACCCACAATCGCCCCCACCGTGTCTGCATC
>DARA01000001.1 GCA_002503135.1 Methanomicrobiaceae archaeon UBA207
AGGTCAAGGAAGCCGGAGGCGCACTCGAGATCAGTGCTGCAGGTGTAAACCCGCAGTTTCTGGAAGTTGAACGGAGGCTTGACGCAATCGAGAAATCGATTGAGTTTGTCGATGCAGAAATTGCCCAGCGTGTCGGACGAAAAGTCGGACGTGACATAGGCATTCTGTATGGTCTGGTCGCAGGTTTGACTGTGTTTGTGATGTTGGTGATGTTACTGCCCAAGTTATCCGGGTTTATGTAAAGAGGGGTGACAAGTATGTTCAGATTTGATAAAGAACAGTTCGTACATGACTTCAATGGCACCAAGATCGGCGGGCAGCCTGGTGAATACCCGACGGTTCTTGCTGCCTCGATCTTCTATAACAAGCATGAAATCGTGCTTGATGATGAGAAAGGTGAAATTGATAAGGCAAAGGCAGAGGCGCTCTGGAACCGCTGTCAGGAATTGTCTGACGAGGTAGGTATCCCGCACTTCATCCAGATCCTCGCTGAGTCTTCAGAAGCCTTCGAGAGCTACATTGACTGGTTCTGCGGTATTGATGACAAGACCGCATTCCTGATGGATTCCTCGGTGCCCGCTGCGCTTGCACATGCCTGCGAGTATGTGACTGAGACCGGTGTCGCAGACCGTGCGATCTACAACTCAATCAATGGATCAATTCAACCAGAGAACATGGATGTATTGGCGAAGAGCGATGTTAACGCCGCGATTGTCCTCGCCTTCAACCCGGCTGACCCGTCAGTTTTCGGTCGTGAGAAGGTGCTGACAGAGGGCGGCGTCGCAGGTCAGGAACTCGGGATGCTCGAGATCGCCGAGAAATGCGGAATCACGCGTCCGATCCTCGATACCGCGGCAACCCCGCTGGGTCTCGGATCCGGTGGTGCGTACCGCGAGATCCTCGCCTGCAAGGCAATTCACGGTTACCCGACCGGTGGTGCGTACCACAACATGACGGTGTCATGGACATGGCTGCGCCGCTGGAAGGGGACGAAGAAGACTCCATCCCGGCAACTGGCGGGTCTGGAGGGCAAAGATGGCCTTGTCGAGCAGCTCACGCACCACTATCTTGGTGGTCTTGACGGAATGCGGCAGGCTGCATGGTCTGCGCCCGATATCGGGTGCAACATGGTTGCCAGCACGCTCGGTGCCGACCTGATCATGTATGGTCCGATCGAGAACGTCGAAGCGATGATCACCGCGCAGGCGTACATCGACATCGTCATCCTTGAGGCTGCCCGTGATCTGGGTCTTGACGTTCTTGCCGAGGATCACCCGATCTTCAAACTCATCTAAACTTTTTTTGAAAGGTTTTTGCAGGTTGCACCCCGCGCCGGCGGTGTTCTTCTACGCGGAAAAAGAGCAGAGCCAGGAACCATCTACCCGGTATCAGGGGAGTTTAATAGTCAAAAACCATACTTTGCTATGTAAATCACTTCGTGATTTGTCATCAAACAATGCCTGACACAACGCGAGTCATGCACGTTTTAGTAAAAAGTCTGGTTTTCTTCTTTATCGTTCCAAAAAGTGATGTTCGTAACTATAATCCCTCTATCAGGGGAGTTTAATAGTCCCGGCAATCCTGAGTCCGCTGGTGTCAAGGCAGGTCAGTACGGCGGTGTCACCAGGGAGATAGATGATCTCCTTTTCAAGTGCAAGCCTGATCACTGGTTTTCTCCAGTCACCTGGCTCTGTCACCGCTTCCACCCGTGCAGGTATGAACTGCATCCAGTGCCCGACATGCAGGACCATCCCCTCCCTGAGCGGCGATTTCCACCAGGCTACAAGGTCAGCATGACCTTCGATGGATGTGGCATATTTTATTTTGTCATTGGTGGTCAGCACGAACCCCCTGTCAAGGTCATCGGCACTGATCTGTTTGAGTGCGAGACCCACCCGGTCACCGGCAACCGCTGCATCTGCATCATCGTCATGCTTCTGGATGGAGCGCAACTGGACCGTCCTCTCCCCAGGGAGGAGACGCAGTGTGTCGTGCCGCCTGATCACACCCTCGACCACAGACCCGAGGACGACCGTCCCAATCCCCTTCACCGGGAAGTGGTGGTCTACGCAGACCGTGCCCACGGACTGTCCTGAGACCGCAGGCAGGTCTGCCTCCATGCCGGCTGCCCTGCTGAGCAGGCGTTCACGCAGTGTGATGGCGTCATCCTCCACAATGTCATATGTTTCAAGGAGAGTGCCAGTGATGAATGGCGCGATCTGGTCCGGCGTGATATAGTTCCTGAGGATGATGCACCCCTCTGTCACACCCGCGCACTGGAGCATGACCACCCACTCCCCGAAGGCAGGGGTGATCCCGTCGATGACGACGAGGGCTTCTGTCGCCATCGATACTGCATAGAAGAGTGGTGCAAGCCGTTCGGGATGGCGTACCGGTTCGATGAGGGTGACGGTATCCTCCCCCTGTTTGAGGTTATAGAATATTAGATCTGTCGTTGTCCCTGGTTTTCCGAGTTTTTTTGCATAGCCGGGCGGTGCAAGTACAGCAACATTCAGGTTTGCCATGGTGTAGATTATTCGGTGGCAGAGGATAAGAGATTTTGCGGGAGCGCCGGTTCTGCTATCATCACCCGTACGCCGCACCATCCGCATGCATGAATGCTCTTCAGTTATAATGCCTGGCAAGCTCCTGAAGAAGACTTCACGTATTCAGGGAGTTACGAAAATTATCATTCCTGAGAGGAGACGTGCGGATGATGGG
>DARA01000067.1 GCA_002503135.1 Methanomicrobiaceae archaeon UBA207
CGTTGCGCTCGATCGGCGACGGCGTCATCGTCACCAATACAGACGGCAACGTGACCCTGCTCAACAAAGTGGCAGAGGAACTTACCGGATGGAGTGATGATGAGGCTTCCGGCAGACCGCTTTCCGAGGTATTCCATATCATCAATGAAAAGACCCGCGAGGTATGCGAGAACCCTGTCGAAAAGGTGCTGGAGACCGGGCTGGTGTTTGGTCTTGCCAACGACACGGCTCTTATCGCCCGTGACGGGACAGAGCGGTCGATCGCCGACAGCGGTGCGCCAATCCATGATAAAGATAACAAGACCCTCGGTGTGGTGCTGGTATTCAGGGATGTGACAGAGGAGAAGCGGGCGGAAGAGGCGCTGCATGCATCAGAGACAAAATTTAAAGCGCTGTGGGAGACCGTTCAGGGAGGAATTATTGTAGTCGATGCAAAAACCCACACCATAAATTCTGTCAATCCTGCCGCAGTTAATCTGATTGGCGTCCCGAAAGAGGAGATCATCGGTAGTATCTGTCACAAATTCATCTGCCCTGCTGAGGAGGGGAAGTGTCCGATCACCGACCTCGGGCAGAAAGTGGACTGGTCAGAGCGTGTGCTGCTGAATAGCAGAGGAGAGAGCATACCTGTCTTCAAGAGCGTTACAAAGATGACAATAGGCGGGCACGACTATCTCGTTGAGAATTTCATCGATATCACCGACAGGAAGCAGGCACAAGATGCGCTAAATAAAGTGAATGAAAAGCTGAACCTGCTGTCCAGCGTCACGCGCCATGACATCCTCAACCAGATCACTGCCCTGGCAGGCTACACCGACCTCCTTAGTGATGTGCTGCCAGACGACCCTGAGATGCAGAAGTACATTGACAGGATCATGAAAGCGACCTCTGCCATTGAGAGGCAGATCACATTCACCCGTGACTACGAGCACCTTGGCATGGCTCCCTCCCTGTGGCAGCGTGTGGGTGATGTGGCGGAGCGGGCGGCTGCATCAGGAGGGTGCGCTGAGCGCGGCGTCAGTGTCAGCACCGATACCGGTGCGCTGGAGGTCTTTGCCGACCCGATGCTGGAGAAGGTCTTCCACAACCTCTTTGACAATGCGGTCAGGCACGGCGGGCACGTGACAGAGATCAGTGTCACCTGCCGCGAGGACGAGGACGGGAAGATGGTCATCGCCGTCGAAGACGATGGCATCGGCATCCCTGCGGAGATGAAGGAACGGATCTTCAGGCACGGTTACGGGAGACATACCGGTTACGGGCTCTTCCTGGTACAGGAGATCCTTGCGATCACCGGGATGTCGATCAGGGAGACTGGCGAAGAAGGGAAAGGTGCATGCTTCGAGATCACTGTGCCACATAATGTGTGGCGGTTAGATTCTGAAGGAATGTAGGTGAACCGACAGGGCAGGCGCACAGGGAAGAAGCACTAGGAAGAAACAGTTGGAAGAACCAGTAATAACCCTTCCGGATTCGAACACACTGTTAGTATGCGATAACCGGGATTCGAACCCGGGTTAGAGGCTTGGGAAGCCCCTGTCCTGCCACTAGACTATTATCGCACTCTCTCTCAGGTATGTGGTGCAGGAATAAAAATCTTGATGATCATCCCGTGGCGGTGCAGGATCGCGGATCTGCCGCACCGCCCGGGTACATCACACATACTATTATATATGGCATCAAATCAGTCTTCACTGAATGAAGGCTGGTGGCACAGATTGGCGGAATCCGCAGAGACTGAAGGTCATCGCAGTCGCTCTCATGGTGGGGCTCTTCCTGTTCATGGAACTGGTTCTCCACTTCTATCTTGGAATTGATATCATTTACACGCATTTCTTCTACATTTTCCTCATCCTTACCGGGATGTGGTACCATGAGAAGGCGGTGTTTGCCGGGTGCGCCCTCGGCGCCGTGCATATTGGCATCGAGTATCTAAGTACCGGGACCATCACCCTGGGTGTGGCAGTCAGGGCAGGGATGTTTATCCTTGTCGCATACCTGAGCGGCTACCTGTTCGAGAAGATCGCGGAGGAGCAGAACCGGTTCATGGCATATGTTGTTGACACGGTCGGGCAGGCTCAGGTGTGTTCATATCCCGCCCGCAGTGCACTGAAATTGCGTGGCGAATCCCGTAATGACATAACCCGGATGCAGAGAGATGGTGATATCGGGGGACTTATTGCATATCTGCATGCAAAGAACCCAGAAATCCGTTATTGCGCAGCTGCCGCCCTCGGTGACACCGGCGATCTCCGTGCGGTCGAACCTCTCGCAGGCATGCTGGGCAATGAGGAGACAAGCGTCCGCTGGAAAGCAGCTGAGGCACTGAGCAGCATTGGCGCACCAGCAGTGGACACCCTCATCAGGTCTCTGAAGGATGAGTCTGTGGATGCCAGGTGGATGGCTGCAATCGCCCTTGGCGACACCGGTGATCTCCGTGCGGTCAGACCTCTGATAGAGACGCTCAGGGACGAAGAAGACCGGTATGTGTGGAGCCGGGCAGCGCTGGCTCTGGGCAGGATTGGCGCACCCGCACTGGACGCACTCATCCATGCACTCCGGACCGGGGAGGAGCAGGTCAGGCAGGGTGCAGCCCTGGCTCTTGGAAAAATTCCCGAACCCGCGGCAATTGAGGCGCTTGTGGGGGCACTGGACGACAGGTGCGAAGATGTCCGTCTCGAAGCCGCCGGTGCGCTGGGGGAGACAGGCGAACCCGCAGTCAGACCCCTCATCACAGCCATGTGCGGTGCTGACAGAGACCGCCGGGAGATGATCGCCGAAGCACTCACCTCAATAGGGAGCCCTGCCATTGAGCCGCTCCTGGATGTCATCTCCCACGATGACTGGACCGTCCGTGCCGGAACCGCCACCGCTCTCGGAAAGATGGGAGATGAATCAGCCGTCTCTGCCATCACCGGGATGCTTGATGACGTGCACGAAGAAGTGAGGGCGGCTGCACGCAATGCTTTGAAAGCGGTTAAGAATAAATAAAGTGACACGCCTTGGAATGGTGATAGTGATGGGTGACAAAAAGAGTATCGATGATCTTATTGCAGCACTGAAGAGTGGGGACATCCGGGTCCGGCGGCAGATATCAAAAGATCTTGTAGTGGTGGGGAGCCCTGCCATTGAGCCGCTCATCGAGGTGATGCGGGACGGGGACAATGAACTCAGGTGGTACGCTGCACGGGTGCTGGCACAGATCGGTGAGCCTGCCATTGAACCCCTCATGCATGCCATCAAAAAATGTGATGATGCCGATTTCCGCCGCTATGCCGCAGCAGCGCTTGGAGCGATGGGCGAGACAGCGGTACCCTCCCTCATCGGGGTTGTATGCGGTGAGGATAAGGACATCCGCGGTGCCGCCCTGATGGCGCTCTGCAGCATCGGTAAACCTGCTGTCGGACCACTCCATGCGCTGATGAATGAGGGGGATGCACAGGTCCAGCTCTGTGCAGCTCTTGTGCTGTGTAAGATCGGTGAACCGGCAGGGGATGTATTTGACGAACTCGTGAATGAGTGAGTGTAATGGACTGACTCCCGCCCCGATCTGCAAAGAATTTGTATAATGGTGGTGTTTAAAATCGCCGATGGCAAAGAAGCCGGACACGGGTACGTCATTGATGTGAACCTCCTCCCCTCACTTCTGGACGCCCTCCCCATGGCAATCTCTCTTCAGAGACCTGATTACAGCATCGTTTTTGCCAATCGCACTTTTGGTGAACACTTTGGCGACACCGCAGGAAAACACTGCTATGAACTGATCCATGGTCTGCATGCACCCTGCCCCTCATGCCCGGCATTCTCTGCCACAGGTCCGCAGACCCCTCCAATCCCTCAGCAGTGGGAACGCCACCACTCCAATGGGGGGATATATGAGGTGTATGCCTACCCATTCACTGATATCGACGGCTCCCCTCTGGTATTGGAGGTGGCGATCGGGATCACCGCGCTAAAAAAGGCAGAGTGGGGGCTCAGGGTATATGACAGGGACCTTGAGGCAAAGAATCGGGAACTGGAAGTACTCAGGAAACAGATGGCGGTTGTCACACTGGACCTTGATGATATGGTCCTTAAGCGGACGGCTGAAGTGGAGAAACTTCTCAGACAAAAGGATGAATTCATCACACAGCTGGGTCATGACCTGAAGACACCCCTGACCCCGCTGGTGGCACTCCTCCCCCGCATCATGAAGGATGAGAGTGATCCAAAACTGAAGGAACTCCTTGGGATTACTGTTGACCGTGTCAACCATATGAAGGAACTCGTCACAAAGACACTGAAGCTGGCACGCATCAACTCCCTCTATATCGAACTGGACCTCATGGACATGAATGTCCGGGAGGAGGTTGAGACAATCCTCGGGAACAGTGAATTTGCACTCAAAAAGAAGAATATCACAGTTGACAACAGAATCCCCGCAGATTTGATCTTCAGAGGGGACAGGATGTTTGTCAATGAAATTTTTGACAATATCCTGAGCAATGCCATCAAACACATCCCTGAGTGTGGGGGAGGCATCACCATCGATGCCGGACTGGAGTGGGGCACACTTACAGTCACTGTGCAGGACACCGGCAGCGGGATGACAGACGAGCAGCTCGGTCAGATCTTTGATGAGTTTTACAAAGGCAATTCATCACGACATGACCTCGCTTCATTTGGTCTGGGTCTCACCATAGTCAGGCGGATCGTTGAAAGACATGGCGGGAAGATCTGGGCGTCCAGCCCTGGTCTGGGGAAGGGGTCAACCATACATTTCACCCTGAAGACCCCCAGAGAGATCGGGTGATCCCGTATGGAGGTTTTATTATCTGGCGGGTATAGATCGTAGCATTCAGATCAGTCCCGGGGTGTGCAGATGAGTGGAGATGAAAGCCCGAAGGTGATGGTGGTTGATGACGACGAAAACGTCCTGGTGGTAGTCAGGGAGGTCTTCGAGCCCGAGGGTATCCCGGTCATCACTGCCGGCAGCGGGAAGGAGTGCCTCAAATACCTTGAATCCGGTTTCAGGGGGGTGATTCTCATGGATATCATGATGCCTGAGATGGATGGATGGGACACAATCCGTGAAATCGTCAGCCAGGGTTATGCAGAGGAGGGAACGCTCATCGCCATGCTCACCGCAAAGGACGTCCCTGACAGGAAGATGGAGGGTCTCCAGGAGTACGTCATTGACTACATCACAAAACCCTTTGATCCTGATGAACTGGTGGCACTTGTGAAGGAGTACCTCGGCTACCTTGCATAACACATGGGGGTGTGAATCATGACCGGTGACAGCAGAAAGATTATCATCATCGGCTCGTCTACCGGTGGTCCGCGGATTCTGGACCGGATATTCAGAAAATTTCCACGTGTTGGCGCAGCGATCGTCATCGTCCAGCACATGCCGATGCACATCAATCTCGCGATCAGGGAGCATCTGGATGCCATGACGCAGATGCGGGTCAAAATTGCCGAAGACGGTGAGACGCTGGAGGAGGGCACGATCTATGTCGCCCCGAGTGAAATGCATCTCCGCATCCTTGACAACAGAAAGATAAACCTCTTTGAAGACAGGAAGGTGCATTTTGTCAAGCCCTCGATCGATGTGGCGATGAAATCCCTTACAGGGAAACCCGGCGACCTGCTGGCAGGGATAGTCCTCAGTGGTATGGGGAGTGACGGTGCAGACGGTATCCGGCATATAAAAGCTATGGGCGGCATCACCGTGGCGCAGAATATGGCAACCAGCATCATCCATAGCATGCCGAAAGCTGCATTTGAGACCGGCATGGTCGATTTTGTCCTCTCGCCCGAGGGGATACGTTCCAAACTCCTTGAACTTACCCTGGCACCTGTACCACACCCCCAGACTTAAATGAAGTGGTGCCAATCTATCTGGTATGGAGCTCTCGCCTGCCATGAAAGATTATTTTCAATCTCTTGACTCAGGTCTCAGCGAGGCGATTAAGGTGGCAGGCGCCGCCCGTTCCTGCGGTCTTGATCCTCGCACCAGTGTGGAGATTCCGGTGGCAAGTGATCTCGCAGACAGGGTGGAGGCGCTTCTCGGTTATAAGGGGATTGCGGCACGCATCCGTGAACTTGAGCGCCAGATGCCCCGTGAGGAAGCTGCCCTCAGACTCGGTGATGATTTCGTCAGGCGGAAGTTCGGCGAGACCAGCCGCGAGGAGGTGCTCGACCATGCGATCAGAGCCGCCATGGCGCTCCTCACCGAGGGGGTCGTTGCGGCACCCACAGAAGGGATTGCAAAAGTGGGTATCGGGAAGAACGACGACGGGACAGAGTATCTGAAGATCTATTATGCGGGTCCGATCCGCAGTGCGGGAGGGACGGCGCAGGCTCTCTCTGTGCTGGTGGGCGATTATGTGCGGCGGGCGCTCGGCATCAACCGCTACATACCCCGGTCAGAGGAAGTTGAACGGTATATCGAGGAGATCCGCCTGTATAACAACCTCGTAAGCCTCCAGTATCTGCCCGGAGATGCAGAGCTTCGCCTGATAATTGAGAACTGTCCGGTCTGCATCGATGGTGAGGGCACGGAACAGCAGGAGGTGGGCGGGTACCGCAACCTTGACCGGGTGGAGACCAATAGTGTGCGTGGAGGCATGGCGCTTGTGGTGGCCGAAGGTCTGGCACTGAAAGCGCCCAAAATCCAGAAAACCGTAAAGAAAATGAAGATGGAGGGGTGGGACTGGCTGGATGAACTGATGGTGAGCGGCGTCGCCACCGACGATGATTCCGCAGGTGCGGTTACACCAAAGGACAAGTACCTCCGCGACCTTATCGGGGGGCGTCCGGTATTCTCACACCCTATGCGTAAAGGTGGATTCCGGCTCCGCATGGGGCGGTCACGCAACACAGGGTTTGCAGCGGCAGGTCTCAACCCGGCGACCCTCCACCTCCTTGGCGGCTTCCTCGCCGTGGGCACCCAGATGAAGACGGAACGTCCCGGCAAGGCGGCAGGCATCGTCCCTGTCGACTCCATCCAGGGACCCACAGTGAAGCTCGACAATGGCGATGTCCTGCGGGTCGATGACGTGCCCACGGCAGAGAACCTGGCTGGCAGGGTGAGCGAGATACTCGATGTGGGCGAGATACTTGTCAGTTATGGTGAGTTTCTTGAGAACAACCACCCCCTCATACCTGCGTGCTACTGTGAAGAGTGGTGGCTGCAGGAGGGGGGTGTGCGTCACCCTGAATCTGAGATTGAAGCCATTGAATTTGCGCTTGAAGGCGCTTACCTCCATCCTGATTATATGTACATGTGGGATGACCTCACCACTGACCAGATCGGGTGCCTGGCTGACTGGATATCCCGCGAGGGCGCGGTGGAGAATGGCGTCCTGTACCTTCCTGACGATCCGGCATACAAGGCGCTTCTGGAGGAACTCCTCCTGCCGCATCGTGTCAGGGATGGGAGGATCGTCGTCGCAGGGTATCTGGTGCTGCTCGCATGCCTTGGTCTCACCATCGGGCTGACCAAACGCGGGGTCTGGCAGGATGTGCCCGGAGACGACCCACTCGCGATGGTCATGCACCTTTCAGGGTTCAAGATGCGTTCCAGGGCAGGGACCCGGATTGGTGGTCGCATGGGTCGTCCGGGAAAGTCAAAACCACGTGAGATGCGTCCGCCCCCCCACCTCCTGTACCCGCTCGGGGATGCCGGCGGGTCACGCCGCTCGTTTCAGGCAGCCATGTCATGCAAACCACGCACAAACACAGATGGCGGAATCCTTGAGATTGACCTCGGAAGCCGCCGGTGCACGAAATGCGGGGTGCTCACCTACAAAAACCGGTGCGCATGCGGGGCGCATACCGTGCCTGTCTACACCTGTTCGCGGTGCGGCAGAGAGATCAGTGAAGACGTTTGTCCTGCATGCGGTCAGGCGGCGGTATGCCTCCATAAATGGAGTGTCAATGTAAAGGAGGAGTATGCACAGGCGCTGGACCGGCTGGGCATGAGGTCTGGCGCAGTCCAGATCCTCAAGGGCGTGAAGGGGCTGGTCTCGCGCGAACGTTCTGTGGAGCCGATAGAGAAGGGCATACTCCGTGCCGTGAATGGTGTGTCTGTCTTCAAAGACGGGACGATACGGTATGACATGATCGACCTCCCGCTGACACATTTCCTGCCGCGGGAGATCGGTACCGGCATTGAAGACCTCAGAAGACTCGGTTACACCTGCGACATCCATGGGAATGACCTGGTGTCTGATGACCAGATCATTGAACTGAAGGTGCAGGACATACTCGTCTCTGAGGCGTGTGCCGATTACCTGGTCAGGGTTGCAGGCTTCATCGACGAACTGCTTGAGAAAGTCTATGGTCTTGAGCCGTTTTACCATGTGAAGAAGCAGGCTGATCTGGTGGGTCATCTGGTGATCGGGCTTGCTCCGCATACGAGTGCGGGGGTTCTCGCACGCATGATCGGTTTCACAAAGGCAGGGGTTGGCTACGCCCATCCATTCTTCCATGCCGCCAAGAGGCGGAACTGCTTTCATGGCGACACCTGGATCGCCGTATATGACGGAAAGACCTGGAAAACACTCACTGTACGGCAGTTTGTGGTGGAGAATTTTGACATCAGCAGACCAGGCGTCGATCAGCTCGGGACCTATTACTCTGACCCGGAAGACGCGTATTTCGTGCACAGTACAGACACACAGGGGAACGTGACCCTGAAAAGGATCACCTCGGTCGCCATACATCCCTCTCCGGCGACCCTCATCCGTTTTGAGACCGGACTGGGGAAGACGCTGGCGGTGACGCCTGAGCATGCGATGCTGGTATGGGACACAGGCTACCTCCGCAAGATCATGGCAATGGAGGTGAAGGTCGGGGATGCCGTGCCTGTCTTTGAAGGGGGGCAGATCATCTCTGACCGGGTAAAGAGCCGTGAAACAATCCAGTCCCCTGATGACAGGGTATATTCCCTGACAGTTGCCGCCAACCACACTCTGGCGGCAGACGGCATCTTCACCGGGCAGTGCGATGGCGATGAAGACTGTGTTATGCTGCTCATGGACGGGCTGATAAATTTCTCACGTTCGTACCTGCCCGAGACCCGTGGCGGTTCGATGGACGCGCCTCTCGTGCTGACCCGTCGGATCGACCCGGCTGAGATTGATAAGGAGAGCCACAATGTTGATGTCTCTGCGCGATACCCTCTTGAACTCTATCTGCATGCACTGGAGTACGCCCATCCCAGGGAGCTTGAAGACCTCATCGACAGGGTTGAACTGAGGCTCGGCACGCCTGGTCAGTATGAAGGGTTCATGTTCACCCATGATACCAGTGACATCTCTGCCGGACCCAGGGAATCGACATACACCCAGCTGGGGACGATGATTGAGAAGCTGGAAGCCGAGCTCGACCTTGCAAAGAAGATCAGGGCAGTGGATGCCGATGACGTGGCTGAACGGGTCCTCAACACACATTTCATCCGTGATCTCATGGGCAACCTCAATGCATTCTCAAAGCAGAAAGTCAGGTGCACAAAATGCAATGCAAAATACCGGAGGATGCCAATTGCAGGAAAGTGCATCAGGTGCGGCGGTAACATCATACCTACTGTTCATGAAGGGTCGGTGAAGAAGTACCTCGCACTCTCACACCAGATCTGCGAGTCATATGGGGTCTCGGAATATACCCGGCAGCGGGTGGAGGTCCTCGATATGACTATCGAATCGACATTCGACAGACCTCCGGAAGAGCAGCTCGGGCTTGCAGATTTCATGTGAGACCGGCGCCCCTCCCTGCTCTCTCCCATGTCTCTGCCAGCGGTGGAGGTCGGGTGTGCACTCCTCTGCCTGCTCTCCCTCCTGAGAGGTATATGCGTGGGTGACCCGGATATGTTTTTTACATCACGTGACCAAATATTACCGCAGGAAGACGTGCGAGGGTAGCCAAGAGGCCAAAGGCGAACGGCTCAAGACCGTTTCCCGCAGGGGTTCGCCGGTTCGATTCCGGTCCCTCGCATTCCGACACCGTGTCCAAATCCAAACAATTATCCCTCCTTCTACCTACCATAACCTATGGACACCAAAGCACCTACCAGAAAAGCGCCTACCATAGCGGACAGTTCCTTTCACCTGATAAAAAGTGAATACGCGGGCAATTCACTCCGGCGCGGACTTGACAATGGCAGGCTCACCGAGCGTGACGCCACACTCATCCGGGAATTCGTCGCTGAGCTCCAGTCCTGCAACAATATCACCATAGCCCGCACCAACAAACTCGTCTACATCCTCGTCGGGTGGCGGCGTTTCATCGGTGAGTTCGAGAAGAACACGATCACCGATCTCTACGCCGGCATAGCTACTCTCAAAACCGCAAAAAGCGAACGCGACAGACCCTTCAAACAGAACACCATCTCAGACTTCGTCTCCATCATCAGGCAGTTCTACATCTGGCTCATCGAGAACGGGCACTCGGAAATACCGGAAAAGAAGATCACACGCCTCAAATCCCTGCCCAAAGACCTCATGACAAAAGAAGCTGGCGACCTCCTCACCCCTGCGGACATAACTGCCATCATGAACGCCTGCAGCCGGAGCATGGATCGCGCCATCGTCATGATGCTCTACGAAGGCGGGTTCCGGGTCGGTGAGATCGGCACACTCGCCTGGAAGGATCTGGTCTTTGACGAACACGGCGTGATCGTCAACGTCAATTTCAAGACCGGCAAACCCCGCTACATCCGGCTCGTCATGGCAGCCGAACACCTCGCCAAGTGGCGCTCCGACTACCCGTATGTTGCCGAGGGCGACCACCTCGTATTCATCACAGAACATAGAACACCCCTCACCCACGCATCCATCCAGAAACAGCTCCAGCGTCTCGCCGCCAGGGCAGGTATAACAAAACACATCACACCCCACATCTTCCGCCACTCTCGGATCACCCACCTCATCAAGGAAGGCGTCTCAGAGAGTGTCATCAAACTCATGATGTGGGGCTCGATCAATACCAGAATGTTTCAGACCTATGCCCACCTCACCGGGCAGGACATCGACAGCGAGATCCTGCGGAGTTATGGGATCGCCTCCACAAAGAAAAGAGAAGAACTCCGCCTCGAACCACGCCAGTGCCAGCACTGCCAGACGATCAACTCCCCTACGTCAAGGTACTGCTCCACCTGCGGGCAGTCGCTCACCGAAGCAGCCGGCGCCACTGTCGGGAAAGCAAAGTCAAAGATCGCCTCTGACCCTGAGGTCATGAAGGCACTCTTTGAGGAGATGTTTAATAAGAAACTTGAGGAAATGAAGGAGAAGGGAGAAATATAAACTACCCCCTCACCAGCCGGTTAAACCCTCAACTTCTCTCATTTGCCTTAAATGAAACAGCCGAGCAGAAATAGATGGCAGCCCAAAGCACCAATTAGCACCTACCAAAGTAACTGAGAGGAACCGGACTGCCACTAACTCATCTTTTTCTGATGATATAATGGCTCGCACGGCTGCACACCAGCCGCCGAATGAACGGATGCTTAGGGGGGGTGCATGGAAAGACGAATTGCCCTCGCAGATGCCACGTGTCTTCGCAGAGATACGGAAGGCATATCCACTGGAAAAACCGGAGATATGTTAGGAAACACCTCCCACGCAAAAAACCAAACCACCCGCGCACCAGCCGGTTAAGCCCTCAAACTCTATCCTCCATCCTTTTTCTAAGCGCGAAAAGATGTTGTATCATCCGCGCCCAGCCCTCATTACCTAAGTGCTGCAACTCCATTGAATGCCGGTCACGGATCGGCAACACTACAGAGGTGAATGAAGAGATGCAAAAACCAGAAGTTATGCCCAGGGACGTCATTGAGGCTCTCTCCAAGGATCCCATCTATGGCCCGGGCGCGGCAAAAATGATCGAACTCGGAAAATGGGTCATCGAAGACGAACCGGAGGCGCC
>DARA01000018.1 GCA_002503135.1 Methanomicrobiaceae archaeon UBA207
GTGCAGAGTTTATGCTGAAGACCTCTGTCTGCGGCATAAGCGGCAGCCGCCTGCTGACACGGGGGGCGGGAGGTCGCCGGGAAGTCGGGTACAGGCTCCTCATCGCAGCTGACGGGGCGAGATCCTCAATTGCACGGATGGAGGGGATGGCACGGGCGCAGGAGTATCTCTCAGGACTGCAGGCTGACATCCCTCATGAGATGGACCCGCGGTACGTGGAGGTTCATCCGGCTGCGTCACCTGCATTTTTCGGGTGGGTGATACCCATCTCCCGCTCACGCGCACGGGTCGGGTTATGCGGTTTCACCGGCGTGAAAGAACGTTTTTCAGGGTTTTCATCCGGGTACGGGGCGGGCAGCAACGTCCACCTGGTCACTGGCACGATACCTCTTGGTGTGATGCCCCGCACCTATGGTCACCGCACGCTTTTCGTGGGTGACGCGGCAGGGTTTGCAAAACCTACCTCGGGAGGTGGCATCTACACCGGTGTCAGGTCAGCCAGGCATGCCGCGGCAGTGGCGGCTGAGTGCTGCATGAGCGGTGTTGCAGGTGACGCTGCACTCTCTGAGTATGAACGCCGCTGGAGGGCGGATTTTGGCAGGGAACTCGACCTGGGCATGCGGCTGCTGCGGATGCGCCGCCGTCTCACCCCTGCCGGTATCGACCGGCTTCTGAGGGTGATGAATGACCCTGATATCGTGGAGACGATCATTGCACACGGGGACATGGACCGCCCGAGCAGGCTTGTGAGGCGGCTCGCAGTGAAGCCAAAGGTGATGGCGGCAACTGCCGCGCTCATTGGGCAGGTTCTGGGCGGGCTTTTTAAAAATCAATAGAGTTAGTATATTTAGTAAGATAGATATACTAAAACGTAATACCAATAGTCTGGTGTTGATATGCATATACCAGACGGTTTCATACCTCTTTATCAGGACGTAATCTATTGGATCATCGCCATCATCTTCATCTCGCTTGCCCTGAAATGGGCGCGGAATGAACTGAATGATGAAAAACTACCGCTAATCGCAGTGCTTGCCGCAGGCATCTTCGCCATTCAGGCGATGAACATCCCCATACCATTCGGCACCAGCGGTCATATGGTAGGGGCGGCGCTTGCTGCCATAGTACTCGGCTCACCATATGCCGGGGTGTTCGTCCTCACCCTGGTGCTCATCGTGCAGGGCGTCATCTTTGCTGACGGCGGTATCACCACCATGGGTGCGAATATCATAAATATGGGTGTCGTAGGTGGATTCGTGGGTTATTACGGGTATACTGCGCTGATGAAGGTGACAGATAATACGTATGCCTCTGGCTTCATCGCAGCATGGGCTGCATGTTTCATCGCGGCACTGCTCTGCGCTGTCGAGATGGCAGTCGCCGGCACCTTCCCTCTTGTTGCAGGGCTCATCTCAATGGGTCTCTACCATGCCATCATCGGTCTGCTGGAGGGCGGCATCACGGCGGTGGCTATCTACCTGATCGCCACGGCGCGACCTGATCTCATGGAGCACTCGGCGGGGGTGAGTGCCTGATGGAGCAGAATCAGTTTGTCATTGCCGCGATCATCCTCGCTCTTGTCATTGCGGTCCTTGCGCCATTCCTCGCCTCTGGCAACCCTGACGGTCTTGAAAGTGCGTTCTTCAGTATGTACGGTGCCAAAACCGTCACCGGTGCCGACCTTGATGAGGGACAGGCAGGGCTTGCCGAGGAGCAGGTGGTTGAAACGACAGGCAATACGTTTGAGTTTGAGGCTCCGATGCCGGATTATTCCATACCTGGTATGGATAAAGCCGGTGAGGTGACCGCCATCGTGGCGGGCACGGTCCTCGTGCTCGGGCTTGTCTGGGGTGCCGGGAGGCTCATTGCCCGTCCCGAGCAGTAGACTCTTTAACCTGTTTTTCCTATTTTTAATATCCATGCATCTCATCGAGACAAGGAACCTCTCATACCTCTACCGCGGCAACATCAGGGCACTGCGGGATGTAAATTTTATTGCCGGCAGAAAAGAGCGGGTGGCGATAATCGGTGCGAATGGTGCAGGCAAAAGCACGCTTTTCAAGCATTTCAATGGTGTGCTGAAACCGACATCCGGCGAGGTGCTGATCAGGGGGGAGCGGATAACAAAGCAGAATGTCAGGGAGGTCAGGAAGTTTGTGGGTCTCGTCTTCCAGAATCCGGATGACCAGATCTTTGCGCCGACCGTGGAGCAGGACGTAGCATTCGGACCCACCAACCTGGGTCTGGACAGGGAGATAGTTGAGCACCGCGTGGATGAGGCGATCAGGATCATGGGGATCGAGGACCTGAGAGAGAGGATGCCCCATCATCTCAGCGGCGGCGAGAAGAAGCGGGTGGCGATAGCGGGCATCATCGCCATGGAGCCCCAGGTGCTCGTCCTCGACGAACCGACCGCAGGGCTTGACCCGCAGGGTGTTGCAGACATCATCAGGTTCATCAATACACTTCCTGACAAGTACGGCATGACAGTGATTTTTTCGACGCACCATACAGACCTGGTCTCGGAAGTGGCAGATCGTATCTATGTCATGGACCAGGGTGCGGTTGTGGCAGAGGGTGCGGTTGATGAGATATTTCTCCAGCCTGAAATGCTCTCACACATCCGGCTTGATGTACCTGTCATCCCCAGGCTGATGCTGTCCCTCAGGGAGCACGGGATTGACATCCCCATGACATATACGTACGAAAAGGCTGAAAAATCCCTGCTGGAGGCATTTCAACGGCAGGCATGATCGAGGACCTGTTTTTTATCGAGAGGCAGGCGTACGGAAAAACCTTCATCCACATCATGGATGCCAGGGTGAAGATCATCGTTTCATTCGCCGTCATCATCGCGATGGTGGCGATGCCGTATTCTCCGGGCGTGTACCTGCTGGGATTGGTTTTTTTCATATTCTTTTTTGCTTTATGGTGCGCTTCACGCCTCCCTTTTTCAGATTACCTCAGGAGGCTCCTGGTCACACTTCCGTTTGGGATGTTCATCATCGTCTTCCAGATATTCTTTGAAAACAGCCATTATGCCGTCTTCCACTCCCTCCTCGATCTGCCGTTCGGGATTCACATCTATGCCGAATCCGTGGAATTTGCATCTCTGCTGCTGGTGAAGTTCATCGTCCCGGTCTCTTTCATTATCCTGCTGTCTTCGACGACACGGATGCAGGACCTGCTTGCCGGCGCCGGGAAGCTTGGTATGCCCAGGGAATTCACTCTCTGCATCGGCATGATGGTCAGGTATCTCTTCCTGTTCGCCAGTACATTAGAGAAGATCAAAAACGCCCTCGAAACGCGGTGTTTTGACCCATTTGACCGGGCACTCCCCTACCGTTACCGCCTGCGCCAGATGGGGTATACCATAGGGACGATCTTTGTGAGGTCCTATGAGCAGGGTGAACGGACATATACGTGCATGCTGTGCCGGGGGTACGGTGTAAATCATACCGTTTCTCCAAAACTATGCGGTTCACACCGACTCCCTGAGGAGCGGTGTTCAAGCACCGTTTCTCCAAACCGGTGCGGCTCAGACCTTCCCGCCCCTGGCAAAAAACTTGAGAGGAGTGAATGGCTCTGCCTCTGCTTCTCACTGCTGTTTGTTGTCGCATCCACTGTGGCGGTGTGGTGGAGCATGTGACCTCCTGCCGCAGGAATGCCTGAAAACATTATTATGGTGTCAACGCCCTATTCTTATCCAAAGGGATTGTCAATCTGATGTGCTCAGAGGGATTTTCCCGGTATTGTATTGCACTGGTGCGTGTGGCTGTACATCAGTGCTGTGAGCCGTTTTGAGAGCATTTCCAGAGAGAGATAACGGCATCCGGTCCCGTTTGATGAGGGTGGCAATCGCCATTTTCATACCCTATCCCGGTTGCCGGAGCATCAGACGCAGGAGTATTTTTTATGAAACCGGAATACATCACCCGACTGGACGGCGTCTCCGGACTGAGCGGCGCGGAGTGCGCCCGCCTTCGTAGCGTGACCGGGAGGTTCCCGTTCAGGTCTAATAGTTATTATCTCTCCCTCATTGACTGGGATGACCCCACTGATCCCATCCGGCGGCTCATCGTGCCTGACAGAGGTGAGCTTGAGGAGTGGGGTGTCCCTGACGCATCCATGGAGCGCACCTACACCGTCTGCCCGGGGCTGCAGCACAAATATGACCGGACGGCACTGCTGCTTGTGAGTGATCTCTGTGGCGGGTTCTGCCGGTTTTGTTTCAGGAAACGCCTTTTTATGGATGGGGGGCGGGAGACTGTCCGTGACGTATCCGGAGGGCTGGACTATATCCGCAGCCACCCTGAGATCACTAATGTCCTGCTGTCAGGCGGAGACCCGCTTAGCCTGCCGACTGATACACTTGAGGAGATCATCTCCAGCCTCCGCCGGATCGGGCATGTCCGGATCATCAGGATCGGGACAAAGATGCCTGCATTCAACCCCTACCGGATCCTGGACGATCCCGCCATACCTGAGATGATACGCAGGTACAGCACGCCCGGGAAGCGGATCTATGTGATGACGCAGTTCAACCACCCGCGGGAACTGACTGACGCCGCTGCCGGTGCCATTGCACTCCTCAGTGAATCCGGCGCCATTCTTGCGAACCAGACCCCGGTGATCCGTGGCGTGAATGATGATCCGGCAGTGCTCGCAGACCTTTTCAGCAGGCTCTCATTTGAGGGCGTCGCCCCCTATTATGTCTTCCAGTGCCGCCCGACCACCGGCAACAGTATCTATTCTGTCCCGGTCGAGGAGTCGTACCGGATCATCGAGGGGGCAAAGGCGCAGTGTTCGGGGCTGGCGAAGCGTGCACGGTTCGTGATCTCGCATGCGACCGGCAAGATCGAGGTGGTGGGGGTGACTGACCGGCATACGTGCTTCAGGTACCTGCAGGCTGCCGACCCTGCTGATATCGGGCGGTTCATCGTCTATAAGAGCAACCCCGGGGCGCGCTGGTTTGATGACTATACGGAAGTCGTCGATGAGTCTTCTCCCCTGAATTGAGAACAGGAAAGTACCCTGCATCCGGCACGAAGCAGTGCCTGGCGCTTCGTCGTCATGCCGCCTCTCTGCCCG
>DARA01000072.1 GCA_002503135.1 Methanomicrobiaceae archaeon UBA207
ACTCCCGAGGAATTATGGATGAAGAACGAGTTCCGGCACCCTGTCTCAGAACTCCTGGAATCACCCAAGTTCGCATCCAGACCGTACTGGGATGCCGGAGCCGTCAGAAAGAATTACCAGGATTTTGTCGATGGGAACGCCGGGTACTCCTTTGAACTCTGGCGCATCATCTGCACTGAGTTCTGGTTGCGCCGGTTTTTTGATAACCGCGAAAGTTTATAGGCGGTAGTGATGAAAGGAAGCTGAGGTGATCTTGATGAGTGGAAACATTCTCGTTGTATATGCAACTAAATACGGGTCGACCGCCGCGATTGGGGAAGCCATCGCCAGTGAACTGCGTATTGTGGGTTTTGATGTGGATAGCAGCCCTGTGACTGAGCGGATGCAGTCGGCGGATGTCTCCCCTCTCAAATCTTACCGCGCAGTGGTCATAGGCAGCCCCATCTACATGGGCAAACTCCTCGTTGAGGCGAGGGACTTTGTGAAGGCGCACCAGCACGACCTCAGGGAACGCCCTGTGGCTGTCTTTACCGTTGGCTACTCTCTGAAGGAAAAGAGTGATGATCACCTGCGCAGTGCCAATGAGGCAGTGGGCGTGCTCAGGGACTTCATCGAACCTGTGGCAGTGGGGTATTTTGCCGGCAGTTACAATCCCGAGGTGATGTCGCTCAGTGACAGGCTGATCATGAAAGTGGTGGGAGGTGTGCCAGGGGATTACCGTGACTGGGACGAGATCAGGGCATGGGCGAGGGGTCTGGCTGACCTGATACCTGAATGAGAGCCCATGTGGGAAAAAACAGGGTTATCGGGCAGATTCATCTGCTATATGGCTACATCCTGAAGTGTTTGCTACATCCCGAAGTCGAACAATGTCGTCCTCGAGGGATCGATGTCGTGCCAGTTCCAGCCGAGTGCTTCGATGATGCGGGATATAGGTTGTTTCAATGTCTTTTCAAGCATCTTCTCCCAGTCCACGATGAATTCAGGCGGCACCTGATCGCTGTATTCGAAGCAGATCACATCTGTCTTTGGATATTTTGCAGTCACTGTTTTGATATAGATCCGTTTGGGTTTGCTCCCCCTCTTGAAGTCGGTGCCAAGGTGCCTGTTTGAGTACTTCGCACCCCTGATATGCGCATCATCATTGGCATAACTCTCAAGGTCCTTCCCGATCCCGCCGGGAATGCCTGTCTCCTCAAGGGAGTATCCTCCTTTTCTGTATCGCCTGATGACATCGGCGAGGTCGGTCTTCACCTCCTCATACTCCTCTCCTTTCAGGATCTTCTCAATAACTCTCCGCTGCACTTCCCTGGTGATCTGGGGCGAGTCGCTGCGGCGCATCTCAAATCCCACAATATCGATCTCGTCAACGGTTTTCCCCTCTTTCCAGATGAGATGCCCTGCATAGCGCTTCTTCCTGCCTGCCTGGAAGAACCGTTGGTATACCTTCTCAAACTTGATGGAGAAGTAATGCGTCTCTGCATTGAGCACCTCTTTCGCGAATCCGGAATAACTCTCATTCAGCCTCTTCTCAAGACCCCGCGCCATCCCGATGGTCTCCTCAAGCTCTCCGGGCGGTATCTGAATCATGCAAGAATCGGTGTCCCCGTACAGCACCGTGTATCCTGCACCTGTGATTACGTCCCTGGTGTGCCTGATGATCGCCCTCCCGACCGAGGTGACCGCCGACCCGATCTCGCGGTCATACAGGCGGAACCTTGCATACCCGCTCACGCCATAGTAGGTGTTCATGATCACCTTGATCGCGTTCTGCTGGAGGTTATAAAGCACATATTCCTGAGAGCCGAATGGATATCTGTTCCGCATCTCCTTCTTCTCCTCACGTTCCGCCAGGAGTTCTGAGATGATACTCCTCGTCAGTCCGTCCGGCTCTCTTTTGAACCTGATGCCATTGGGCGCCCTGAGTTCCCCGTCAGGGTCTTTTGTCTCGGGGGAGGCATTGATGGTCATCATCGCCATGGGATAGAGTGATTTGAGGTCGAGCACCACCACATTCTCCCTGACCCCCAGCACCGGCTCAAAGACGATGGCTCCCTCAAATTCATCTGCCACCGCATACCCCTTTGAAGGCAGGACGAATTTTTGATACGCCTTCCTGAGGACGAGGATGTCGATTACATTGGAGGAGTTGAGTGTCCTGTCAAGGGGGCAGCCGACATATCTCGCGATTTCACGGTAAAATTCGATGATATTCTTTTTCTCATTGATGGCGACGCAGAGCTCCACATCCCTGCGGTTATAATCCACCAGTTGTTCCGGGTTCTGTCGCCAGAGGTCACTGAGTGTTCCGGTGTACCTGACCTTTCCTTCACCGAGTTCATCTTCCGCAACAGCATCAAGCCGGAATGACTCCTTCTGGGTCTGGTGTATCTTCCTGTATGCCAGGAGGAGGTCGAAGACCGCCCTGCCGCGCACAGGGGTTCGTTCGGTCTGACCCTGCAGGCGGGACAGCCCCTCTGACTTGACCCCCAGCACCTCCATCCGCCGCGTGAGGTAGGGGAGATCAAAGTCCTGGAAGTTCCAGCCGCTCAGGATGTCAGGGTCACGCTCCCTGATGTAGGTGACCAGCCCGTCCAGCATCGCCCCCTCGTCATCATATCTCTGTATGGTGGCGGACTCTCTCCCCTCTGCCCCCGGCGCTGCATAGTCCTGCCGCCCATCTTCATGGCACCAGAGGAATGTCACATAGTCCCTCTCAAATGAATCCCAGCAGGTGATGCAGATGACGGCGTCGCGTTCAGGCTCAGGGAAACCCCGTTCGTCCTCACACTCAATATCTATCATGCAGATGCGCGCCGGCGCCTGCACGTCTGCCGGTGAGAGTTCACGGAAGTCCACCTCCATTGCACGGGCTTTCACACCGCCCGTCAGCCCGCAGTCGATCATAAAGCGGGTGGTAAACGGGATGTCTGCCTCATAATGTTCATACCTCTCACGGACTTCCCTGACGTCCCCCGGGCGCCTGGTATACAGGCGGCGGAATTCCCTGCCATGGATCGATCTGTATACCTTACCCTCCTCGACTTCGACATGTTCCGGCTGGACCGCGCCGTCGACCTGCCCGGCTGGCGCATAAAAATATGGGCGGAAACCCGTCACATTGAGGCGTGCAGCATTTCCGGCGGCGTCCCTCCCGAATATATGGATCACAGGACCATATGCGGTGTTGCTGTATTCCACCTGATTGACTGTGATCTCAAGTTCCTCAGCCATGCTCTCTCCTGCAGAGGTCTTTGATGGATTCACCCGCCTCGTCAAACTTCTCTCTCTCCCAGGGATCGAGGTCCCATTCCTCTATCCCGATGATCCCCTCTCTCCCTATGCGTGCAGGGACTCCGATCGAGCACCCGTCAATACCATACTCCCCCTCAAGGACGCAGGAGCATGGGAGCACCTCGCGCCTGTCTTCAAGCACTGCCCTGATGAGGTTCACAATATGTGCGGCAGGACCAAACACGGTCCCTTCTTTGCCTTTGATCACCTTCATGCTTGCCATCCGGAGTGATGCAAGGCACTCCTCCCTCCTCATCCCGTCGGCATACTGCGGCATACGGCTGAAGATCGGCACCTGGTGGGCGCCATGTTCCCCCAGCACCCATGCCTGGTCCATGATACCTGCTGACCTGAGCACCCTGGCAAACCTGGCGCTGTCGAGCTGCCCACCGAATCCGATGCAACGCCCCCTGTCAAGCCCCGTGGCTCTCTGCAGGATATAGTTGTTGGCATCCATCGGGTTGGTCACCGTGATCAGAATGCCCTCAAATCCTTTCAGAAGGCTACGGCAGGATTTCACTGCCTGCAGGTTCACATCAAACAGGTCCGCCCTGCTCCTGATCCCCGGATTCCTGGGCGTGCCTGCTGCAAATACGACGATGTCTGTCTCCCTGATCTGCCTGGTGTCGGTAGTGATCACCACCTCTGTTCCGGTATCCTGCAGGTCGAGCACCTCTGCAGTGAGGCGTGGTGTCAGGATATCGTGCAGGACGAGTTCATCGACGAGATGCATCGCCGCCGCCAGAAATGCGACCCCACTCCCCACTCTTCCTGTCCCTATCACTGTGAGGCTGCTCATGTCACTATAGATATGGGTAGGCTAATAATTAATAACTACAATCTCTCTTCAGCAATGTTGAGACTGAAACCTGGTCATGTTGATGTGGGGGGTGTCAGGCTGGGAAACCACCTCCTGCTGGCGGCAGGCATTCTCGGGACTACCGGAGCCTCGCTTGCCCGGGTGCTGGCATCAGGCGCAGGGGGCGTGGTGACAAAGTCAATAGGTCCCGCTCCCTCTGATGGTCACCCTGGTCCGTGCGTGGTGGTGCTCGATGACGGTCTCCTGAATGCGATGGGGCTCCCCAATCCGTCATCTGATTTTGTGGACGAGATCACTTCTCTGAAGGGGAAACCCGTCATCGTCAGCATCTTTGGCGGGACGCCAGGGGAGTTCAGCGAGGTCGCGGCATGGTTTGCTGACATCGCAGCAGGTTTTGAACTGAACCTCAGCTGCCCGCATGCGGAAGGGTATGGGGCGGCGCTGGGCAGTGATCCCGAGATGGTGGAGGCATGCACGCGGGCGGTCACCCGCCTCGGTCTCCCCACATGGGTGAAACTCACCCCGAATGTGGCAGATATTGCATCCTGCGGTCTGGCGGCTGAAAAAGGGGGTGCGCATGCGGTTGTTGCGATCAATACCCTCAAGGCGATGCGGATATCCACAGGTCTCCGTATGCCGGTACTTGGAAACAGGTATGGGGGGCTTTCAGGCAGGGCGATCTTTCCGGTGGCGGTCCGCTGTGTCTATGACCTCTATGAGGCGTGCAGCATCCCGGTGATCGGCTGTGGCGGGGTGTCGTCGGCTGATGATGTGCTCGAGATGATGATGGCAGGCGCGAGTGCCGTGGAGATAGGGACTGCCGTGCTGGACGACCCGCTGGTCTTCAGGGAGATCTCTGAGCACCTGTATGGTACAGGCGGCGAGGATGCGGCATCTCTTGTGGGGTGCGCACATGAATGAGCAGATGCCGGCTGCGGTGACGGTCACACGGATCGTGCAGGAGGGTCCTGTGGTCAGGACATTCTGTTTTGACCAGAGATTTCAGTTCACTGCAGGGCAGTTCGTGATGGTATGGGTGCCAGGGGTTGATGAGATACCTATGGCACTCTCATCCCCTTCCTCCATCACCGTGCAGGAGGTCGGTGATGCGACATCTGCGATGTTCGGACTTAAAGTGGGGGACAAGCTCGGAATCCGCGGTCCGTATGGCAACGGCTTCTCAGTGAGTGGGAGGACACTTGCCATTGCAGGCGGCATCGGGGTCTCCCCCCTCGTCCCGCTTGCGGCTGCCGGGAAGGTGGACACATTTCTGCTGGGCGCGAGGACGGGGGATGAGGTCCTGTTTGCGGATCTGATCCGTGAACATAGCGCCCGCCTGGAGATCGCGACCGATGACGGCAGCGCCGGTCACCATGGCCTCATCACAGAGGTGATGGATGCCATCGATCTCTCAGACTATGCCCACATCTGTGTCTGCGGTCCGGAACCAATGATGGGGGCAGTGCTGGACCGTCTCAAAGAGGCAGGTTTTGCAGGGCGCGGGCAGTTCAGCCTCCACCGCTATATGAAGTGCGGGGTCGGCATCTGCGGTTCGTGCTGCATCGACCCGGCAGGGCTGCGGGTCTGCCGGGACGGTCCGGTATTTACCGGCGACATACTCCTTGATTCGGAGTTCGGGAAGTATTCCCGCGATGCGAGCGGGAGGAGAAAGAGCCTCTGATCATATCAAGGTCTTCAGGGTTTCAGCGAACTCTTTTGCATTTGCGATATCCTGCGCATCTGGTCTGCCTCTGTGGATACCACCGATCCATCCGCATGGTCCATAGGTGTCATACCCCCTGCAGCAGAATTCGCCGGCGATCTTATACCCTTTTGCCTGCAGGATCCGCCTGAGCTTCCGGTGCCAGCGGGCTTTGAGGAGCGGTAATGCGGCAGTTGAAAAGATGAATGTCCTGGCTCCCGGCGCAGGCGCCATCTGTGCTGCAAGGTCTGTAACCGTTTTGTGATGCGAGCCAAAGTAAATCCCGGAGCCAAAACCGACCAGGTCATAGCCCCTGCACATCTCCGGCGTCACATCTCCTGCTGCCATGAGATCGGCATGAAGGGCATCTGCCATTGCTTCTGCAATTTTCCGGGTGTTCTTGTGGTGGACTGAGGTACAGATGATCAGGGTATTCATACTCACCCTATCGCCCCCGTTTTCATATACTTTGCCCATTGAAGTGATGGAGGTCTTCCAGCTTGTTGATATTGGTAAAAGTCCGGAGTGACGGATCGATCCTCCTCACCTCGTCGATATCTACATGCCATGTATTGAGGCACCTGACCATCGCCCGCAGCGACAGGGACACATGCCCCTCCAGGTATGCGAGCAGGGGCGCACGCCGGTAGACCGCATGCAGGGGCTCAAGCATATCCTCGTTCCAGGATGGGATCACCGCGTCATAGCCGTCTATCTGGGAGAAGAGATATTCGATCACCTCCCTGCTGACGCACGGCATGTCACACGCGACCACGAATATGGTGTCGCCCTTTGCCGCCAGTGCGCCGGCATGGAGACCGCCGATCGGACCCAGCCCTCTCCTGATGTCTGTTATGCATCTGACATCGGTGATATGGGAAAAGCGGCGGCACTGTTCTTCGTCTTTTGCGACGATGATCGTCTCATCCATGGTCTCCCCGAGGGTGTTGATGAGCCGGTCTATGAAGGTCACGCCTCTGTGCTCAAAGAAATATTTCTCGTGACCGCCGGCTCTGCGGGCTTCTCCCCCTGCCAGAATGATCCCGGATCTCATGAACTTCCACACCTCAGTCTCTCTGGAGAACTTCCCTGAAATGGATCAGGTCGGTGATGAATGCATTGTACGGTGTCGGGACACCACACTCCCTGCCCCGAGCACCAGCACCTTCATGGCGATATCATCAACTCCTTATGATATATGGTCAAAAACCAGTTAAATTATCCCGCCTGATCTCAGTGGGTGCCGGGATGCAGGTCTTCCTGCTCTCTTACCCGGTCTTATCTCTCTGCTTTACGCGCCTTATGCTTTTGCTCTCCATATCCAGCAGCATCTTCTTTATCTCGGGTGAGGGTGTGAACCCGCCTGGTCCGTGTTTTGCCGTAATCCGGTGGCAGGGCACCACCAGTGGGACGGGGTTTCGCGCCAGTGCATTCCCGACGACCTGCGGTTTTGTCCCGGCACGCTCTGCGATCTCGCCATAGGTCAGTGTCTCCCCATACCTTACCTCACGCACCGCACGGTAGATGGCGGCATATGTGGTGTCACCCTCGGTGGCTGGCGTCGCGAGGTGGGCGGGGTCGACCCGCTGCCCGCTGCAGTAGCGGCGGATGAGTGCAGGGACATCACCAGCGATCCCTGTGGTGGCAAAGCGGACGCGGTGGACGGCTGCATCCGTCCACCAGACCTGAACAAACCAGAGCCCCAGTCTGCAGGCGCCCTCCTTCATCTCCATCGCCTGATCGCCTCCCTGAATGTGTCTATGGTGCACCCCGTCATCTCCTCCTGTATCCATGGAGGGAGTGCGGCACTGATGCGTGGTTCAAGGAAACGGCGTTCGCCAAGCACCAGCACGCCGCGGTCATCCGGCGTCCGCAGCACCCTCCCCAGCGCCTGGACTGCGCGGTTGACCGCAGGCAGCGTGTAGCTGATAAACTCGCCCTCGCTGCCGAACTTGTTTTTGAAGTAGTCGATCACCATGCGGCGCACGCGGTTGTACGGGGCGAGAGGGAGACCCACCACGAGTGCCCCTGAGAGCATCTCGCCCCTGTAATCCAGACCCTCGCTCCACTTTCCCCCGCAGACCGCGAATATGACACCCGATCTCCCCTGTTGCGGGAGGTTCATGAACTTCTTCAGGGCGATTCCCGCATCGCCGGCATCTCTGGGTTCGACGAAAACCACTTTTCCCCTGATGTGCGCGCTGGATTCGTCTGCAAAGGAATTGAGCATCTCATATGATGGGAAATACACTGCAAGGTTTCCAGGCAGTGTGGTGAATGTTGAGATGTAATCCCTGATGAGCTGGATGTTCTCCCTGTCCCTGCGCAAGGTGTAGGTGCTGGTGATGTCACGCGCACAGAGGAGAAGCCGCTTCCTCTTTGGGAACGAGTTCGGAAGCGAGATGGTTGTGACCTGGAGTTCGTCTCCGAAATAGTACCTGCAGTAACTTTTGACCGGGGAGAGGCTGCCGCTGATGAGGACGCAGCATCCGTGTGCCTGCGCGATCTCCTGCAGTTTTGTGGAAGGGTCGATGTTCCGCACCTCGAGTGAGATGCCCTCCTCCTCATCTCTCCGGTAGACTGTCAGGAATGCAGGATCAGCCGCAGACCTGAAGATCCTGTACATGAATGTGGTCAGCCGTTCAATGGCGGTCTCCCTGAACTCACCTGCCTTCTTGTTCTTCTCCCGGGTCTTCTCACTGATCGCAAGGAGGTCATCAACGACGCGGTCCATCTCCTTGTAGAGCGACTCTCTGAGGAGCAGTCTGGTGAATATGGCAGGGTCAAACCAGTCTTCCGTCTCCCGCGATCCTTTCAGCATCTCCATGAATGCCCTGATCTGCGGGAGGATGTGGGCGATGCCCTCAGCCTCACCCGAGATCTGCCGCTGCTGCCTGAGTTCGTAGCCTGCCAGTTCGATATCCTTCTCCTGCAGGACCACGCTCTCGATGCTCTGCACCACGTCGCCGCAGTTGTGGGCTTCATCGATGAGCAGCAGGGTGTCTGCCGCTTCGATCCCGAGAGAGAGGTAGATCTGCTCCCTGACAGCGTCATTGAAGAGGTGGTGGAAGTTCAGGATGACGACGTCGGCTTCCCGTGCAGCGTGCAGCATCGTCTCATACGGGCAGACATCGCCGCAGAACTTACTGAGGTGCTCTGGCAGGATCACCTCGGTGCTCACCCGCCCCGCCCGCGTTCTGAGGTCCCTGGACGGGATCATCTTCATGCCTGAATCAGCGCTCTCTGCGTATGAGCGGCTGTGGATATAGTACGGGCAGATGAGGGGGTGCTCCCTGTCCATGCGCCGGATCTGCTGCCGTATCAGCGGGTCTTTTGCCGGTGACATGGCGCCACTCTCTGCCCGTTCGCGCATCAGGGCTGATGAAAATGCCTTGACACCCTCGCACCGCCTGTAGACATCGCCTTCGCCCCCGAGCGGGCACATGTTCCCTTTCCCGATGAGGTAGGCGAACTTCAGATCGCCCCGCTTCTCCCTGATGAGCTGGAGCTCCCTGAGGAACGTGGTGAGCTGGCTCACGGTCCTGACCGCCACGACCACTTTTCTCCCCCTGCTCACTGAAAGGAGGGCACTGACCACACTGGATTTCCCGCTCCCAGTCGGGGCATCGATCATGGCGATGCCGCCGGATTCTCCGCATTCTGCAGCGGTTTCAAGCATCTTCCGCTGGTGCGGGCGGTAGTGCGCATATGGGAACCAGTCATCAAGGGATGTCATGCTGTATCAGTTATCTCCTGCTTTTATATTGGACATTTGCCAGGGCGTGAAAATGACGACTCTTCTCTTGCAGTCTCTTCCCCTCTGCTGTGCCCGCCCCATTTTAATAGTAGGCGCCGATATTACTCATATATGGCGATCCACCCCATTGAATACCGGTACGGCACACCAGAGATGCGTGCAGTGTGGAGTGAGGAGAACCGTTTTCGCTCCATCGTGGAGGCTGAGGCGGCGCTTGCAGAGGCTGAGGCGGCGTGCGGTTTGATCCCGTCTGCGGATGCAGAGGTGATCAGAAAGTCTGCGCAGACTGCATCGCTTGACCGCGCCAGGGAGATCGAAGCGGAGATCAGCCATGATATGATGGCGGTCGTGAAGGCGGTTGCAGAGGTATGCGGCACGGCAGGGAGGTGGGTCCATTACGGGGCGACCTCGAATGACATGCTGGATTCTGCCACGGGTCTCCAGGTGAAGGAGAGCCTCGCACTCATCGAGGCGAAACTGGTCCGTCTTCTTGGAGTGCTGCTTGACAGGAGCATGGAGACGAAGACACTCGCCAGTGCCGGACGGACACATGGGCAGATCGGCGTGCCCACCACGTACGGGCTTCGCTTCTCTATCTGGGCGGCTGAGGTGGCGCGGCACATCGAACGTCTCCGCCAGATGCGCCCCCGCATTGAAGTCGGGCAGCTGACAGGCGCGGTCGGGACGCAGGCTGCACTTGGCAGGGATGGCTTCTGTGTCCAGAAGAAGATGATGGAAATCCTCGGTCTGACGCCCGTGGACGTCTCAAACCAGCTGGTGGGGCGGGACCGCTATGCCGAGTACTTCATGTTTCTTGCAAATGTCGCGACGACCCTTGACAAGATCGGTATCGGGATCAGGATGATGCAGCGCTCAGAGATCGGGGAGCTGGAAGAGGCATTCGGGGAGAAGCAGGTGGGGTCTTCCACGATGCCGCACAAGCGCAACCCGATAAAGAGCGAGCAGGTCTGCGGTCTTGCGCGGATCGTCCGCGCCCAGGTGGAGCCCGCGCTGCAGAACAACCTTCTCTGGGACGAACGCGATCTCACCAACTCTTCGCCGGAACGTCTGCTCTTTCCCGAGGCGTCAGTCCTCTGTGACCATATCCTGGAGGTGATGATCAGGGTGCTCACCGGCATCAGGTTCAATGAGGCGAATATCAGGCGCAACCTGATGCTCCTCCACGGCGTCAATATGGCAGAGTCTGTGATGATTGATCTGACACGGAAGGGTATGGACCGGCAGGAGGCGCATGAACTGGTGAGGTCAGCGAGCATGAAGGCGCTTGAGGAGCGCCGCGACCTGGCTGAGGTGCTCGCCGGGGATGATGTGGCGGCAGGCTACTGCACGAAGGAGGAGTTACGGGACCTTCTCGACCCTGACAGGTACATCGGCACCGCGGTGGAGCAGGTCGAACGCCTGGTGGAGAAACTCTCGCCGCTCTGCCGGTGATCACCGGGTCGCGCAAGGAACTCCTTCACCCGGCTCCAGTCACCGCCGAAGCGTTCGAGGTCGCAGGGGTATACCGAGAAGTTCACCAGTTCTTTCATGGTAGTCAGTGTAATGAATGTATCCTGCTCTTATAAGCGGGGGTATGGTCGGTGCAGACCACCCGCCCCCACCTTCAGAAATCGGATTTCAGGTAAAAATAGGGTTATGGCAGCACGATAGTTTGTGCTGTGACTACCAGTTTTCCACCCGTCTTGGTATAGATCTCAATATTAACGGGTTCGCCTGCACCGGGAGCCATCTTCCCTCCCCTCTTACTGTCCGCAAAGGCATCGTCCCAGTTGATCTTTATCTGGTCGCCGGGCTGGAAGACTGCCCAGGACCAAGACGCATACAACGGCTGGTTGGTAGGACAATATGTCTGTTCACTCCAGTTTGCTACTTTATAGGTTAGGTCACTGAATGAGCCTGCAGGGATATAAGTTCTGACCGTGACTGATCCTGTATCAAGAGGATCGCCGCCGAGGTGCTCTATCAGGATATGACTGCCGTCATGTGCTTCTGCAATGAGAGTGATCTGCGGCGCCTTCTCCTGGGTCTCAACCAGACCGCCGGCGAATCCGCTCACCACGGCGGCGATGATGATCGTGACGACGAGCATCAGCATCACGCCGACTACAGGTGATACTGCATCTTCATTTGAAAACAGTTTCGTTTTCATCGTCATCATGCCTCCACAAGGATATCTTTATCGAAGATCGTACTTCCTGATTTGAGATAGATCAGCTTCACATTGACCACATCATTGGTAGTGAGCAGATCGACGTCCCTGATGATTGGTGTTGCCTGGTTTTCCCACTTTTCTGTGCCCGGGTTCAGGTTGGTGATGGCTTTCATGATGTCTCCAGCACGTAGAATATAGTTTCCAAACCAGAGCGTCTCTTCCTCACCACTGTTGTCTGCCGGGCAGTCACCTGGCGAGACCTTGTATGGGGTATGATAATAGCTGTAGCCAGCAGACTTGGTGGCGGTAGCCACCCATGTATAATGGGTGTTCAATGAAGTCAGGTTGTAAGGGGCTGTGTTGATCGTATCACCCTCCTTGTAGTATGTTTCTTCGGTATCAACATAAGTCGGCGCGACAGTGCTCTGCACGTGGTAAACCCCGGTGGCATTTACCCAGCTCGTCACCAGCTTGAGGTTCTTGGTATCGAGAGGGTCCCCACTCATGTGTTTGATTATTAGTTCATAACCCCATGTGGGTCCCATGTCGCTTGGTTGAATTTTGCACTGGAGTGCCGCCTGTGGTGCTTTCTCACTATGTTGGACCAGTCCCCCGGCAAAACCACTGACCACGGCGGCGATGATGATCGTGACGACGAGCATCAGCATCACGCCGACTACAGGCGATACCGCGTCTTCAGGTCTTTTCACTTCTGATCTTTTCATCTTTTCATACCTCAGTTGATATACTCATTTTCAGAATTTTTTCTGTTAATGAATCCACATTCGTGTGGTACACAAATTAATTTACTTTAATACATATTAAGTTTATTAAACTGAGCTGGGTGTGGCGGGGTGCAAAAAAAGCGGGTGCAAAAAATCGATCCGGTATCACCAGCCCTCTTCCATCCATTCAGGCGGACCCTGATCTTACCCTTTTGGGACCCTGGATCAGGGTAAAACAACGCCAATTCGGGCTCCGATTCCCCAGATCCCGACCTCCGGATCAGCCCGTCCGGAGACCTGTTTTTGAAAACCGGCAGTTATCGGTTATTTTGGCAAACCCGCCGGTTTTTGCCGACCGCCATATCTTCATTTTAAGCCCCTCTAAAATCTCAGAGGATGTTTAGTATGGGAAGGGCGGATGAAGTCGATGTAAGGGGTCTCTGTGTGTGTCGGGATCTCGGCGATATGGGCGTATTTTACTTATTTATAAACGTAACTGTATCCAATGTAGAGATGCTTCCTAAATCCAAAGAAAGTTGTCCGGATGAATGGCAGAACTCATCTCCGTCGTTCAACCAGCAGTATCTCATAGTTGGGGTAGGTTATATGCTCCAGGGATTCGGGGCAGTCGGCGGTGTCCTCCTTGCTGTTCCAGTTCAGTATTATTATTGAGACCACTGGGAGTCATTTCTTCACCAGCTCAAAGAATTCCTCCCTGCTCATTCCTGCTTGCTTTAAAATGCTGAGCAGAGTCCCTTTTTTCACTTTTTTTTTATCTGGAATGACGACCAGATATGACTTATCATCGCTATTTTTGTATAAAGAGATATGACTTCCTTTCTGCCGGAGGACCCCAAATCCATCCTTCTTCAGTGCTTTGATGATCTCTTTTGCAGATAGAATCGGCAGCTTCATTCTAAACACGCTTGTAAAGGTGTACTAACGTATTCGCTCAGTACAATTGGTTCTTTGGTAGTTTTTGTATCAACCCCTGCGTCATCTAATATTTCTTCTAAGATTCCTAACTCCTTTGCAGATTCCAGGTATAACTCAACTGCCTCGATTATGTTTTTCTTCGCCTCCTCTATCGTTTCTCCCTGACTCGCAACCTCCAACTCCGGACACAATACCGAATACCCGCCTTCCGCCTCCCCCCTTATCAACGCAGTGAAAATTATTCTCATTTTATCACCAAGTTAAAGCTAGTCATTTTCTTATATTTATATCTCTTCTCCATCCATTCATCCTCCGAGCCGTTGTCGACAAGTATGACGTCGTAGTCTGGATAAGTATAGTCAAAAACCAAACTTTGCTATGTAAATCACTTCGTGATTTGTCATTAAACAATGCGTGACACAACGCGAGTCTATCTGTCGTGAACAAATCGATCATATTTGACAGACCCGAAAATGACGCAGACTGTAAATACACCTGAGGTGCTCATCAAACCAAAGACTTCCGAACAGAGACCCAGATAAACAACATTACCTCGCCCATTTTTTCAGAACATCAACCTGATTTAGCGGAATGGTCAGGCACTTTGTCCCCAGATTATTAGCAAGGGAGGGGGAGAGTCCCCCTCCCTCGAACCCACCCCTAATCTGTGATAGGTCACTGAGGGATGGGCGAGCATCTCTCTGTTCCAACTGTTGTGTGTACTGCGACAAAAAATGGTGAAAATCAGAGATCAGAAATATGGAGAAAAGTCATTCTTTTTTCCGGCATCAGCGCCCGTCTCTGCCGGGTGCGGCGTGTGCAAAAAAGTGATCCGGTATCACCAGCCCTCTTCCATCCATTCAGGCGGACCCTGTGTGGGGGTTTCAGGAGACTGCGCCTGTGATGCGACCCCTCTCTCCCAGTGAGATCTCCCTGAGGTTCTCAGGGCTCAGGTCATTGATGGCATAGTATCTCCCACCGGAAGATTCTGCGATCAGCCTGCAGTATCCGAGCTGCATCCGGAGGAAAGACCTGCCCTGCGCCTCTGTATCGATGACTACCGTATGAATCCCGCGGGAGCGGAGCTCCTCTGAGATGCTGCTGATCTCATCCCTGATATCCCCAGAGACAGGCACATTTGCCCTGCCGTCTGTGATGACCACCAGCATGGGGATCACCTCATTCTTCTTCCTCTTCTCGCGCATGAGCACATCCATGCCTTTCATGAGACCGGCAGAGAGCGGTGTTTTCCCGCCTGTCGGTATCTCTTCCAGTCGTTTTTGCGCCAGGTCCACACTTGTGGAGAGCGGGAGGACTAGGTCTGCACTATCCCCCCTGAAGGCGACCATCCCGATCTTGTCCCTCTGCTGGTACGAGTCGGTGAGGAGTGAGAGGATCGCCCCTTTTGCCGACTCCATCCTCCTCTCAGTGCCCATCGACCCGCTCGCATCGACCACGAATACGGATGCCGTCCTGACCTTTCCCACTCTCGTGTTCTCCCTGATGTCCTCGTCCCTGATCGCGATCATCAGACCATTCCGCGCCCTTGTCTTCTGGTGCGGTGCGGCGGCACGTATCGTGGCGTCTATTGAAATATCATTCTTCCCTGTGGGATCCCGGGATGATATCTTCCTGCCCGCGTTTCCGGAAGTGCGGGTATCCATCCTCCTGCCTGCAGCCCTCCTCCTCTCAAGCCTGTCCCTCTTCTTTGAGAGGTTCATCTGTGATACATCGATCCCGTTGCCGATCCCGAATACCGACTCAGACTGGCTTCCCTCCTGAGGCTGGGGTTCACCTGCGCTCTTATCCGGCTCATCCCTCATATTCCCCTGGCTCTGCTCCTCATCAGGGGCATCATCTTTTTTTTTTATCTTCCTCTTTATCCTGCGCCTTCCTCAGCTCATCATCAAGTTGATCCCTGTCCAGTTTCGGCTCTTCAAACGGCTTTCTGCGCATCCTGTGCGGCAGTGCGAGCTCCATCGCCTCTCTCACATCCCCGACAGTCACCTCGTCTCTGCCATTGTATGCCGCAATCGTCTTTGCAGCCCTGACGATGGTGATCTCTGCCCTGTGCGTCCTGACGCCCATGCTGATGCAGGTCTCGACCGTCAGTTTTACGAGTTCATCACTGATGGTAACTGAAGGGAGGAGCGCCTGTGCGTTCCTGACAGCTTCCCGCAGCGCCTCCTGCCTCTCTTCGTATTCCTTCCTGAAGAGTTCGGGGTCGCTCTCGAAATTCTCGGCAGCTCTGATGATCTCCATCCTCTGGGTGGCATCATCCAGACCTTCTACACTCACCTGGAGACCGAACCTGTCAAGGAGCTGTGGTCTCAGTTCCCCCTCTTCCGGGTTCATCGTCCCGATCAGGATGAACTTCGCGGGGTGGGAGAGTGATATCCCCTCCCTCTCGACGACATTCACTCCCATCGCGGCAGAGTCGAGAAGCACGTCCGCCACATGGTCGTCGAGCAGGTTGATCTCGTCGATGTAGAGTATGCCCCTGTTCACATCTGCCAGGATCCCTGGTTCAATCGCCTTTATCCCCTCTTTCAGGGCACGCTCCACGTCCATTGTGCCCACCACGCGGTCTTCCGTCACACCGAGCGGGAGATCAACCACACGCACCCTCCTGGTGACTGCATCCGGCATCTCCCGGGTATTTGTCCGCTCATAGCAGATGTCGCACATCTCAGGTTCCTCAGAGGGGCTGCAGTTGAACCGGCAGTCTCTCACCACATCGATCTCCGGCAGCACCTCTGCAAGCGCCCTCACTGCCGTGGATTTTGCCGTCCCCTTGTCGCCCCTGATGAGCACGCCGCCTATTTTCGGGTTGATGGCATTGAGGAGGAGCGCCTGTTTCATCATCTCCTGACCAATGATTGCTGTGAAGGGCAGTACATTTCGTCTTACGTGGTGGGGCATGATTGTAATTTACGTTTATTAAGTAATATCAATATCCATTTTTGTATGACGGACTCCGTCACACCGTCACCCTCCTGAACCTCCTGATGCAGATGAGGAGTACGATCACTGCAGCGACTGCGAGCCCGAGGAGGTTCGCCCATGGGATGATATCTGTCCCGAGCATCCGGATCGCGTCGATCGCATAACTTACCGGGTTGAGGTGTGCGATCACCCTGAGCCATGCAGGCATCACATTGTACGGCATGAGCGCGGTGCTCGTGAAGAAGAGCGGCATGCTTACCATCGCATTCACTGCCGCATATGAATCATGGTCGTCCAGCTGGAGCGCGAGGGTGGTGGAGAGCGATGAGAAGAGGACGCCGAAGAGGAAGAGAATGATATACGTCGCCATGAGCGTCAGCGGGTCGTACATGCTCGCACCGAGCAGGAATGCAAGTATCAGGATGACCGTGGTCTGTATGAGCCCCCTGATGGTGATGAAGAGGATCTTGCCAAAGAGAATCGTCTCCCTTGGTGCCGGCAGTGCCAGAAACTTGTTGAGGAACCCGAGGATCTTGTCGAACATCAGGAGACTCCCGCCCTGCAGCGAAGTCCCGAGCATACTCATGACCAGGATGCCGGGTGTGATGAAGTCGAGGTAGTTGTCCGTGAATGTCGTCGGGAGCGTCAGACCCACGAAGATGAGCCATGCAGCAGGGGTGATGAGCGCGGATATGACCGCAATCTTCCGCCTGAGCCACCGTGTGAGGTCCCGCTGGAGGTAATAGACGAGGCGCTTCATCATCGTCTCCTGAGCATCAGCCTGAACCCGTGCCCGTCAAACCGCCCCTCCTCATCTGTCTTTGAGGTCACCAGTCTGAGGAATACGTCATCGAGTGTCGCCTCCCTGACAGATATCGCATGCACCTTCATGCCCTTTCCCGTAAGCGCCTCTGCCAGCCGGGGCACAGCCTCGCTCCCTTTTCCTGCAGTGAACATCAGTTCATCATCCACCTGTCCCATATACCTGACATCCGCGTCGATCCGCCCGTCAAACTTTCCTGAGACCCTGACAGTGATGACGTCATCCTGGATCCTGTCTTTCAGGTTCCCGGGGGTGTCGACTGCGATGAGCCTGCCGCGGTCGATGATCCCGACGCGGTCGCACGCCCTGTCGGCTTCGTCCATATAGTGCGTATTGACAAAGATCGTCATGCCCTTGTCTCTCAGTGCTGTGATGTGCTCCCAGATATTCTTCCGCGCCGCCACGTCGAGCCCGATAGTAGGTTCATCAAGGAAGAGCACTTCCGGTTCATGGACAAGCGCCTGCGCAAGTTCAAGCCGGCGGCGCATCCCGCCCGAGTAGGTCTTCACCAGGTCGTCCGCACGCTGGCTGAGTAACATCAGCCCGAGCATCTCGTCCACCCTGTCTTTCACATTCTCCACGCCGTAGAGGTGTGCGAAGAGCGCCACATTCTCTCTCCCTGTCAGGTTGATGTCCACCGCCATCTCCTGCGGGACATAGCTGAGCCTGTTCCTCACCTCCCGCGCTTCGTTCACCACATGGTGCCCCGAGATCCAGGCGTCGCCGGCATCAGGTCTGAGGAGCGTGGTCAGCATACGCATCGTTGTTGTCTTGCCTGATCCGTTCGGACCGAGCAGCCCGAAGATCTCATGCCCCACAGAGAGACTGATGGCATCTACGGCACAGAGCCGGTCATAGTACTTTGTCAGGTTATCCGTCTCAATCACATTCATGCCTGGTAATCCCGTCCTGCTATTTAAATCAGGAGTTATCTCCTGTGCAGCCCTGCTTTCTCCATATTCTCTTTCCATCCCCTGACATCATCCATTGTAAACACATCTATTGCGCCGCCCTGGATCTCGCCACTCACCTCTCCTGTCTGCTCCTCGATCCAGCCTTCGATCTCAAGGTATGCGTTCTTCAGGTCTTCCATCACTTCCGGATCCGCGTCCCACAACCCGCGTTCATGCGCCTCGAGAAGCCGCCTCCCGATCTCCTCAAGTGCCCATGGGTTGTGCTCCTCAAAGAATTTTCTCATCTCATCGTCGAGCACGAATGTCTTTGCGATATCGTCGAATATCCAGTCGTCAACCTCCTGTGTCGCGGCTTCCCAGCCATAGACTGTGCCGACCCGTTTCGAAATGTCACCCGCCCCTTTGTAGCCATGCCTCTGCATGCCTTCTATCCATTTCGGGTTGAGGAGTTTTGTCCTGACTACCCTCCGCAGTTCGTCAGCCAGTGTCCTGACCTCCACTCTCTCAGGGTCCCGTGTGTCGCCGTAATACACAGGCACATCCTGGTTTGAGACGGTTCTTGCTGCAGCGGTGAGACCTCCGTGAGTACCGAAGTAGCAGCAGCACCCGCAGAGGTCATATTCATCAGTGGTGTACCTCTGGTAGTCTTCCTTCAATCTCTCGTCTGCCATGCCGTGCAGCACCAACGTGCCTCCCTCAATTCCGTGGGTAGATGAAAGCGCCTTCTTCCGAGACATTGTAGTCGATGCCGACGAACCTGTCTATGTACTCCTGGTGGATCGCCACGGGATCGAGGTCTTCGAAGAGGCCGGGGTAGAGCCACTTCGCCATCTGCGCAAGGGCTGCAGGATACCCTGGTGCGAAGGCATAGGCATTGGCGATGATATGAACCCGCCCCTCTGTTACAGCCCTGATCTCCTGAAATCCAGGCTGCCCCATGATCTCATCATAATAGTCTGCCATGGCTGCAGCATCGTCTGTCTCATACCCGCCCTTGTATGAGATTCCGATGATCACGTCCGGGTGCTCCTTCAGTATCCATTCAGTCTCCACGTCCGCATATCCGCTGACATATCCCTCTGCGATATTCGCGCCGCCGGCGGCGGTGCAGAGGTCATGCAGACCAGTGCCTGTCGAGTAAGTCCCTCTCCCACTGGTCTTGCCGCCTCCGCTGTCAAGGTACACCCTCACCCTTTCATCCTCTCTGATCTCCGAGACTCTCTCCCCGATCAGATCCGTGTATGTGTCATGCCATGCAGCGTATTCCTCAGCCTTTCCGCTCCTGTCAAGCAGGTAACCCAGTGTGATCATCTCGTCCCTGAGTGTGGTCGCCTTGTAGAAGTCAAGGCGGACGACACGCACCGAGAGAGGCAGTTTGTCATCGAGCCGGTCTGCAGCCGGCCACCGCGAGTAGGTGAAGACAATGTCCGGGCTGCAGGCAAGCACCGCCTCGATATCCGGCTCTGACCAGCCCCTGACATCATTCTTCTCGCAGAGACCCGGCATGAGCCTGTGATACTTTTTCATGCTATGGCTGACGCCAGCCACCCGGTGCCCTGCACCGAGGATGGTGACCGCCTCCCCGAGGTCACTGTTGAGGATGACCGCGCGCTCCACTGGTGCATAGATGGTCACCAGTTTCCCGGAGGAGTCGGTGATCCGGCGCGGGTAGGCAGGGTAGTGGAGGGCGGCGGTGCAGAGGTCATCCCTCTCCGGGTGGTCGGGCGCCCCGCCTGCATATGCGGCGTTCATGTACCTGATGATCCCGTCTGCAAGCACGCACCTCGCTGTCTCCCCTACTTCGTATGGCGTGGCTGGCACCCCACCATCAGGCAGCGCCGCTGCCGGCACGGCTGTGAGTATGAGCATCATCATGAGGAGCAGGAGTGCCGGCACTCTCTGATATGACGTCATCTCCCCTCCTTCCTGCTGATGAGCAGGGCAAGTGCAGTGAGTGTGGCAAATGCGGGTGCGGCTGCAAAGCCAGGGGTCTCCTGCGGTGCGGATGCAGGAGTGCCGGCAGTGCCTGCTATGATTATGGTGGTCCCCGGCGTCTCTCCCGTCTCCCTGGTCATGAAGTTTTCCCACCTCCCAGTGAATGTGCCGGTCCCTGCCCCCGGGCTCTTCACGCGGTAAGTGATCTCGGTCTCATTTATCACCGCGAATATGAGTGTCTGCCCTGATACGCGGCACTGGCATTCCGGGTGCGTGGAGGAGATATATGAGAACCCGTCAGGGATGCTCTCGATGATCCCTCCGATTGCGGGTTCATGTACTGTCAGGATCACTTCAAACTCCGAACCGGGCGGGAGCGCCTCTGTCGGGGTGCATCTCGTGACGGCAGCGGTGACAGGGACTGCCATCGCGAGGATGAGGAGGCATATGAAGAGGGGCTGCAATAATCTCATTTCCTGTGTAAATTTCATATACGGTATTAAATATCTTTTTATTTGTAACACCAGCATGGTGTTGCAGTACCTGTGTAATATGAAAGATTACCTGAATCTTTTTCTGATATGGCAGTATTCAGGAGATCTATTGGTAGCGTACCGAATTGTCTGTAATTTGTATCTGACTTACTCTCATGAGAATGAGTGAACGGAGATCACACTTTATCAAAAGGGACAGAAAGTGACTGGCAACACCGGGGTTCTCTGGTGTGGTTAGGATAGGTCGAGACGGGGCAGGTTTCTGGTGTGAGAGTGATGACGCAGGTGATCTCCGTCTCCTTTGAGTAATGTAGCCAAGCTTGTAGAAAGGGTTGAGAGGACATACAGAACAAGCTGATGAGGGATGAATATGGTGTTTTTACAAACCCCTCCCTTTTTCCCGGAGGAGAAGATCAGATGCACCCTACAAACTGGCTGAACCACTTTCACGGATGTGTTCCTGCAGTGCAGCAGAGAATGCCTTGAGAGTGACAAGATCCTGCTGCAGGATTGTGTAAACCTGTTTGAGATCCAAATCTCAGTAAATATGGACCAGTACGTTTCTGAACCCTGCCAGATCCGAGAGATCGCGGGCAAGCGGTTCCGGGATGATCCCGTTCTCAGCGAGGATCTCAAATGTCTCCCGGTATGTTGAAGGTTTTTTCAGCCTCTCCTCTGCAATTACACAGGTCGCTATATCGATTGCAGACTGGATACATACCAACATGGCATGGAGGATCATATTCTGTGTATCCCGATCATGGAAGAACTGCTCGTGGGGAATACGCTGATATCGCTCCCAGTCTCCCATTGCCTCCTGTAGTTCCCGGATATGATAGAGTATTCTCATTATTTCACCTGAGCGAGGAGGGCCTTGTCGATTCTGTCGTACAAATATTTCAGATCGAGGTATTTTGCTATCACGTCAGCCTCAAAGGCGATACATGCATCTTCATCTCTGGCAATGAGGATATGCCCCGTCTTCACCACTTCGTACTGGAACTCAACAGGTGCAGCATTCAGAATACGAAGATCGATCTCGTATCTCGGCGTGATGCATTGCTCCAGCTTGGATGCGATGCTCATGGTGTACTTGTAGAGCTCGTAGGGTTCCCTCTCCCCGGAAATGTACAACCCGATATCGATATCGTGAAATTTGTCATGATGCAGGAAGGAGCCGTAGAGGTACCCGAACAGTACATCCTCTGTGCCGGTGAGGCACCGGCGGAGCTGGCTGATGATCTCTTCTCTGTCAGCAGAGTCCACTTCTCTTTCCACCTCCCGTATCTATGGTCTCCCACGGGGACCGTTTTCACCCAGTACCAATCCTTACGCTTTGCCAACAGAGAGTTGTTTGCTCCCTGCCTTTTAATTCTTTCCCCCGGCAGAACCAGGATCACCGGAGACCCGGAGATCAGAGATATCTTCGGAGAATGATGGCAGTATTATCCCGACCGCCACTCCCCACCGTATTTCGGCATGGCACCGGAAAAGGTATGCTGGGCAAGCCCCTCTGATATGCATCATATCTCAATAAAAATCCCCGAAGAGAGCGCAAACGCCAGTTCAGGGCTGCCCAGATATTTTTACAGACAGTTCGGTACACTGCCGTCTGGTTGTTGCATGTGTTATTTGCGCTAAATATAAAAAAACAAATAATTTATAGTACTAAGTATTACTATCTGTTATAATTCGTTTACCAAACACCCGGAGACGGATTTTAGTATAATAGGAGAATCCCGTATGAACAGAAAATTAGCTAATGAAGACGCGGTATCGCCTGTCGTCGGCGTGATGCTGATGCTCGTCGTCACGATCATCATCGCGGCGGTGGTGAGCGGGTTTGCCGGTGGTATGGCGAGCGGTACAGAGAAGGCGCCGACGGCAAGTATTACCGTGGAAACAGGGTATGGGTACAATTGGTATGGCACCGAACTCGCCACATCTACCTTTGACATCTGCTTTGAGCATCGAAGTGGCGATCCTCTTAATACTGCGGATCTTGAGATCATCACCTACCTCACACTTCCCAACGGTACTGTAGTGAAGCATGTCCAGACGCAGAATTCTCCGTATATGCGGGAATCCACCTACAAGGGTGTTGTGAAATACGCCCGACTGCCCTTTATAAGAGACTCGCAGAAATTTGAAGCATGTTACTACTCCCAGGACGATATCGAGCTGGGTAATACATCGAAGGCCTGGTTCGGTGAAGCAGTGTGGATGCCGGGACAGGTGGCGCGGACGTACAAGAAAGATGCAACTGCCGCGTTCCTGGGACTGGTGGATGAAGCGAAAATTTATCCGGCAGATAGTGTTGCTTACGCCGCTGCTGCGGGTCTCCTTGAAGAGTGTATCCAGAATAACTGTCCGGTCGAGATCAAGATCAAGCACGTCCCCAGCGGGAAGTACATCCTGGACACGACCATAACGCTGCAGGGGTGAAGAGAGATGAAACACATGACTAAAAATGAAGATGCGGTCTCGCCTGTCGTTGGCGTGATGCTGATGCTCGTCGTCACGATCATCATCGCGGCGGTGGTGAGCGGGTTCGCTGGCGGTATGGCAGGTGGAGTGGAGAAAACTCCTCAGGCAATTATCGTCTCTGAAAAAATCGTCATAAATGAGGCGTATGACACTGATACCACGAACTGGGATCCGGATCAAGTCGAGGATCAGGCAGATGACATTTATGTTCTATTTGAACATATGTCTGGGGATCATATTAATCTCAATAATA
>DARA01000059.1 GCA_002503135.1 Methanomicrobiaceae archaeon UBA207
AGTCCGGAAACCAGAACATCCTGTAATCCAACTCCAAGTATAGCTCTTCTTATCTGTCCCCGATCCTGAAACGTGGGAATATTACCAAATGCGTTTTGACACACCTCTCCGTAAGGTACAGATGGCTTTATTTTTGATTCGATAACCTCTGCAACCAGTGTAAACGCATCTGTAAATAACCCTGGGATGGGGGTTCTATAGAGGGTTTCACATCCCAGATAGATAGATTCACCCAGCCGTAAGTTATTGATTCTTCCGACATCCTCTGTTGACATGAACCAGGTGTAATTGGCTGAGTTTCCACCAGAAACAAACTCTAATGTCAGTTCGAACTTCTCTTCAACCTCTCTGGCGAGCGAAGACAAATACCCCATTTTTTCCTCATCGGGTTTGATCCCTCCCTGACAGGCAAGATTTGTTCCTATACCTGCAAGCTCGATCCCTTCCAGGTCTATTATCTCTTCAACTGTGCCTTCCAAATCCGATGGCATCAGCCCCTCTCCTAAATCACCCAGCTCCACCATTAAAATGATTTTATGTGTGGCATTATACTCCACAGCAAACTTTGAGAGGCTTTTGACTACTGTGACCTCCGAATTAAGACTAATATCTGCATACTTTACTACTGATTCAGCCTGGCTGGGGATGGGTGTTCTTAACATGAGAAACTCTGCCTCTATGCCAGCCTCACGCATCCTTCTGATATTTGATATTCTTGAGTCAGCAAGAACACGTATCCCGCTTTTTACCAGAGTATCAGCGATATCAGGAGATCCGCAAACTCCCTTTGTAACCCCAATAATATCGATACCCTTTGAACCATAGAGTCTCTTCAGGTTTTTTGCATTATGTGCAATTTTTGCAAGGTCGATCTCTATTCTGGGTGTTGTCATATAAGTCACTCTATCCCCTGGATAGTTCCGGAAAAATCTCGAAGAGCCTTTTAACAAGCTTCCCGCACCCATACTTCAGGGCATCCGTCGTTGGTAGATGGAACCTCTTTTCATACTCTGTTATGGTCTCTTCAATCTCCTCGTCTGTCATATTTTCGTGGTTGAGTGTGATGGCAATTACCTTTGACCCTGAAAAGGTCTCTATCAGTTCTATCTCACTTTCAAGGGTTGGCATTGGCATGTAGGGAAAATCTCCCAGGTTCTTCCTTTTTGGGGGGTGCTGAACTATAATGGCCTTCGGTCGTGCTCCCCTGATAATTGCACACGAGCTGATGTATGCCGGATGACTCAGTGCTCCCTGACCTTCAATTATAATTATATCCGGATGGTCTGTGTCATATGCCTCCATAACCGCATTTTCAATTTCCCCTGTCATGAACTCTTCAACGATAGCATCTACCGCAACACCATATTTGGCACCCTGAATTAGTCCCGTTTGTCCGGTTGCCACGAATGCAACGTTCAAGCCCTCTTTTCTCAGTGCTTCTGCAAGGATTAGAGATGTGGTTCTCTTACCTGTTGCACCATCTGTGCCAAGTATTGTTACTATCGGTGTGTCAACTGTAAGAATACGCCCAGAGAAAAGATGGAGATCCTTCTTTGCGGGAGGCTTTCTAATATCGTATATCCTGACTCCATATTCCTCTGCTTTTTGCATGAACTCTTCATCTTCAGTAAAGAACTCATGGAGACCATTCACTATGTTCATACCCTTTTCCATCGCCGTGAACACTATCTTTCTCTGTTCCTTTGTTAGAAATGCCTTAAGGGGCGCAATACCGTATATGAAATACGCTGGAACATCTTTTAGTCTCTCAATAGCATCATCAAGGTCAGAGAATATCGGTATCCCACTTTTTTCCCCATCAAGATATTCCCCTGCATCCTTTCCCTCCTTTGTACTATCAATGACACCGACAATCTCATACCGTTCTGAGTACCTGACAAGCCCATTTGCGATCTTACCGTCCATCTTTCCAAATTGTTTTTCACAATATACTATTGCCTTCGCTTTCATGAGTTGTCACGCCAACCGGCTGAGAATCGAGGAATCAACCAGATATCTTCCTCTGGTCTGCTTTTTCCTTTCAAAAATTGATTGATTTCTCAATATCCAGTAATTATATGACTTACGCAGTGAGTTGATATCTAATTATGCCCTTCACCTGCATCTCTGAATACTTAGGTGTGCTTCAAACCAACTCATACCTGTTCTCAATCTATTTATTTCGAGGTGCAGGTATGCACGAAGAGAGAAGATGATATGAGACCTGTGGGCGCATTCAAGTTGATATTCTCCTCAAAATTCAAACAGGGGTATGCTGGATAGATCAGGGTTTCATCCCTTCTCCCACCAGACCGCCGCGTTCCTTCTGCAGCGTCTGTGGATGTAGCCCCCATCCGGTGCGGGCGTGAGCATACGGCTGAAATGCTCCAAAACCACGCATTCCTTCCCGGCAGGTGCGTCGTGCAGCTTCATCCAGCGTTCCGCAGCCTCCTCGGGCGATGCGTAGTGAACCGCTTCCTCTGTTGTATATATCCTGACATTGGCGTAAATCTCCATCTGATGGAGTATATTGACGAGGTAAATATAATCCGGATACCCCTTCCGGAGGCTTTCAGCATCAAAGACCTCATCCCAGAGTGCCTTCTCACCACTGGTGCGCCACTCTCCCGCATGCCAGAAGAGATATGCACAGCGCAGCGCAGCCGCATCGATCGCAGCCAGCGCTGCTCCCACGTCATAAAAACCCAGCGAGTAGGATGCGATGACAACGTCGTGCGGCTCCACATTCACGCCGATGATGGCATCTTCCCATCTCATCCGTATGCACGAATAGTTCTTCCTGCCCGCCGCCTCCATCTTTCTCCGCAGATATGCGAGCATCTTTTCCGAGGGATCAAGTGCGGTGACATGCCCTGCGATCACGGCGATTGGGACGGCAAGCCGACCTGTTCCGGCACCCACATCAAGTACCGTCTCTCCCTGCCGGATCTCGGCTAAGTTCAGATCTTCAGGAGCGCCCTGACCGGCACCCGCACTTTCAAGATCATAATATGCGGCTTTCTTATCCCAGACCTTACCTGGGTCACTGTTTTTATGCCTCTGCCCATGTGAGGTATATGTCGCCTTCCAGAGCTCGTTCCAGTCAATGATGTGGTGCATGAACCCCATTTGGAAACAGAGAGATAAGAATGTATCAGTTTGTCAACTGCCCCCCTGAACGGAGGGGCTTGTAAAACTATGTCAGATCCACTCTCACACCGCCTTGGGGATGTGCCTGATCTTCTGTGCAGCGGGTGTATTTTGGTCGAACGGTGGTGTATCGGCTCCTCATCATAAAGAACCCTGTTGTTTTTCCTGTTTTCAACTATATTCGCACCATGCCTTTTCCCTTCACCTATCAGCCGGTCGTTGCCAGGGACTCGATAAAGTTTGCACCGTTCACGCCGAGATCCCGCATATCGTAACCACCCTCAAGTATTCCCAGCACGGGAATATTCAGGCTGCAGACCCGTGCTGCAATCTCTGAAAAGAACCCGGATGAGACGCCGATATTACTCAGTAAATCCTCCTTGTAGATGTCAAGACCAAGGGATACAATTAAAACCTCAGGACGAAACTCGCTGACTGCCAGGAGCCCCTGTTCAAGATATTTCCGATACTGGTCATCACCAATACCAGCCGGGAGAGGGATGTTTACATTGGTTCCGCAACCGAGCCGGGATCCAGTTTCGTCCGCAAACCCGGAGAAGTACGGATATGACTCTGCTGGATCACCATGGAGGGAGACATAAAGGATCTGCGGCTGTTCATAGAATACCCCCTGAGTGCCGTTTCCGTGATGGAAATCAACATCAAGGATGGCAATTTTTCCCATTGTGGAGAGATAGTGCGCTGCAACCGCTGCATTGTTGAAGATGCAGTATCCCCCGAAATGGCTGTATCCTGCATGGTGACCGGGAGGACGACAGAGGGAGAACACTCTCTCCTCCCTGCCGCTTCGGATCAGATCTGCGCCGGTCAGAGCCACATCCACGGAGGCTTTTGCTGCAGTGAACGTATCACGGTCGATCTCGATTCCGACATCGAATGCATAATAACCGGCTTTTTTCAGATTGATCCGGGGATGAGCTGAAAAATCCGGTGTAAAATCCCGGTAGGGAAAAATGTGAGGGAAGACAGATTCATCTTCCTTGAGGTGTTCGCATGACTGGATAAAGTCCACCATTTCCGGATCTGTAACCGCCTTGAGATGATCCAGCGAAAACTCATCCGGACCCACTACCAGATCTCCCATGGACCGTTTTTTCAGCTCGTCGAGAATAATCTGGGCGCGAATGTTTTTTTCAGGATAGGGAACAAGTTTCCCGAAACTGAATTCATACTGGGGGTGGTGAAGTTTCTCTAATTCAGAATAGACAATTTTCATCCCATCTGCTCCTGCACAACCGTCTGGAACGGTGGTATTGTTGCGCATGGGATATTATCGAATGGTATTAAAAATATGTTTCGCCAAGGATTATTTGGGTTTGTACTAAATCACAGATTTAACACAGGTCCAACACTCTCAGAGTGTCTAGACCTTCTCCTTGTAGTCTCAAACATTCGCCACTATAAAATAAAAATTAAGAGAAATCAGATATTTCCGCCGCCCCTTCCGGAGAGAAGACCTCTCTTTGGGACAAATGCATTCTCGATCATCTCTCCTGAGATACCCACTGCAACCACACCTGTCTTTGCGTAGATGTACATCACTGTCACAAATATCCCCTGAAGTGCAGAGTGGAGAATCGCTGTTGCAATTAACAGGAAGACTGAGATTGATATCGCAACCATGAAGAGTTCGAAGGAACCGAAGGATAGCACGCCGAATGACACAAATATCAGAAGAATGGCTGGAATAAAGATAATTGCAAGTGAAAATCCTCCGACAACCGTCTCGCCCCATGTCCTCTTAAAAAGTGTCCAGGATTCCTTTATCGCGTCAATCGCACCCAGATTTTCAAAGATCATCACAGGAATTACGAAAAATGTCACAAGACTCCATGCACCACCGATCAGTGAAGAGATAATTGACATCAGGAAATTGTTGCGATCTCCACGAATAATCTGTAATATCACGCCAACAGTTGCTGATATTGCAGCCCATGTCAGGATGCTTCCAAAGTGAGACTTCGCGGCAGTGATACCATCTGCAAATGTCGGGTCTCCCCCATCTATTCTCATCTTTGCACACGAAATCAGCCCTACATTGAAAAATATCACTACAAAGTAAGTGACAAGATAAAATATAAACAGCACGGCAAACATGAGTATCTGGCTGGCTGTTGTACCGGTTGATGACGTAAAAATTCCCATAAAAGCAAGCGGGACAAAGAAAGTTATAACGATAATCAGTGTTATGATCCCTGAAACAATTGGGAAAAGCACCAGCTCCTTATCTTTTTTAAGAATACCAAAGGTTTCGCCCATAAGTCTGAGGCACATTTTGAATCTGCTTAGCATATTATTGAAACAGTTCTGAATAAAGACATATAAATTCATGCAATTTTTCCCCCTGGAAAAGCCGAGGGCGGCGGATTCCCTGACATGGACGAACGCGGTCCGGAGGAACCAGATCCGTGCTGAGTGTCCTTCTTTGCCAGGATGTATTTCGCAGGGAAAAACCAGAGAAGAGTCCTTAGAAAATATAAAAGACGCTGCCCCGGGATACCTGGAGAGCCTGAAAAAGCATAATGAGCCCATACCTCCCTCTATTTCAGATTTCGCACCCCTGGCAGAAATAGCAGAATGAATTTATCATTCCTTTTGCTTCATTGATTCTCTGATGTTAATAATTCCTTTCGAAAATTGGGGAAGGTCTTTTTTTGCAGTGCTCCAGAGAATTGAGAGGTCTACACCAAAATATCCATGTATCAGTTTATCCCGCATACCTGATGCACCTCTCCAGTTTATATATGGATATTTATTCTTAAAATCATCAGGAAGGTATTTAATTGCCTCACCAATGATCTCAAAATTCCTGATAACAGCATCCTGTATCATTGTGTCCTTCATGAATGCATCAGATTCAAGGTTTTTTATATATGCAGATATCCGCCCGGATGCTTCAATTATGTCGTCAAGGAAAAGTTCGATATCTTCTTTGTCTCTTTTAGACATATTTAATCTCAGAGATCACTCTTTTTCGTATTGCAGGTTTGAGTGCATTTTGTGTTGCAAGGTCGACATTTCTTCCAAGTTTTTCCTTCAGGTAATCTTCAAGTTCAATAAATCCAAAAAAACCCGGGGTTTCGCTGTATTCAACGAGAATGTCCACATCGCTCTTTTCACTGGCATCTCCCCGTGCAAATGAGCCAAAAACTCCAATCTTTTTTACTTTATATCTGTCCGCAAGTTCTTCTTTGAGACCTGATAATAGTAAAAATATTTCTTCACCTGTGATCATGCTTTAGATTCTGTTTGATTTTTTGATATTTAAGGATAATGCCGCCATTGTGATAAATATTGTAACTGTTCAGCCGATCAATGCCACTGGACAATATTGATCATTCCCATTGGATAGATAAATGAATAGATATTAACCACGTCCAGGGTGGGGTTATACCGTTTTTGTACCAAGTTTTCCTAGTTGTATCAGTGAAGGTGATACAAAGAAAGAGTCCTTAGAAAATATAAAAGACGCTGCCCGGGGATACCTGGAGAGCCTGAAAAAGCATAATAAGCCCATACCTCCTTCTATAGAAGAAAAAACGGTAGAAGTCTATGCCTGGACTACCGGTAATATCGTGGCTTAAACAATCTTATATAACAATCTGGCATTTTTATTGTCATTCATTTTCCGGCATTTCCTGTTCTATCATCCTGTCGCTGTTTTAAAGTACAGGGAGTATACCTGTTTTTACATGGAACCCGTCTTTCGGTCGGGTGCGCAACTCCTATATAATAATCCAGTCAGATATATCACCTGTTGTAGTATATATGGGAAATACTGAGCATATCGGTTGCAGTCCGGCAGGGAGTCGATGGTTGTAGACAGACTACTTATTGAGGCAACGCTTTTTGTCATCTGCCTCATCATTTCCGGGTTTTTTTCCGGCTCGGAAGTGGCGCTGATCTCCATCAACCGGGCAAAAGTGCGTGCTCTTGTCTCACGCAGGGTGGCGGGTTCCGATGCCCTGCAGAAGTTGAAAAAGTCCACTGATCATACGCTGATCACCATCCTCATAGGCAACAACGTCGTCAATGTCGCCGCCGCCGCCCTTGCAACAGCGATTGCAATCGAATGGTTTGGTGATGCCGGGATTGGGATCGCCACGGGTGTCGTCGTCATCCTCATGCTGATCTTCGGTGAGATCGGACCAAAGACCTACGCCTCCAGGCATGTTGAGAAGATCGCTCTCATGGTCTCGCGCCCGATATTCATTCTCTCACGGCTGATCTCCCCCGTCTTCTGGGTCCGTGACCGGTTCTGGAGGAAGTCCATAGCCGGCAGGGTCTCAAAACCTGCGGTCACCGAAGAGGAGATCAAGGAATGGATCGATGCCGGTGAGGAGGAGGGGGCTATTGAGCAGGATGAGCGGCAGATGCTCTACAGCGTACTTCGTTTCAGCGACACCACCGCGAGGGAGATCATGTGCCCCAGGGTGGATGTGGTGGTGATTGAGGACACCAGCAGTCTTGATGACTCACTTAATATATTCAGTGAGACCGGTTTTTCGAGGATACCTGTTTATCACGAACATATCGACAACATCGCCGGGTTGCTGAATATCAAGGACGTATTTGCGGCGGTCATGTCAGGGAGAGGCGGCACTTTGATCAAAGATACCATGTATGTGCCGTATTTCATCCCTGAAAGCAAGAAGATTGATGATCTCCTGCGGGAACTTCAGGTGAAAAAAGTTCATATGGCGATGGTCCTTGATGAATATGGCTCATTTGCAGGGATAGTCACCATTGAAGACATCCTCGAGGAGATTGTGGGCGAGATCATGGATGAATTCGACCAGGAGGAGCCTGAGATCGAGAAGGTCAGCAGGGGGGTCTATCTCGTCGATGCCACGACCCGTGTCGAACACATCAATGAGGAACTCTCCACAGACCTCCCGATTGAGGAGTCATATGAAACGATCGGCGGACTGATCATCGAGCGTCTGGGGCATATCCCGCGCAGGGGAGAGAGGGTGATGATCGAAGAAAGTGGTATTGTGCTGGTGGTTGCACAGATGCGCGGACTCAGGATGGTGAAGGTCAGGATGACCCTCCCGGCACAGGATGAACAGGGTGCATGAGATACCTGAGACATGGATGAATATCTGAGGCAGAGAGGAATATGAAACGCATAGCAGTTATCGCCTCTGGAAGGGGTTCGAATTTTCAGGTGCTCATCGATGCGATCAGGGCAGGTTCCATTCCTGCGGTCTGTGCTGCGCTGATCACCGACAACCCCGGGGCATATGCGATTGAACGGGCACGGGGTGCCGGCATCCCGGTCATGGTGGCTGATTATAACTCATTTCCTGATAAGGAGGCGTATGAAGCGCGCCTTCTCGAAGCGATGCAGGAATGCGGTGCAGACCTTTTTGTGCTGGCAGGCTATATGCGGATACTTGGTCCTGGCATTGTCAGGGAATTCAGTGGCAGGCTGATCAATATTCATCCGGCACTTCTTCCGGCTTTTCCGGGTCTGCATGCGCAGCGCCAGGCACTGGATTATGGGGTGAAGGTTGCCGGATGCACCGTTCATTTTGTGGACGATGGCGTGGATTCGGGTCCTGTCATCATCCAGTGCTGTGTGCCTGTGCTTGAGGGTGATGACGAAGCTACCCTCGCAGAGCGCATTCTTGCAGAGGAGCATGTCATCCTCCCGGAAGCGGTGAGATTGTTCTGCGAAGACCTGCTGAGGATTGAGGGGCGGAAGGTTTTCATAATCTCTGACAACGCTGTCTGATATCCATCACCCTCTGAAAAACAATCTTCAATATAGTTGGGAGATAAGAATATAGGAGACAACAGGGACTCCTCCCGGGTGTTGCAGATTGGGAATCTGCAACTCCCATTAAATCTCTGATTTAATGCGAGTATGAACCATAATGGCAAAGAGAAAACCGCGGCGGTCGGAAGTGAAAAAGATCGCAAAGGAACGCATCGGGCTCCTCCTCAGGATGGCAGAGGAGTGCTGCCGCACAGACCCTGCCCTGAGCAACCGCTATGTGGAGATCGCCAGGAGAATATCCATGCGCCACCGCGTGCGGATCAACTGGTATCTGAGGCGCAGGTTCTGCAGACACTGCCACCATTTTTTTGTTCAGGGCGTGAATGTGAGGGTCAGGATTCACAGGGGGAGAGTGGTGGTCACCTGCCGCCGCTGCGGACACCAGTCCCGCTATCCGGTGGTGATGTCGCATCCCAGGTAAGGCGCGCATCAGGCACCTGAAGCCCACACTCTGGATAGGCAAGCTGGGGTGCACCGGGAGTGTCATTGAGGAGATCAGGCGGCAGCTGAAGGATGAGGGGATTATAAAGATCAGGTGGCTGAGAAATACTGATATCGACCCCGGACTGGTGGCGTCGCAGGCAGGCGCCGACCTCATTGATGTGAGGGGGCGCACCATGGTCCTTGCCGAGCGCCGTGTGTAGGTTCTGGCACGCCATTCGATCCTGCCATGATCCAGAATCTATAATAACCAATTCAGCCAATATGTATAGACTGTTAATTGCTTAACTGATAGTGAGGTTTATCGATGACAACTGTATATGACATCCCCGCAGATGTGTTCCTCAGGCAGGCGGCTGAAGAACTGAAGAAGTCTGCTGAGGTTCAGCCCCCTGAATGGGCGGATTTCGCCAAGACCGGCGTCCACAAACAGATGCCGCCCGAAGACCCTGACTGGTGGTATATCCGGGCGGCATCGGTGATGCGCCGCGTCTATATCGACGGTCCCGTGGGCGTGCAGAGGATGCGGACATTCTATGGCGGTAAGAAGGACCGGGGTTCAAGCCCCTACCGGTTCCGCCGGGGGAGCGGCGCTGTCCTGAGAACGATCCTCCAGCAGCTTGAGAAGGCTGGTTATGTGGCGCAGGTTAAGAAGGACGGGCGGAAGATCACATCCTCTGGCATGTCGTTTCTGGACGGTGTTGCCGGCAGTCTGAAGAAGGATGTCGTTGAGGCGGTGCCCGGGCTGGCAAAATACTGACAGGATGGAGTAGTGCAATGGTGGATGATGAACTCTCGGAACTTCGCCGCAGGAGGCTGCAGCAGCTTGAGCGGCAGGCGATGGAGGAGCAGGCGGTGGAGCAGCAGATGGAGCGCCACCAACACCTCGAAGCCCAGGTCCAGATGGTTTTAAAGCAGGTTCTGGAGCCTGAGGCGAGGGAGCGACTCAATACCATAAAACTGACCCGTCCTGAATTTGCAAAGGCGGTCGAACAGCAGCTCGTCATGCTGGCACAGGGTGGCAGGCTGCGGCAGAAACTCTCTGACCGCCAGCTCAAGGACCTGCTCAGGCAGCTGGCTCCCTCCAAGAGAGATTACAGTATTACACGGAAGTGATGAAGGCAGGAGTACTGTTCAGCGGCGGCAAGGACAGTGCCCTTGCGGCACTGATGCTCTCGCGGGATTATGTGGTGGAACTGAATACATTTGTATTCAGTCCTGAACGTGAGATTCCTGGCGTTGCCGCTGCGGCTGATGTGCTGGGTCTCCCTCTGGTGAAGAGGGTGTTTGAGGACGGGTTGCGTGATGAGGTGGTGGACATGATACTCAGGTGCGGATACCCTGCCGATGCCATCAATATGGTGCATCGGAAGGCGGTCATCTCTCTCTGCCGTGAATATCGCGTGGTGGGGGACGGCACCCGCTTCAATGACCGGGTGCCTGTGCTTACCCGGGATGAGGTGCAGCAGATTGGAGACCTGTACGGGTGCTCATGTCTGCGTCCGCTCCTCGGGTATGTCAAACCCGAAGTGAAGCGCCTGGCAGCGCGGATGCTGGAAGTGGTGTATGGGGAGACCGGCATGATCGAAAATGGCGATTATGAACATGAGATCAGGTCCGGCATCTCCTCCCGCGGCATCGACCCTGCTGCATACTTTCCGCCTGATCACGAGCAGTCGCTCGTCATCGGTGTGAAGGGGCAGACGAAGAGGTGGAATACACCACTTCTTTGAAGCGGTGTGTCACAGCCGTGTGCGGCTGTGACTGAGTCACCGGTAGGTGACATGTTAGAACAACTTTCCATAGGAAGGGTGTGGAATAATAATGAGTAAATTAAGCAAAGGTCGAAAGATACGGCTGGCAAAGGCATGCGAGCAGAACCGCCGTGTGCCTGCATGGGTGATTATGAGAACAAAACGCACAGTTATGTCGCACCCCAAGCGGCGCAACTGGCGGAGAAGCAAACTCAAGGTGTAGGGAAATGGTCGAAAGTCTCAAAGAGCAGCTGTACGTCATTCCGCTTCGCGACGCAAAACGTGCGCCGTGCTGGAAGAGGAGCAACAAGGCGATCAAGGATATACGCACGTTCCTCAAAAAGCACATGAAGACCGATGATGTCCGTCTCGATAAAAGCATCAATGAAAAAGTCTGGGAACGCGGGAGCGAAAAACCGCCGCAGAAGATTCGTGTCCGTGCAATGAAGTTTGAGGACGGGCAGGTTCAGGCGGAGCTCGCTGAGGAGTGAGATGAGTTTAACCCTCGGTTTTGCAGGCGACCCGCACATTGGCGTATTTACGCGGGTGTTTGAGGATATTGCGGTGATCCCTCCCGAGACGCCGCAGGAGATGCGTGACGCATTTCAGGAAGACCTTGGTGTGGACCTGGTGGCGACCCATATTCAGGGAACCCATATCATCGGCTCCCTGCTCGCAGGGAACAGCCGCGGGCTCGTCGTCAGCGGGCTCGTCGTTGAAGATGAGCGCGCAGCCCTTGAAGAGCATCGTGAAGTCATGCTCCTGGAGGGATCGATGAATGCGGCAGGGAATGTCATTCTTGTCAATGACTTCTTTGCTGCAGTTCACCCTGAGATGGATGATGATCTGATCGATGAGATCGGGTCATTTCTTGGTGTGCCTGTGGTCAGGCTGACCCTGGGTGGCATCAGGACTGTCGGCATGGGAGGGGTTATCACCAACAGTGGCGTGCTCGTTCATCCGCGCACGACTGACCAGGAGATCGGGGTGCTTGAGTCTGTCACTGACCTGCCGATTGGCAGGGGTTCGATCAATATGGGGACCGGGCTTGTGGGGACCGGGCTTGTTGCAAACACCAGGGGTTACATCGCCGGCACCTATACGAGCGGTTTTGAACTTGGCAGGATAGAAGAAGTATTTGGGTTTGAGGTGTAAGATTATGTCAGATCGGAAGTTTGAAGTTAGTGGGACCTTCAAGGTGGATGAGGGCTGGAAGCCATACACAACGGTGGTCGAGGCTCCAAATGAAAACCAGGTGAATGAGCGGATATACACTATTTTTGGGAGCAAACACCACCTCCCGAGAAGGTCTGTCCGGATTTCCGGGATAAAGCTGGTTGACGGTGAATGATGTGCAGCAGGCGAATCAACGCGACATAACTGCTCTCAAATACTATCTAGAGGAGTACGGGCAGCAGTTTGAGGCTCTTAGCCGGCAGCTCGCTCTCATCGAACAGCGGAAGATGGAATCACAGGCAGCTATCGAGGCGCTGGAGATGCTGAAGGGTGAGGGCGGTGCAAAAGTCCTCCTCCAGCTCGGCGGCGGTGCGAGCGTGAAGGCAGAGGTGCCTGACCCTGGTCATGTGTTGCTGAATATAGGGGCTGGTGTGGTAGTCAGGAAGCCGAATGAGGCTGCTGTGGACTACCTGAAGGACAGCATCACAGAGCTGGATGCTCTTGGGAAGAAGATGTCGGAGTCGATCGGACAGGTGAGAGCCCGTGTGAATGAGATCTCCCGTCAGATTGAGTCCGAGTACAGCCACCAGATGATGCGCTGATGCAGGTGGGTGCCTGATCATGTTCGATGCCCTGCGGGAGAACCTCCTTGAAATCCGGAAGAAACTCGGCTCCGGCATCAGTGCAGCGCATGATGAAGGGGAGCTGGCTCTTCCGGCGAAAGCCCCGGATAAACGTCCTGGATTCGCCGGTAAGGTGAAGGTGCTGGTCACAGAGCGGGAGCTTGTAATTGATGAGAAGAAGATCTCTGGTCCCCTCTCTGATCTGGAGATGGCACTGCTTGAGAATGATGTGGCTCTCCCTGTCACTGATGCCATCATCGCGCATGTGAGGGAGGACCTGGTCGGCGGTCGGCGCAGGGTGAGGGAGTCGGTCGATGAGATCGTTGCAGATGCCCTGAAAAGAGCTGTACTTGCGGTCCTGGGCGACGGTCTGGACCTGATCAGTTATATCCAGTCGCACGAACGCCCGGTCAGGATCCTTTTTACTGGTGTGAATGGGACCGGGAAGACCACGAGTATAGCCAAAATCGGGAATTATCTCAAAAAGCATGGTTTTTCCGTGGTCATCGCGTCAGGTGACACCTTCCGTGCAGGTGCGATCGAGCAGATGCGGATGCATGCCGGGAGGCTTGACATCAAGGTGATCCAGCACCAGCAGGGGGCTGACCCCTCGGCTGTCATCTATGACGCCGTGGAGTACGCCATGGCGCATCACATCGATGTAGTCCTTGCCGACACCGCCGGAAGGCTCCATACCCGCACAAATCTTATGAACCAGCTTGAGAAGATCAACAGGGTGATGAAACCTGATCTTGTTTTTTATGTCGATGAAGCGGTGGCAGGCAATGATGCGGTGGTCAGGGCTGATGAGTTCAACCGCGTTGTGGGGACCGACGGCGTGGTACTGACAAAGGCGGATATGGACCGCCGCGGCGGCGCTGCTCTCTCTATTGCGCACACGATAGGGAAACCAGTCGTTTTTTTGGGGACCGGGCAGGGTTATGACGACCTGATCCCGTTTTCGCCCCGCATGATAGCTGACGGTCTCTTTGGAGCGGAGTGCTGATATGCTCGACGGACTGGGATCCTCCCTCAAGGATGCGCTGAAGAAGCTGGCTGGCAAAACGGTCGTAGACAAGGCTGCAGTCGATGATCTCGTCAGGGACCTTCAGCGCGCCCTTCTCCAGGCAGACGTCAATGTGAAGCTGGTCATGCGGCTTTCAGAGGCGATCAGGACGCGGTCTCTTGAGGAAGAGCCTCCCAAGGGGATGGGTGTCCGCGAGCACGTCCTCCGCATCGTCTATCATGAACTGGTGAACCTGGTCGGCGGCGACACCGCCGGGGTGGTGCTGGAGCCCCAGACCATTCTCATGGCAGGGTTGCAGGGAAGCGGGAAGACCACGACCACTGCAAAGATTGCCAGATACTTCTACCGGAAAGGGCTTCGTACCGGTGTGATCTGCGCCGATACCTTCAGACCCGGCGCATATGAGCAGCTGAAGACGCTCTGCTCAGGTGATAATATCCCGTGTTTCGGCGATCCTGATGAACCTGATGCCATGAAGACGGTTGCCGCTGGTCTGGATGCACTGAGCGGCACCGAGGTGGTAATCATTGACACGCAGGGGAGGCATGCACTTGAGGATGACCTCATCAGCGAGATCATCGCGATCAATGAGGCTGTCCATGCCACCCACCGCTGGCTCGTCATTGATGCGGCACTCGGTCAGCAGGCGAGTGAACAGGCGCGGCGTTTCCATGAAGCCATTGCGATCGATGGTGTGATCATCACCAAGATGGACGGGACCGCCAAGGGCGGCGGTGCGCTTTCTGCGGTATCTGAGACCGGCAGCGGGGTCGTGTTCATCGGCAGCGGCGAGACCATCAGCGACCTTGAACGTTTTGAATCAGATGGATTTATATCGAGGCTGCTTGGTATGGGCGACCTCAGGTCACTCGTCGAGCGTGCTGAGCAAGCCATGGCTGAGGAGGAGGTGGACGTATCCTCCCTTATGAAAGGGAAGTTCACGCTTCGTGATATGTACGGGCAGCTCGAGGCGATCAACAGGATGGGTCCCCTGAAGCAGATCATGAGCATGCTCCCCATGGGCGGTATGAGCATCCCTGAAGATGTATGTGATGTGACTTCTGTGAAGATGGAGCGGTATAAAGTGATCATGGATTCGATGACGCCGGCTGAACTTGACTCCCCTTCCATCCTCGGACGGTCCCGGGTTCACCGCATCGCGCGCGGCGCAGGGAGATCTCCCGATGAGGTCCGTGAGCTGATCAAGTATTACAAGATCATGCAGCGCGCCATCAAAGGGCTTCGCGGCGGCGGGAAATTTAATATGCAGCGCATGATGAAGAAATTCGGTGGGATGCAGTGAGATGCTGCGGTTTCTGATCCTCGGACATCATGCATGCACGGATGGCGGTTTCTCCCTGAATGATCTCCCTGGCAGCGGCGGCAGGATGGATGTCCTCTGCCGGTGCGTCACCTCCTCCCTCCTCCTCTCGCATGATCTCAGGCGTGATGTGGAGTGCTGCCTCGTCCTCGCCAGTGACCCGCGCTCACCAAGGACACTGCTCTTCCGTGGGAGTGAGATCAGGTATCTCAGCCCGGATGAGCGGAGTGCCGGGGCACTGATCAAAAAGGCGCTCGGCACCATATGCGGCGATCTCTTCAGGGAATCCTCACCCGGGGTATACATACGGCGCGGTGGTCTGGAAGGCCTGCTCAGGGAGCACCCGTGCGCAGTCCTGGATGAAGACGGTGATGACATCCGCCATGCAGACTCCCTGCCTGACACATTCATCCTCTCTGATCATCTGAACTTCACACCAGCAGAGCGTGAACTGCTGGCAGGTCTTGCTGCCTATTCAGTGGGTCCGCGCCCGCTCCATGCAGATCAGGCGATTACCGTGCTGCTGAATGAAGTGGACAGGAGGGCTGAAAAATGGATCTGACAGAGCAAACGGATCTGATGGAGCAGGTTGACGCAATCCTCGGCTATGGTGAGATCTGCGATCACTGTCTCGGCAGGTTTTTTGGAAAACTGTCGTACGGACTTACCAATGCGGAGCGTGGTCATGCACTCCGGGTGTCGCATGCACTCAGCAAAAATCTGCCGTATCAGGGGGTGTCACCGGAGGCGTGCTGGATATGCGGCGGGTTCATGGGTGAACTGGCGGTCTGGGCTGAGCGGGTGGCTGAAAGTCTCTCCGGCATCGGGCATGATACGTTTCTGCTCGGGAGCAGGGTGCCGCCTCTCATCAGTGAAAGTGAGGAGATGGTCTGGAGCGACCTCAGCCTCGGGCATCCTGAACCTTTCAAGGCAGAGATGAACCGCGAGGTTGGAAAGCTGGTCTCTGCCATCACCGGTGTCGGGTTTGATACCCGGAATCCTGATGTTGTGGTGATCATGAACCTCGGGAAGGGCGTGGTCGAGGTGCAGGTGACTCCTGTCTTTTTTGCCGGGAGATATATGAAGTACGAGCGCGGGATTCCGCAGACGCACTGGGACTGCCGCGTGTGCCGGGGGGAGGGCTGCGAGAGGTGCAACTTCACTGGCAGGATGTACCTGGACTCTGTTGAGGAGCTCATAGGGAGACCTGTTATCGAGGCGATGAATGCAGAGGGGGCGATCCTGCATGGTGCAGGGCGGGAGGACATCGATGCACGGATGCTCGGGAGCGGACGTCCTTTCATCATGGAAATGGTATCCCCGCATATCCGCAGGATTGATCTCACAGACCTGGAGGAGGAGATCAACCGGTGCGCTGAAGGCAGGGTTGCGGTTGCGCTTACTGGATGGAGCCAGAGGGGGGATGTGGAAACTCTTAAATCGAATAAGGCATATAAAAAATACAGGATTCTGGTCGGGATAGACGGTCATGTGACCCCTGACGACCTTAAATCAGCCCTGGATCGCCTGAAAGGTGTGGTTATACACCAGCGCACGCCTGAGCGCGTCCTGCACAGGAGGGCTGATAAAGTCAGGGAACGCCGCGTAATCGATATTGATCTGGCAGGTGTGGAGGAAGACCGGTTTTTCATTGACATTGTTGGTGAAGCAGGTCTGTACATCAAGGAGCTGGTATCCGGCGATGGCGGGAGGACCCGTCCGAGTCTTGCCGAGGTCATCGGGAGGGGTGCGCAGGTCATCACTCTGGATGTGCTGCAGGTGGGTGTCGACGATCAGGAAGATCAGGCTGACAAATAATCCGGCAACACGAATAGAGAAAAATGGATGAAGGAGTGTAATTATGGCACATCATAATGGTCCGCGGAAGAAGACGCGGCATAAATTCAAGAAGGCATTGAGACGGCGCGGCTTGCCGCCTGCAACTTCGGTGATTCAGAAGTTCGATATCGGTCAGAAGGTGCATATCGTCGTTGACTCCAGCATCCACAAGGGCATGCCTCACCGGCGGTTTCATGGCAGGACCGGCACGGTCACAGGTCAGCGCGGACGCGCATGGATCCTTGAAATCAGTGACGGAAACGCCACCAAAGTGGTCATATCAAGACCGCAACATCTAAAAGCACAAAAAGTGTAATAACCCACGGAGAGTGACGGGTATGAAGGCAAAAGCTATTGTCGGCGAAAAGAGGATCACACTTCCTGAACTGAGGGAGGTGCTGCTGAAAGTGGAAGCGGATCGCCATGAGATCGGAATTGAGATGTCCTACGAGCTTCGCAAAAGTATTGAACATGCCAATCAACTCTCCAGGACCACGCCTGAAAAGTCACGGGCGCTTGTGAGTGAGCTGCTGAAGCTCGAAAAGATGAAAGAGGATATCGCGTTCCGCATCGCAAACCTGATGCCGAGGACACGCGACGAGCTCAGGGCGATATATGCAAAAGAGAGGTTCTCACTCACTGGTGAGGAGCTGGATGAAATTCTCAACCTGGTACTGACCCATTACTGAGGGATGTCCCTATGAGGTCTGACAGGAAAGAGACATGGGCGATAGTGGTGGATATTCTCCCCCGCGGGCATGCCGACGACCCACGCCCTATTTTTAAACGTGAACCTATCCTTCAGGCGGTCGGCACGGATCAGTTCAAACTGCTCGAACTGGTGCCCAAGGTCGATGATATAGATATACATGAGCTGGTGTACATCGGTGATGGCGAACGTCCGAAGATTGAGCGCGTGAAGCGGCGCATCAGTTATGATGACTTCACCCCGACTGCACGGACAGAGCTGCCATTTGTCATCGAAGAACTGGTTCGCGAGCATGAGGCACGCTTTGTTGAGTTCTTCAACAAGGCTCTCCCCATCACCTCAAAACTTCATATGCTCTCACTCCTGCCAGGCATCGGGAAGAAACTGATGTGGGAAGTGATCGAGCAGCGTGAAAAGATGCCGTTCGGGAGCTTTGAGGAGATCAGCAGCCGCATCAAGGCGATGCCGCATCCTGAGAAGATGATCATCAACCGCATCCTTGAAGAGCTGAAGAACCCTGACGTGAAATATCATCTATTCACCTCAAAATGAAACCTCCGAAGGACCAGCATTTTCTTGTTGACAGGCAGGCGGTGGAGAGGATCGCCGGTTGCATCGAGGTCGCAGGGCGTCGCGTGCTTGAGGTGGGTCCGGGTGGCGGCATCCTCACCCGCGCACTCCTTGACCGCGGCGCCATCGTGATTGCAGTTGAGCTCGATGCCGGACTGGTCAGTGACCTGAGTGAGAGGTTCGCTGAGGAGATCAGGGAGGGGCGGCTGTACCTGATCCATGGCGACGCGACAAAATGCGATATCCCGGCATTTGATGTCGTGGTGGCAAACCTTCCGTATTCGGCGTCATCAAAGATCGTCTTCAGGCTCCTTGAGACCGGTTTTGAGGAGGCGGTTCTGATGTTCCAGAAGGAGTTTGCAGACCGGATGATGGCAGTGCCAGGGACACCCGGGTGTGGCAGGCTGTCTGTGATGGTGCAGACATATGCCAGGGTGGAACCAGTACTTGAGTTGTCCCAGGCTGCGTTCAGCCCGAGACCTGCGGTGCGGTCATGGGTGGTGAGGATCACCCCCCGGCAGCCGCCGTACCGGATCCTGGACCGGAAGGTCTATGCGGATCTGGTGCGGGTGCTCTTCTCGCACAGGCGGAAGACGGTACTGAATGGTCTGAGGGGTGCATATGGTCTATTCTGCACCGTTCCTTTGGAACGTTGCTCTAACAGCAGTTCAGAGAGAACCGGTGTATTCGGGAAGGAGCGGGTGGATCGGGTCATATCCCGCCTGCCCGATGAGATTCTGAAGAGCCGCCCGGAACGGCTCTCTCTCGAGGCATTTGCCAGGATCGCGAATGTGATTTGTGATGGATGAGATGATGCAGGTCTACCAGCCACGTGAGGATACCCGTCTCCTCCTCACCGCAGCCCTCAGCGATGTCAGGTCAGGGGAGCGTGTGCTTGAGGTGGGTACCGGCAGCGGCATTATTGCGGCTGAACTCGCAAAGACGGCTCATGTCGTCGCCACTGATATCAATCCGCATGCCGTTGCCGCAGCCAGGTCACTGGGGGTCGAGGTGATACGCACCGACCTGTTTGCAGGTATCTGCGGGAGTTTTGACCTGGTCATCTTCAATCCCCCCTATCTGCCGACCGAAGCCAGGGAACGGATCGATGACTGGCTGGAGTACGCACTTGACGGCGGCAGGTCTGGCAGGGATGTGATCGAATGCTTTGCCAGGGATGTGGGCAGGGTGCTTATGCCGTTCGGGCGGGTGCTGTTCCTCATATCCTCTCTCACCGGTCTTTACGAGGTGCAGCAGGTCTTCTCAGACCTGGGTTTCACCTGTTTCGTGGTGGCAAAAGAGTCTCTGGAGGGGGAGGTGCTCTATGTCCTCCGTGTGATGCGGCACCTCTGCCCCATGCGGCAGCCGGGAGCCTGATGGCGATCACTCATATCCGTTTGAATATCCTGTCGAGATGAGTCCGCGGGAAGACGACAACTGTCGGTCTGCCGTGCGGGCAGGTGTACGGGGTGGCGGTGAAGGAGAGCTGCCTGATGACCTGCGACATCTGTTCGGTGGTCAGTGCGGTTCCTGCCTTGATCGCCCCCCTGCATGCGACGATGCGGGTGATCTTCTCCTTTGGGCTGACTCTCCTCTCCCTGTGATCGTCCAGGAATTCTTCAATGATCCCCCTGATCATCTCCGGGTCCTGCAGTTTTCCGAGCACCACCGGCACCGCCTTCACTGCATAAGTGCCGCTCCCGAATTCCTCCACCACGAACCCCTCCTCCCTGAGGACCGGCAGGACCCCTTCCATCGCCGCCGTCTCTGTGGGTGTGAGCCGGAGGATGACAGGGACGATCAGTTCCTGGGAGGTGCATGAAGCCCTGCTCATCTCCTTCACCTGCTCGTACAGGATCCGTTCATGGGCGGCGTGCTGGTCGATGAGAAAGAGGTCGTCACCGGTCTTTGACCTTGCGATGATGTATGTGCATGAGAACTGACCGATGACCTCCATCTCAGGGAGGTGGTTCCGCTCCCGGGAGGGTTCACCGGCATCCTGGCTGGTCAGCCTGAGCTGCCTCCCTGCCGATGCCTGGAGGGAGTGGGCAGGTTCTGATACCCCGGGCAGAGGTGACGGCACAGGCGCACTCCCCACCTGCATGTGAGATCCGGCAGGTATGAGGTCATGGCGGCTGAGAGCGTCCCTGATGATGCCGGTGATCTCAGGGAGGATCTCCCCCTCGCGGCTCAGCCGCACCTCCCGTTTTGCCGGATGGACATTCACATCGACTGCGGCGGTGTCTGTGGTGATATGGAGGAATGCAACCGGATAGCGGTTGTCTGGCAGCAGGGTGCCGTAACCGTCCCTGACCGCGCCTGTGATCTGTTTCGCATAGATGGCGCGGTTGTTGATGCAGATCGTCATCCTGCCGGGCTGCCCTCTTGTGAGTGCCGGACGTGATATGTACCCATCCACACTCACCAGCGGCGTGCGCCCGCTGACCGGGATGAGGGCATCTGCGGTCCCGGTCCCGTAGAGCGAGATAAGTGCGTCCATGAGCGAGGAGGTGCCGGGGGTTGCAAAACGCTCTCTGCTGTTGTGGATGAGCCTGAATGATATGCCTGGGTGTGCGAGCGCCTCCCTCTCCACGACTGTATAGATGTGGGCGAGTTCGATGTTCAGGGATTTCAGGAACTCTCTCCGTGCAGGGGTGTTGTAGAAGAGGTCTTCGACGACGACCACCGTGCCTTCGGGGGCACCGGCATCCCTGGCACTGGCTACCTCACCCCCTTCGATGACCACCTCTGTCCCTGACACCACGCCACGCAGCCGCGTCGTCAGGCTCACCCGGGATACGGCGGCGATGCTGGCGAGCGCCTCCCCCCTGAAGCCAAGGGTCAGGACTGTATCCAGATCCTGGATCCTGCGTATCTTGCTGGTGGCATGGGCACTGAATGCCATCACGGCGTCTTCCCTGCCCATGCCCGTGCCGTCGTCCCTCACCCTGATCCGCGTCACCGACCTGCGGTCAGAGCCGATCTCTGTGATGATCTGGCGTGCATCCGCGTCGATGGCGTTCTCGATGACCTCCTTTACCACGGATGCGGGGCGTTCGATGACTTCCCCTGCGGCGATCTGGTTCACAGTCTCCTGATCAAGGACCTCTATGCAGGCACGACCGCTCCCCGGGGTCATCTTTGCTCCTCCTCCTCATCTGACTTTTCTTTCAGTTCGCAGAGCTTGTTGAATGCCTGGATCGGCGTCATCGTGTCCAGGTCGAGGTGTTTGAGTTCTTCAGCCAGGGGGCTGGGCGGGGGCTGGCTCTCGTGTTCGCTCATGAGCAGCATCTGCGTGTAGACCGGGGCTTGTGCCGGGCGATACCCCGTGCCTGCCGCATCTTTCATGAGTGTTTTTGCCCTCTCCGTGACTTTTCGGGGTATGCCTGCAAGCATGGCGACATGGATGCCGTAACTCTTGTCTGTGGCTCCGGGGATGATCTGCCTGAGAAAGATCACATCTTTCCCTGTATCCTTCACTGCAAAGTGATAGTTTCTTACGCGTTTCAGTTCTCTCTCGATACCGACGAGTTCATGAAAGTGGGTGGCAAAGAGCGTACGCGGACCTGATCCTCCTTTTCCGTGCAGGTACTCGAGTACGGAGCGGGCGATGCAGTAGCCGTCGAGGGTGCTCGTTCCCCGTCCGATCTCGTCAAGGATGACGAGGCTGGAGGTGGTGGTGTTGTTGAGGATGTTTGCCAGTTCAAGCATCTCCACCATGAATGTGCTCTGACCGCTTGCCAGGTCATCGAATGCGCCTATGCGTGTGAATATCCTGTCAACGATGCCAATGGTCGCGTGGCTGGCAGGCACGAAGCTCCCTGCCTGCGCCATGATGCAGATGTGTGCCACTGCACGCATGTATGTGGATTTCCCTGCCATATTTGCGCCGGTTATGATGAGGATCTGGTCCCTGCCCGAGTCGATATCTGTATCATTGGGGACAAAATCTGTCTCGAGGCTGGACTCTACTACAGGGTGCCGCCCGTCTCTTATGATGATCTTTGTGTCAGTGGTGATGACAGGACGGGTGTAGCGTCCCCTCACCGCGGCTTCTGCCAGTGCGGCGGCGGTGTCGAGGTGCCCGAGACTGCGCGAGGTCTCCTGGAGTGCCGGGACCCGGGCTGCGAGCGCCTGCACCAGTTCGGTGTAGAGCTGCTGTTCAAGCGCCTCGATCTGCTCGTCGGCGCGGCTGATCACGGCTTCTCTCTCGCTCAGGTCAGGGATGGTGTATCTCTCGCCGCCGGCTGTGGTCTGTCTCTTGATATATTCCGGCGGCACGAGCCTGAGGTTTGCCTTCGTGACCTCGATGTAATACCCAAACACCCTGTTATAACCGATTTTGAGGGATTTTATGTCTGTTCTTTCACGTTCACGGACCTGGAGATCTGCGATCCATGTCTTTCCCGTGTCAGAGGTCTCCCTCAGTTCGTCAAGCGCCCGGCTGTAGCCCTGCCTGATCATGCCGCCGTGGTGTGCAAGCGCCGGCGGCTCATCCACGAGGGCGCTGCCGATGAGGCTGGTGCACTCCCTGAGTTCGTGCATGCCCCCGAGCACCTCTGCGATCAGGGGCGGGATGTCACCCTCGAAGAGGGCTTTCATCTCAGGGACGAGTTCAAGTGTCTTCTTCAGTGCTGCGAGGTCACGCGGACCGGCGTTCCCATAGGCGATCCTGCCTGCGATACGCTCAATGTCTGCGCACTTGTGGAGGTGCCCGCGCAGCGCCGCACGCTGCCGCGTTGCACTGGTGAAGTACTCCACCGCGTCAAGCCGCGCCTCAATCGCGCTCTTTGAGATGAGCGGACGGAGCAGGAATGAGTGGAGCGTCCTGCTCCCCATGGCTGTCTCTGTCAGGTTGAGGACATTCATGAGCGTGCTGCCGCTTTCATCACCGCTCCTGATGTGCTGCGTGATCTCGAGGTTGCGGAGGGTGATCGCATCCAGGTGCATGCACTCCGAACCTGTCCTGGTGGCGAGACCTGTGATATGGTCGAGGTCCGAGTGCTGGGTCTCCCTGGCATAGGCGAGGGCTGCACCGGCTGCGGCTGTTGCGGCATCCATCCCGGTGCACCCGTAACCCCCGAGTGACGCCACATGGAAGTGCCCGCAGAGCAGGCGGCGTGCGGCACCGGGTTCAAATGCATCTTCCCTGTACGTGGTCGTCACGACACCGGCATTCCTGATCCTGGTGAGGAGGTCGGCGGGAGTACCCTGGGGGGCGATGCATTCCGACGGGCGGTAGCGGACGACTTCAGAGACGATCCTGTCATACCGCTGCCCGTCTTCATATTCGGAAACAAAAAATTCACCGGTGGTGATGTCAAGGAACGCGGTGCCCCACCTCTGCACCCCTGAGCCTGCAACCGCCATCAGGTATCTTGCGCCCGGCGAGGTGACCATCCCGGGGTCCATGACTGTTCCGGGTGTGATGACCCGCACGACGTCCCGTTTCACGACGCCTTTGGACGCTCCCTTCTCCTCCACCTGCTCGCAGAGCGCCACCCTGTAACCCCTGCCGACCAGCCGCGAGATGTATGAGGCGCCTGCATGGACCGGCACTCCGGCGAGGGGCATCGGGTTGCCGTCCCTGTCTTTGCCCCGCGAGGTGAGGACGATCCCGAGTTCGCGGGAGACGATCTCTGCGTCATGCCCGAAGGTCTCATAGAAGTCCCCCATCTGAAAGAAAACTATGGTATCGGGATACCTGGCTTTGATCTCGTAAAACTGCTTCATTGCCGGTGTCGGTCCATCTGCCATGGCTCTCTCTTAAATGTCTTCACCAGGTGTATTAAGTTGCACGCGTTTGTGGTGGTCGGTGGGGAGAGGGTGGGAGGAAGGTGGTTGGGGTTGTGAGTATGGTTGGTGCAGTTGGCGGTCTTGTGGCGGTGCTGGTGAAGCTGATTGGCGGCGGTGGGTTGGGGTGAAAAGCCAGCTCTCTTTTTAGATGTCAGGAGATTTTCGGATTAATGTTTCCTCATCGAAGACTGCTTTTTCCGGGCATGGAAAACCATGTCTGTAAACCGGTTATTTCAGTT
>DARA01000052.1 GCA_002503135.1 Methanomicrobiaceae archaeon UBA207
GACATTCCTCTGGCTGATGACGTCATCGATCATGTAATCGCGGGCATCATCAACCAGATCCTGGACATAGACCCGCTCCTCAGGAGTAAGGGAGCGGTACGACGAGGTGAGATCCTTCTGCCCGCCGGATTTTATGACATCGACTGCCATACCCTCACGTTCGAGCCAGTCACTGACATCATAGAAGATCCAGATCACCCCGATACTCCCGGTATAGGTATCAGGATTTGCATAGATCCTGTCGGCATGCGCAGAGACCTGGTACGCCGCAGATGTCGCCATATCCCCCATGGAGACGAGGACCGGTTTCTTCTGTTTTGCATATTCCAGATCAGTGATGATCTCCTGTGCAGCTGCCGCCGTGCCGCCAGGGCTGTCCACCCTGAGCACGATCGCCCCGACCAGTGGATCATCGGCGGCGCTCCTCAGGAGTCCGCCCACATATTCGCTCCCGGTATAGCCGCCGCCGGCAGAGTCCCCGGTACAAAGCGTCCCGGTCATGTATATGACAGTGACTGACTTCTCTGTCCAGGAGTGGTAAAAGAGCCCGGCAGCGAGGACAAGTGCGATGATGGCAAGCACTGCAACAAGCACCCACAGCCGCCGACCGGGTGGGCTCCCAAAATCATCATGGAACGACATGACCGCCATCACCATAGACTACATCATATTCGGTCACAAGGTTGCTCCCGCACATATAATGGCGTTTCAGGGAGAGGCGGATCATCTCCTCTTCAGAGCCGATCTGCATACCCCCCACGAGGGATGGCGTGTCCTCGCCGCCGACGATGAATGGCAGGTGTATGAGACGTATCTCATCGACGAGGCTGTGGTGGAGCATGTGCCAGTTGAGGGTGGGACCTCCCTCGACCATCAGGCGGTCCACACCATAATCCTCTTTGAGGACTCCCATCAGAAGAGGAAGATCGACGCGGTGCTCCCCGGCGACCACCACCTCTGCCCCGCGGTTCCTGATTGCAGCGACCCGGTCCGCAGGAGCGTCCCGGGCAACTGCGATGACCGTCCTGGCGTCATCCCCGAGCACATTGGACTCGAGCGGGATATCGGCATGGCTGTTCGGGATGACGCGGATCGGGCCCTTCCCCTCGACCAGACGCACCGTCAGAAAAGAGTTGTCGATCCTGATCGTATTTGAACCGACCATGATCGCGTCATACTCTGCCCGCGTGCTGTGCAGCAGAACCTCGGTCTCAGGTGCCATGTACTTCATGAGAATCTTGCTGGATACTCCCCGTTTCAGTGTCAGTTTCCCGTCAACAGTGATCTCTGACATCATCAGGACATGCGGTCGTGGATAGTCGTCTGACATGGAACTTCTCTCACGGTGATATTTCACCGTAGGGGTTTATAGCATTTCGCGTTGCCGGCGGTCAGCATACAGCCGCACCGTTTCTCCAAAACGGTGCTCGAACACCTCTCCTCGGGGAGTAGGTGTAAACCAAAGATTAATTTTTTGCCATGCTCAAAGATAGATGATGAATATTACCTCACTGCGACCGGGAGTGATAAGGCACCTCGAGCCGCTTGCCCGCCTCTTCATCAGGCTGGGTGTGACCCCCAACCAGATATCGCTCCTCTCGCTGCTTTTTGGTATATTCTGTGCCATCTCCTACTACAGGGGCTATTTCCTTGCCGGAAGCCTCCTGCTCATGGTCTCTGCACTGCTTGACCTCGTCGACGGCAGTGTGGCAAGAAAAAATGATAAAGAAACCCGTTTTGGTGCAGTTTTTGACTGGATCATAGACAAGTACGTGGACACCATCGTCCTTCTTGCCATAGGTTTCTCAGGAATACCCATCATCACGCACCTCATCCCGCACCTCCCGCCGTTTGCAGATTTTGGAGTGGTCGCGATCGCCATCACAGGCTCCATGATGAACACATTCATCAAACCAGTGGTGTATGCAGAGGCAGGCTACAGGGAGAGGGTCGATGGCAAAATCGATGACCCGCTGGAGGGAGTGGGGTTTTTCGGGAGACCCGAGACGGTGCTCACCCTTGGCGCGGGCGGGGCGCTGGGACTGATCTGGGTCTCAGTGCTCATCATCGCGGTCTGCACAAACCTCTCGGCTATTCAGAGAGTCTGCTATCTCTACCGGCGATTCTCATGATCTCTGCCCGGTAGGTGCGGCAGATGCCGACGGCAAATTCACCGATCTGCGGGATGGCGAGAAAGAGCGCGTATGCGATCGCCATCAGGATGAGAAGAGCGAGCAGCTCGCAGATGACGTTGTGAACCCAGAAGAAGCTCTCATATCCGACACTCCCGTTTCCTGCAATTTCAGGAAAATACTGGAACCACTGGTCCATATACGCCATGATGACAAAGGCATTCCTCAGGATATTCAGGAGATATATGGTGGGCACTACGATGAGAAAGGCAGAGACCTTCTGCTTCAGGTCTGTCGGGACCGCACCCGCCACACCAAGCATTATCGCAATGCTCTGGATGCCGGTGCATGCGAGAATGATCTCCACCTGAAAACTATTATATGCAATTATATTCCAGGCAGCCAGCATTGCAGGAAAATTAAAGAGGCTGAGTACCCAGTGCGTCTGGGAGATCACCACTGAGATTAGAAAGTCCCCCAACGGCGGGATATATGCAAATGGCGCATAGATAAGCGCAGCTACCCCGGCACCCCTGCTCATCTGCAGCACACTGGCATCGCCCCTCTGCAGACAGCGGAGTGTAATCCAGAGAAACGGAACTGAAAGCACCGCAATTGCGGGGTACATGAAATTATTAACCGAAAAATAATATGGCAGCCCCGCACACAGGGTCACGACGATGCCCGCCCACCCGGCGGCTGCACAGTACCTCCTGTAGGGCGTAGGAACCAGAAACGCGATGAAACAGAGGCATGAAGCAAGTGCCAGATATTCCTGCATTTATTAGTATTTGCCGCGACCTGAAAAAAAGATATGGTGGATGAAGCGGCATTTCCTGAGGATATGACATCATGACCAGGTTTCAGGAGAGACAAGGATTAATCACTCTGCCGACCCATGTATATGAGTATGTTCTGTCCAAAATGCCAGGGACTGATGATCGCATCCGCAGGTCAGATGAAATGCAGAAAATGCGGGTATATAAGGCAGATAACCGATAAAGACGACCTTAAACGGACAAAACTACGCAAAGAGAAGGAGATCACCATTGTTGATGACACTGAGGAGATTGCAACACTCCCGACCATCAAGGCAAAATGCCCGGAATGCGGCAACAACACCGCCTACTGGTGGCTGCGCCAGCTGAGATCGGCAGATGAGAGTGAGGTCAGGTTCTTCAGGTGCACAAAGTGCAGCAAGACCTGGCGTGAGTATGATTAGTGGTGCAACCCAATATTTTTATCCGAACATATCCAAATTTGTAGAGAATGGGGCGCATATATCTCGGAAAACTTCTTCTTCACTGGTGTGATACCTGCCATGTGCCGGTGATGGCGGCGCGGTGCGCATGCGGCAGTGCCACGCGCACGGTCAACCTGGCGCCGCCGGGAGAGGCACGGACTGCCGGCTGAATGGATAACTGAAGCCTTATGGCGCAGGAGAGGTGAAGAGGTTGAAGAAGACAGTTATAATTGATTACGGGCTTGGAAACCTCAGAAGCGTGCTGCGCGGGCTTGAGCGGGCTGGTGCCGCCGTTGCTGTCACCGCAGACCCTGAAGAGATCATGGCTGCAGACGGTGTTGTCCTCCCTGGCGTGGGCGCGTTCAGGGAGGGGATGGAGATGCTGGGCGACCTCAGGGAGACCGTCGTCAGGTGTGCGGATGAGATTCCCATGCTCGGCATCTGTCTTGGTATGCAGATGCTGATGGAATCAAGCGAGGAGCACGGGCTTCACCAGGGTCTTGGGCTCGTGCCAGGCACTGTGAAGAGGTTTCCACACCTGCGGGGCTCGTCCAGCGGTTGCGAAAGCAATAGGTGGAAGGTACCACACATGGGATGGAACACCATCCGCATCACCAGGGATGACCCATTGTTTGAAGGTCTCCACAGGGAGGAGTACCTCTATTTTGTCCATTCATATTATGTCCGGACCACAGCACATGAAGATACACTTGCCACGACAGATTACATCCTGCCGTTTTCATCGGCTGTCTGCAACAGGCAGACCTATGGGGTGCAGTTCCATCCGGAGAAGAGCGGCGAGACCGGTCTGCGCATCCTCAGGAACTTCATCGGACTGCTGTGAGAGGAGGGGCGAAGGATGCCCGCCGCCTCCGTCAGGCGGTGCAGAGCATGATCAGGCAGCAGACCCCGCACCCGATCAGGAATAGACCGCAGAGGATGAGAAGCGCCCTGTAGCCCCTCTCAGAGAGGAATGCCCTGCCGCGGTGCACCCCGGATGATACGAGGGTGTACCATGAGATATCTGCCGTGAAGTGCCCTGCCATGAAAACCAGAGGCATGATGAGGTTCATGCGGAGCTCTGCGATGAGGAGGGCGCTGCCTATGGTGAACCACCAGATCCAGAAATATGGGTTTGCAGCACTGGTCAGAGCACCGGCGAGATACGGGTTTGCAACAGCCATGGGTTCGGAAGCACCCGGAAATGTGGTGCGGCTCGCCCTGATTACCAGTGCACCAAACAGGATGAGGGCAGCGCCGCCGATACCCATGATGAGACCGGTGCAGGACCCACAGGACCCGGCGGCTGCGCCGGCGCCGATTATAATGAATGGGAAGATCGCAAGCTCCACAAGGATATGACCAGCCGCAACCTTTGGACCTGCTTTCCATCCCTCCCCCAGGGACGACCCGATCACTGCCACCAGTGTGGGACCAGGGACGACCGCGCCAGTCAGCCCCATGATGAAGGCGAGAGCGAATGTCGCAGCCAGTTCATAGATGTACATCATCGGTTACAGACCCCCGCAGGTGCTCAGGTCAGTGCCTGAAACTGCATCAGCGCATTCGGCGCCATATGCCAACCTCATAGAGCATGAGTGCAAAGAGGACGATGCACCCGCCGAAGAAGAATGCCATCACCAGATCATGGAAGAATGGAACGCCCTGCACGGCGGATGCATCCATCGCGGTGAGAGCAGACTTACTTCCACTGCCTGCACTGCCTGCCGCCATGACACCACCCCGCTCTGCCGCACCCTGGAGAGGTGCCAGTACAGCAAGCAGAAGAGTCGCAAGAGAGATGATCCCGAATAATCCTGCGTACTTCAGAAAGAGCGATCGGATGTCAGTGACAGGCGGCGCGATGACCACCATCTTACCGGCAAGCCCGTATACCTTCACCTCCCTGCCCTTGCTGCTCCACCTGGTCTCAGCCACATTGAGGAGCCCGGCATCAAGGAGGTTGCCGATATGGTACGCCACTGTCGTAATCGGGATAGAGAGACCGTCAGCGATCTCACCCGATGTCATCACCTTCCCTGAGAGAGACCCCAGTATCCTGCCTGCGGTCCGGCTTGACATCGCTTTTGCGATCTTTTCTGCCTGCTCATCACCAGGCTCCAGAATGATGAGTTCTTCTGTCATGTGGTCTTCAGTCATGGAAACTTCATCCATATGGAGACTTCATCCATATGGAGACTTCATTCATGGAGTCTTTTTCCAATAAGTTCCCGCCCGTGGGCAAGAGCGGCGTCAAGGCGGGATGCGTCTTTCCCTGCGCCCTGCGCGAGTGAGGGTTTGCCGCCGCCCTTCCCGCCCAGAAGACTGCAGACTTCACGCACCACCTCAGACGCGTCCACCACAGGCGTCCCCGAGGCTGCCACCACATTCACCCTGCCATCGCCGCCTGCGAGAAGTGCCACGCCTCCGTCACCGGCGATGCCGCCTGCAAGCGAGACCAGGTCTGTGGGTTCTGCATCGACCCGCCTGACCACCACATTCACGCCGGCGATCACCTCTCCCTCCATCTCCTTCATCTCAAGTGCCACGAGCCTTGCACGCAGGCGTTCGATCTCTTTCCCGCGCTCCTTCCACTCTGAAAAGATGCGTGAAACACTGCCGGGCAGGTTTTCCGGCTGGACACTCAGGACAGCAGCAGCCGATGAGAGAAGTTCCCCCACCTGCTCCATGTAATGTACGGCAGCGATACCGGCGGCGAACTCGATCCTCTCGATGCCATCCTGGATATGCTCGACACGGATGATCTTCACAGCACCCACCTCGCCGGTGCTCTGGCAGTGCGTCCCTGCGCACGCCTGCACGTCGCCGGCGACCTTCACGACCCTGATCTCCCTGCCCGGCGGGACACCACCCTGATACAGGTCGAACCCATAGGTCTGCTCTGCTTTCGTCCGCTCCTCAACACGGACAGAGACAGGCAGATTCATCGTCACCAGCCGGTTCGCCTCAACCTCGATCTCCCTGAGTTCTGCAGACGTGATATGCCTGTAGTGCCTGATATCGAGGCGTGAACTCTCAACCCCCTTCTGGGCTCCAGCCTGATGGATATGGGCTCCAAGAACAGTCCTGGCAGAGTGCAGAAGGAGGTGCGTCGCTGTGTGGTGCTGCATCAGCAGCCGCCGGCGCTCCTCATCGATCACGCCTTTTACCTGATCGCCACGGTTCAGTGAGCCGCCGGTGACATGGTGGAGGATCACGTCGCCCATCCTGATGGTATCGTCCACAGACACCATGTGATCAGCCGCGACAAGGGTGCCGGTGTCAGCAGGCTGACCACCGCCCTCAGGGTAGAAGAGAGTCTGATCCAGCACCACATAGCCGTCAAAACTATCAAGGACGATCGCCTCAAACTCGACATCCCCGGGCTGATCATAATAAGCCATCCGTGTCGCCGGCAGCCCTGCCACGCGCTCACGGCATTTAGCGAGCGGATCCTCTGCCACCTCGTCCGCGACAGCCTCAGAGTGGAGGTCGGCGATGAGAGAATAGAAATTGTCAGGCAGTTCAACAGACACCCCCTCCCCTGAGGCGACCTCCCTCACGATCTCAGGCGGTATCCCGTGTGAGTCATAGAGGGTGACCAGCTCGTGAGCAGGTATCTTCTCCTCCTTCTTCTTTTTATAGGTCTTTGCAAGCCGCTGGACGATACGACCGCCGCGATCCAGGGTTTTTGCGTACTTTTCGACCTCATTGTCAACTATCTCACGTATGACACTGATATCCTGCTCAAAGTCATCCATGCCGACGGCATTCATCTGGTACTCGATCAGTCCGGCGAGGTCTTCGCCGAGGCTGATGTCATTCATCATACGGAGGGTCCTGCGGAGGACGAGACGTGCGAGGTAACCCTCGCGGACATTAGAGGGGACGATGCAGTCACCGAGCATGTAGGCAAGACACCGGGTATGGTCGGCGATCGTATAGACTTTCTCTATGGGAACGATCATCTCCTCAAGACGTGCAACCGGGAGACCCATACTCTCAGACACCTTCTTCCTGAGGTGCTGCATGTTGGAGGTGCTGATGCCCATTATCCCGGCGAATTTCGCGTTATAGCTGAGTATCCGGGTGAACTCCACGTCTTTGAGATAGTCTTCAAGATCTGCCGCCTTCATCAGCCGGCTCACCATATCAGGGAATATGGCATCATATATGGTAGGCGAGCCCTTTGATGCCCACACGAACCGTTCAAGCCCGTACCCGGTATCCACGATCCTGAGATCCATCGGATAATAGGGGACGCCGTCAAGGTCTGTGGGGGACCGCTCATTCTTCTGCCGGGTCATGTTCATGAACACCAGGGTGGCGACCTCAAGCCCCCCTATCAGCACTTCAAGGCTCGGACCGGCGTTCCCGCCGCCGATCCATGGGTGCTCCTTGTAGGTGACGAGACTGAGATCAGCGCCGATTGACCTGAGAAACTCGTCACAGAACGCCACGGTCTCATCCTTCCAGTAGACCTCATTATCCTGCGTATTGAAAGCATGGTGCGCCATCATCTCAAAAAGAGTGAGATGGCGACCTGACCTGCCCACAGAATCCAGATCATTCAGGCGTATGCACGGCTGCGAGATGGTGAGCGGGTTTGCCGGCGGGGGCACGACTCCTGACGTTACATATGGCTGGAAATCAGCGATTGATGCGATGGTGAGATAGATGTCATCCCTCCACCGCGCTGCGACAGGATAACGGTCAATCCTGGTATGCCCGTGGCGCTCAAAGAAAGAGAGGAACGCCTCGCGCATCTCATCCAGGGAATGTGGATGGAAAACCGGGTTCCCTATGAACGCATATGGTTCACAGGGTGCATCACCACAGACCGTCCTGTCAGGGGTACGCGTCCAGAACGGAGATCCGCATTTCGTGCAGATTTTGCGTATCAGACCCTGTGATTTGAAGTAATCAAGCGCGTATTCTTCTTCCAGCATAGAAGATCACATGATAGAGATCATACGTTACGCTGACACTGTAAAAGAGTGTTTTCATGTTGATCACAACTTCCAGGTGTCCTGGTACCAGAGTTCATAACACTCATACCCCCTGAGTTTCCGGGAGATCCTGACTGCGATGATGTGGGCGCACTCACAACCCCTGAATAGGAAATCGCCGCAGGTGCAGAAGTTGTCCTCGACCACGTACTCGTCCCCCCTGCCGACGACGACGTAAAAGTCCAGGTAGCGCTTGACCCGCCCCTCGTCCAGGATGCGGAGCGCCTTCCGCCCCCGCTCACCATATGCCCTGACCGTCATCTCCCGCATATCGCCGGTGAGCAACCCCTCACTCATGGGACGATGCTCATCAGGGGCGGATCGTCGATGAATCTCCAGCCCATCCGCTCTGCAAGCGCACGCATGGCAGGCGCTTCGAGTGCATAATGCGTCGACTCTATGCAGGGGAGGGGCGAGGTCCTGACGACACTGTGCTTCACCTCAGCTGAGAGGAATGCATCGGCACCGAGACGGGCTGCCTCTGCGATGAGAGGGAGGTCGAAACCGCTGCCGCCGACGACTGCAAGCCGCTCCAGCCGCTCCAGTCTGCCAAAGATGCGGATACCGCCGCCGCAACGCCGTGCGATCTCATCAAGGGAGAGAGAGCAGTCGCCCACCACCCCGAGCGGCATCTCTTCAACCCGCGAGAGTCCGAGGAGCGCGGCAAGTGTGTCATTGACACCCTGCGGGGCGCGGTCGAAGTTGGTGTGCATGACAAACAGGTTCATGCCGGCAGAGAGGCAGTCCTTCAGCAGCAGGGATGTGGCGCCCGTGACACGCGTGACAGGGTGCCAGAGTGGTGTGTGGTGGACGACAAGCATCTCAGCGCCGACGGCAGCTGCCTCCCTCACCACACGGGGGGTCGCATCGAGAGCACAGCAGACGGTTGTTATTTCAGGGCTGCCCTCCACGACCAGACCGATCCGCCCTTCATCAAACTCTTCTGCAAGGTCAGGGGGGGCGATCAGGTCCATCTCCCTGACGAATGAGAGGATATCCATATTCATTCATACGCGGGCAGGGATATAAAGAATTATATTACTCTTGGTAATAACCTACACCTATAAATATTCCTAAAAAAATATTGCATATATGGAGAAGTCCCTGGACCTCATCAATACGCGGATACGGGACGGAGACGCCCGGGTCGTCACCGCCGAAGAGATGCCTGCCATCGTCGCCGAACTCGGTGAAGAGGGGGCACTCAAAGAAGTCGATGTAGTCACCACCGGCACATTCGGGGCGATGTGCTCATCAGGCGCGTTTTTAAATTTCGGTCACGCCGACCCGCCGATCAGGATGGAGCATCTCTGGCTGAATGATGTTGAGGCGTACGGCGGCATCGCATCCGTGGACGCCTATATCGGGGCGACACAGCAGTCCGAGACCAGGGGTGAGGACTATGGCGGTGCGCATGTACTGGAAGACTTTGTTGCCGGCAATTCCGTCGAGCTCAGGGCGAACTCACGCGGGACCGACTGCTACCCCGGACGCAGCATCACCACCGAACTGGTGCTCGCTGACCTCAACCAGGCGATCATGGTAAACCCGCGCAACTCGTATCAGCGCTATGATGCAGCTGCCAACACCACCGACAGGACCCTTAACACCTACATGGGAACACTCCTGCCCGGCTGCGGCAATGTCACGTTTTCAGGCGCAGGCGTGCTCTCCCCGCTTGCGAATGACCCGGCATTCCAGGTGATCGGGAGCGGGACACCCATATTCCTCGGCGGTGCACAGGGCATGGTGATCGGCGAGGGGACGCAGCACTCACCAAAAACCGGCTTCGGCACCCTGATGGTGACAGGCGACCTGAAAGAGATGCGGCAGGACTTTCTCAGGGCTGCCACGATGACAGGTTACGGGGTCACCCTGTACATCGGGGTGGGTGTGCCCATCCCAGTCATCAACCTTGACGTCGTCAGGAGCACTGCCGTCCGTGATGAGGATATCACCACCAGCATCATCGACTATGGTGTCCCAAGCCGTGACCGCCCGGTACTCAGGAAAGTGACCTATGCCGAGCTCCGCAGCGGGACGATCGAACTCAATGGCATGGAAGTGCGGACTTCGTCGCTCTCCAGCTTCAGAAAAGCGAGGGAGGTCGCGGCAGACCTGAAGCACTGGGTTGAGGAGGGCAGGATGGAGATGGTGCTGCCTGTCAGGAAGATCGATGCCGCAAAGAGCGCACGTCCGATGCGCGTGACGACGCACACACCTCTCGTGCGCGAGATCATGGACTATGAGATAGTCACCATCACTGAAGATGATGAGATCACCACTGCCGCAAAGAAGCTGCTCAGGGGTGCGACCAACCACCTGACAGTGCTTGACAGGGAAGGACGGCTCACAGGCATCGTGACCACCTATGATGTCACCAAGGCGGTAGGAGGCAGGGAGGGCATCAGGTATGTGAAGGAGATTATGACGAGGCACGTCATCACGACATACCCCCTGGAGCCGGTGGATGTGGCAGCCAGGAAGCTGAAGCGGCACAACATCAGTGCACTGCCAGTGGTCGACCCTGAGGGGAAGGTGGCGGGCATGCTGACAGCGATCGATCTGGGCAAGCTCATCGGCAGGAGGGAGACGAAATGAAACTGCTTGTCACGTTTTCCAGAAAGAAAGGGCGCGAACCCATCATTGCGAAGGTGGTGCTGGAGACAGGGGTCCTCATCAATGTGGAGAGGGCATATATCGATGCCATGGAGGGCGAAGTCCTCATAGATGTGCCGGATGAGGACTACATGCGCATCCGCGACCGGATGACAGAGCTGGGTGCCATAGTGAGCCTGCTTGAGCACGCGATACGCAGGGATGAGCACGAGTGCATTGACTGCGGCGCCTGTGTGGGCGTCTGCCCGCAGGAAGTTTTCTCTTTTGATGAGGACTGGAAGATCACGATGCGGGATGAACGGTGTGTGATCTGCGGCAAGTGCCTCCCTGCATGCCCGCACGACGCACTCTCACTTGTCCAATGATCAGGGAGCATTTTCAGTTCAGGGAGACGATCGCCACCATCCTTGCCGACCGGGAGGAGGAGATATCTGCGGCGAAAGACGGTATGATGAGCGCCCGCCAGGAGATCGAGCGGCATATAGTATCCGATCCGTTTTTTGCCACCAGTTTCGATGCATATGACGTGCCGCCTGCCGGGATAGCCGTCAACCGCATGGCAAAAGCCGCATCTGAGGCAGGGGTCGGTCCGATGGCGGCTGTGGCAGGCACCATTGCCTGGGCAGGGGTGGAGGCGATGGCGGCTGAGGGGGCGGTATTCGGGGTGGTGGATAATGGCGGGGATATCGCACTGATCAGTGACAGGGAGGTCAGGATCGGCATCCATGCCGGTGCTGCACCCCTGAGCAACAGGCTCGCTTTCGTGGTCCCGCCGCAGGACGTGGTGCTTGGCATCTGCACATCCTCTGCCACGGTCGGGCATTCAATCAGTCTCGGGGCTGCAGATTCCGTCACCGTCTTTTCCAGGGACGTCTCATGTGCGGATGCCTGGGCAACATCGATATGCAACAGGATAAACCCGGAAAGTTCGTGCCAGGTATTTGAGGGAGTGGGAGGAACATGCATATGCGGGGTGCTCGCCATCGCAGGCAGGGAGGTCTGGAGGTGGGGACGGATGCCGCCACTCGTCGCCGCAGCAGTTGACGAGCGACTGATTACAGCTGGCAGACCGGTTTAGTCAGGGTTCTCATCGATGAATGCCAGGGCTTTGCGGTAGGCGTTCGCCCCACTGAACCTCGCGACCACCCTGTCGCCGTCTGAGACGGTGATGATAGGGGTTCCGTTCCGTACTCCGAATATGATCTCATAGAGATCACTCTCCCCTGCCAGCACACCGGTCGCGCATTCAGAGGCCGGCTCAAGGATCAGACGCTCCCGTGCAAGTATGTCAGGGACTTCCCTGAAATAATAAAAGAATACCTGGCATGCGTTGAAGAGGTCAGAGACCAGAAGTTCGTCCCGCACATCAGGATCAAGGATGTCGAGCACCCCTGCCAGCTTCTCCACATCATCATCCGAGATTTCAAGAAGCCTGTCGGCGAGCTGGGCAAGTTCATAATAGTCGCTCATATGCCAGGAAGTAAGCTCTGTGCAGGAATTGATATTACTTCCGACCACGCTGCCCGTGCAGGGCAGGGGCAGGGGTCGCAACCAGTGAGAAATATATTATAATGACGGGTGTCGATAACCATAAGCATGGACTATGGAAGGGTAATACGCACGCTATCCTTCATTCTGGTACTGAACCTCGTTGTTGCCCTGCTAAAAGGGATTTTCGGGATTCTTGCCGGCTCAATCAGCATGGTAGCGGATGCCTTCCATTCCCTGTCTGACACACTATCAAATGTCGTCGGGATCCTGTCCATATTCCTTGCAAAAAAACCGGCTGACCCTGAGCACCCGTACGGGCATGGCAGATATGAGACCCTCGGCACCCTCCTGATCGGAGGGCTCATCACCACGACATCCCTCTGGATCATCTATGAGGGTTACCAGCGGCTGATCACCAGTTCAGTGCCCTCCATCACCGGTATTACCACAGGGGTGCTCTGTGCCACCATCACCATCAATGTCCTCGTCTATCGCTATGAGGAGGGCGTCGGGAGAGAACTGGGGAGTGCCATCCTGATCGCAGATGCCGCCCACACAAAGAGCGACGTCTTTGTCTCACTCTCGGTTCTTGCGGGTTTTGGCGCCGTGAAACTGGGTTTCCCGCAGGTTGACCCGCTCATCGCGTTCGGCATCGGGGTGCTCATCGGGAAAATCGGGCTTGGGATCATTAAAGACTCCGCACTGGTGCTCACGGACGCCTCTGTCAGCGGGTGTGAAGACGAGGTGAAGAGGATCGTGAGTGGGGTCAGGGGTGTCCGCGGCTGCCATAACCTGAGGTGCAGGGGAAAACCGGGTGAGATATATGGCGATATCCATGTCACTGTCGACCCCGGGATGACGGTCGCAGATGCGCACCATATCGCCACCGAGGTGAATGCGGAGGTGATCGCAAAGATCAGTGGAATGAAGGAGATTGTGGTGCATCTCGAACCTGATTGTACCACCCAGAGAGACGTCACCAAAGGTGACAGATGACACAGGTGCTCACACACTCACCCCTCCGCAGTGATGCCTGAAGACAGGTCCTGAAACCTGTTCTGAAACCTGTTCTGAAAAATGGTGCACCATGCCAGGGATACAGACATAGGTTTTTATATAAAGGCGATGAGGATTGCACTGGTGATCCGGGATGGACGGATATGCAGGAAAAATAGCGTATGCAAATCTCACTGACGGCAGCATAGAAGTGAAACCCTTTCCCGACGAACTGAAACGCCAGTACCTCGGGTGCAGGGGCGTGGGTGCACGCCTGGTCACAGATATGGTCGATCCAAAGGCTGACCCGCTCTCGG
>DARA01000058.1 GCA_002503135.1 Methanomicrobiaceae archaeon UBA207
GGGGAAATGCAAAGATCATCGTCAGCCCCATCGGGTCACAGGGATTTGTGCTGGGGCGGGGAAACCAGCAGATCAGCGCCGATGTGGTGAGATGCGCAGGAAGAGAGAACCTCATCGTGGTGGCAACGCCTGCGAAGCTGGCAGAGACCCCTGTCCTCTACATCGACACAGGAGACAGGGCTCTCAACCGCGCATTCGGGGATTCCCTCCCTGTGATCTGCGGCTCCTGCCTGGCGCAGCGGAAACGCCTCATCACGGCGGTATGATGGGAGAGCACACCAGAGAGGGGTGCGGTCCCGAAACCAGAGACGATGCGAAGGATTATCCCTGTACTCTCTGATAACAATGTATCCGATGCTGCTGGAACATGTAACAGGCTGCCTGCTTGGAGCTGCAATCGGGGATGCGCTCGGCATGCCGGGAGAGAGTATGCCGACAGACCTCAAACACTGCCGCCAGGGTTACAGGCGGGCGTGGAGGGGGCACCCCAGTGCCGGTCTTGAGCCCGGAAGCTACACTGATGACACCCAGATGATGATGCTGGCAGGGAGACTTCTGGTGGAGGGCAGCTATACAGAGGAGGAGTATGCATCACACCTGGCAGAGATGTATGCGGCAGGTGAACTCCGGTTCCCTGACGGCTCTGTGGCGTCAGCCTGCAGACGCATCCTCACAACCGGATTTGAGGGGTGCGGTGTGAACTCTGACACCGCCGGCTGCATCCCTGCCACGGTCCCGTTTGCAGTCGTCTGCCACAACCCGGCAGATGTCCGTAGATCTGCTGCCGGGTTGTGCGGGGTCACACATACCAGCCGTTCGGCGCGTGCGGCTGCCGTCACTGCCGCACTCCTGATCCACACCGCCCTGCATGGAGACGGAGACGCCATCGCTGACGCACAGCATGCCGCAGACCGTGAATACCCGCCCCTCGGCGGCAGGATCAGGGAGGCGCTCAGGTTTGAGAGCGAAGGCATCACCCTTGACAGCGCAATATCTGTGATCGGCAATGACGTCACGGTATACCAGACCCTGCCCCTTGCATTCTTCCTGATGAGCCGGTACGAGGAACCCGGCGATCTCCTTGCAGTGGCTTCGGGGGTGGGTGGGAACACAGATACCATCGCCTGCATCTGCGGCGCCTATGCCGGTGCAAAACTGGGCATGTCGGCGCTTCCCGGGAAACTCACCGAGACCCTGGAGAACAGGAAGCAGATTGAGGGGCTCGCCGGGCAGCTCCACCGGCTGTACATTAAAAAGATTAAATTTTTATGACAGAGATTATTACAGCATGAAAGTTGCGGTCATCGGCGCATCCGGATACACGGGTGGCGAACTCCTGAGGCTACTCTTATACCATCCCAGGGTAGAGATCGTCTGCGCGACGTCGCGGAGACTTGCAGGCGTCCCTGTCGATGAGGTGCATACCCACCTGAAGGGTCGGATCGACCTCGCCTTCACAAACCCCGATACCAGTGCAATTGATGCAGATCTGGCGTTTCTGGCTGTGCCGCATACCGCCGCAATGCATATCGCAGGCACGCTCCTCGAATGCGGGATGAGGGTGGTCGACCTCAGCGCAGATTACCGCCTGCCAAAGGATGTCTATGAACGCATCTATGGTGTGACGCATGAGCACTACCTTGAGGTCCCGTATGGTCTCCCCGAACTTCACCGCAGTGAGGTGAGGAACGCCAGGTTTGTCGCCAATCCGGGCTGCTTCCCTACAGGGGCAACCCTGGCGGCAGCCCCGCTTGCACCATATGCCCATACGATCATCTATGATTCAAAGACCGGCGTCTCTGGTGCCGGGAACGCACCTTCGGCGACGACCCATTACCCGAATGTGGCTGACAACTTCACTGCCTACAAACTGACAACGCACCGCCACACCGCTGAGATGAGGATGGAGATCGCCCGTCTCGGATCAGAGGCGCGGTGTTACTTCACGCCCCACCTCCTGCCAGTCAACCGCGGCATACTGACGACCGCCCACATCCTCCTCAATGAACCGATGGAGCAGGACGAAGCCGGGGCGCTCTACCGGAAATTCTATCAGGACGAGTTCTTTGTGAGGTGGCAGAGACCCTCCCTTGCGGCGGTGCGCGGGAGCAATTTCTGCGATATCCAGCTCGAGTGCGAGGGCAGGCGTGTCGTGGTGGTATCGGCGATCGACAACCTTGTAAAAGGGGCAAGCGGGCAGGCGATCCAGAACATGAACCTGATGTGCGGTTTTGATGAGACCGAGGGCATAGAAAACCCGGGTCTTCTCCCCTGAGGTGATGGAAATGAAAGTAAAGGATGTTATGACAAAAAACCCGGTTACGGTGTCTGTGGATACAAAGGTAGCGGAGGTGGCAGGACTGCTGAGAAAATACCGCATCAGCGGTCTTCCTGTGATGGACGGGGACCGCCTGGCAGGTGTGGTCACTGAGACGGATATCCTCTCCCTCCTCGAGATCGACAACATCAGCGACGATCTCTGGCTCCCCTCACCGCTGGAGGTCATTGAAGTGCCGATTCGTGAACTTATAAACTGGGAGAAGGTGCATGAGGCACTCTCAGACATCGGCGGGATCGAAGTGAGGAAGGTGATGAGCTCCCCTGCCATCGCCATAGATGGCGAAGATGATATCGAAGATGCCGCCACGCTCATGCTCCATGAGGGGATCGCACGCCTGCCCGTGATCCACGATGACGTGTTGATGGGGATAATCAGCAAATCAGACATCCTCCGCGGGCTGATGGAGGGGGTTGCCGGGAGCGGGCGTAAGTGAGTGAGGGGGGCGCTGCGAAGAGCATCTGCTCGGTGGAAGGCGTGACCGCTGCCGCCACCAGGGAAGGGAAGATGGGGCTTGCACTGATCCGCGCACCAGGCGCGGCTGCCGGAGTATTCACCTCAAACCGCGTCCGCGCCGCCCCTGTACGCCTGATGATAGAGCGGATCAGGCAGGGGGAACTTGAGGTGATGATCATCAACAGCGGGTGCGCCAATGCCTACACAGGAGAGCGCGGCTATGCCGATGCAGTCAGGATGGCTGAGATCGCCGGGAGCGCCACCGGGAGCGACCCTGAGTTGGTAGGTGTGGCGAGCACCGGCATCATCGGCAGGTTCCTTGACCTGCCCCTCATCACGAAGCAGTGCAGGGAGATCGCTCCATCTCTTGAGAGGAGCCCCGCAGCTGAGGACGGGGTGGCGCACGCGATCATGACGACAGATAGCGTGCCGAAACACGCCCTCTTCAGCAATGAGGAGTTCTCTCTCGGCGGGATCGCAAAAGGTTCAGGTATGATCGCCCCTGATATGGCGACCATGCTCGCCTTTATCTACACCGACGCAGACATGGAGAGCGAATGCCTCACCGGGATGCTGCGGCAGGCGGCACGAAGGAGTTTCAATCGTGTGGTGGTTGACGGCGACCAGAGCACAAATGATGCGGCGTTCTGCATCTCAACAGGAGAACGGGGGCAGGTGAACCCTGCTGTGTTTGAGGCGGCGCTTGAGGGCGTATGCAGGTCACTGGCACAGCAGATCGCCCGCGACGGCGAGGGTGCAACAAAACTCATCGAGGTGACGGTCAGAGGGGCTCCTGATGAGGACGGCGCCGGGAGGGTGGCGCGCACCATCGTCTCATCCCCGCTTGTAAAGACCGCAGTCTATGGACAGGACCCGAACTGGGGACGGGTGATGGCTGCTGCCGGGCGTGCGGGTGTTGATTTTGACCCCGAATCGGTCTCACTCTGGATCTCTGGTGGTGACAGGCGTCTGCCGCTCCTGCTCAGGGGCGAGATCGTCGCCGACCTCGGGCGTGCCGGGAAGATGATGGCAGGAGACACGGTGGTGCTGGAGCTCGACCTCGGTGCAGGAGACGGGGAGGCGACCGCGTGGGGCTGTGACCTGACAGAGAAGTATGTGGAGATCAATGGCAGGTATACAACATGAAACGTGAAGAGGTATTGATGGAGGCGCTCCCCTATATCAGGAAGTTCCATGGGAAGATCATCGTGATCAAGCTGGGTGGGCACGCGATGGTTGAGGAAGAGGTGCTTGACACCATCATACAGGATGTGGTCCTCCTCCAGTATGTGGGCATGCGTGTGGTGCTCGTACATGGCGGCGGTCCGGAGATCACCGCAAAGATGGAGATGATGGGCAAGGCTCCGAAGTTTGTCGAGGGGCTCAGGATCACTGACAGGGAGACGATGGAGATCGCCCAGATGGTGCTCGTCGGCAAGATCAATGACGGCATCGTCTCCCTCATCGCCAGGCACGGTGCGCTCGGGGTGGGCATCTCAGGCAATGATGGCAACCTGCTGATCGCACAGAAGATGGATCCCAGGAAGGTGGTGATCGGTGATGAGGAGACTGAGGTGGACCTTGGTCATGTGGGCGAGATCGAGGAGGTCCGCCCTGGACTGATCAATGATCTCCTGGAGAAGAGATACATCCCTGTGGTCGCCCCCATCGCCCTCGACCGCCAGGGCATGATCCTGAATATCAATGCAGATCATGTGGCGGCAGAGATCGCCGTCGCCCTGAATGCATTCAAACTGATCAGCCTCACTGATGTGGATGGTGTGATGAATGAGGACAGGACCAGGATATACCGCCGCATCACGACCAGTGAGGCGGCAGAGATGGTCAGAGACGGGATCATCGCCGGTGGCATGATCCCGAAACTCACAGGATGTGTCAGTGCGATCAAAAACGGGGTGGGGAGTGCCCACATCCTAAACGGGAATAAGGGGCACAACCTCCTCATTGAGCTCTTCACTGATGAGGGCATCGGCACGATAGTCATGCCCTGACCGGGTGATGCAGGGAAAGCGCATCAGGGGAGGTTTCCCTCACCCATGCACTCCCGCTGACGCTCTTCACTCATATCAATGAGACACTCAAAGATCCTGCGCGTGGATACCGGATCGATCCTGTGCTCCACCGCAGAGTCCATTACCCTTTCAATAACCTGTTTCTTCTGCACTTCGTCATGGACCGGGAGGTTTACCTCGTATTTGGCATGCGCGATCCGGATGGCGACCTGCTGGCGCTGCCTGATGAGGTCGATGATCCCGTCATCGATCTCCTCCACCTCCTTCCTCAATTCATCAAGGGACATGTAATATAGTATCGTGAAATTCCCCTTAATTATACCTGATGGGAGGGGGCAGGTCCGCACCCCAAATATAAAAATGATGGGCACCCATATCTTCAGGACATAACGCATGCTTGAACGAATACCAGTACGTGAACGCCGGGATCTCCTGATTGCATGGTCTGCGATCTCACTCGCATTTGCGGTGATGTACCTCCATGACAGTTTCTTCACGGCAGGCAGGGTTGATCCGCTCCTCTTTCTCATTGTGCTGCTCATCTCATTTGTGACCGTGGGGGTGGGGTTTGTACTGCATGAGCTGGCGCACAAGTTCGCTGCGATGAGATATGGTTACTGGGCAGAGTTCAGGAAAGACAACCAGATGCTCCTTGTCGCAGTGGTCCTGGCAGCTCTCGCCGGGGTCGTCTTTGCCGCACCTGGTGCGACAGTGATCTATAGTAATACGCACCTCAGCAGGGAGACCGGGGGGCGCATATCGGCGGCAGGTCCGGTGACGAACCTCCTGCTCTGCCTGCCATTCCTCGCCCTGACCCTGCTTACCGGAGGCGCCGGTATCCTGGGTCTGACCGGTGTGCTCGGCTTAAAGGTCAATGCAATGATCGCCGCATTCAATCTCCTGCCTGTGAGCGTCCTCGACGGCAGGAAGATCTATGCCTGGAACCCACTGATCTTCGGGGTGCTCTTTGTTGCAGCATTTGCGGTACTCATCGGCTCACTCAGCATATAGTCAAACGCTCAACACGATTCAGCAACATTTATCTGATCCCGCCTGCATTCCATCATATGATCAAAGTCGCGGTAAATGGATACGGGACCATAGGAAAACGCGTCGCTGATGCGGTCGCGGCACAGCCGGATATGGAGATCGTCGGGGTCTCGAAGACGCGCCCGAATGCCGAGGCATTTGTCGCACAGGAGCGCGGATACCCGCTATATATTGCAGATATAAAGAAAAAACCCGCATTTGAGGCGGGTGGCATCGCAGTGGCAGGTCAGATCGAGGAGATGCTGAAACAGGCGGATGTGGTCGTGGATGCCACACCCGGGGGCGTGGGTGCAAAGAACCGCCCCATGTACGAAAAACTCGGGGTGAAGGCGGTGTTCCAGGGCGGGGAGAAACACGAGGTTGCCGGGTTCTCATTCAATGCGCACTGCAACTACGCCGGGGCAGTGGGCAGACAGTTCGTCCGCGTCGTCTCCTGCAACACGACCGGGCTGTGCCGCCTGATCAATATGATGGATCGGGAGTACGGGGTCAGCAAGGTATGGGCGACGATGGTGCGCCGGGGTGCAGACCCTGGCGATGTGAAGAAAGGACCGGTCGATGCTGTTGTGCTCAACCCGGTGACCATTCCCAGCCACCACGGACCTGATCTCCAGACCGTGCTCCCCCACATCGAGATTGTCACGTTCGCCATGATCGTCCCGACCACCTTCATGCACATGCATGTGATGCACATCCGTCTCAGGTCTGCACCTGTGCGCGAGAGGATCATCGAACTCATCAGGGCTCACCCGAGGATGGGGCTGGTGCGGAGCAGCACTGGTATCACGAGCACAGCCGAGCTGAAGGAGTTTGCCATGGACCTGGGGCGGCAGAGGTCAGACATCTGGGAGAACTGCATCTTTGAGGAGTCGGTCGCGGTCGACGGGGATGACTTCTACTGCTTCCAGGCGATCCATCAGGAGGCGGATGTGGTCGTGGAGAACGTCGACGCGATCAGGGCGATGGCAGGGGCGGTGAGAGATCCAGAAGAATCCATCCGCATCACCAACGAGGCGCTTGGCTTCATCCCGATATAGAAGAAGCATTAACAGCCCGCACCACCAACTATTTTTAAATGGATCCATATTCACTGGCAACGAGGAACACCGTAGAGATCGTCACAGATGAAGACCTCCGCGGACTTCTGAACAAGCCCAAAAAACGGGTTTATGCAGGCTATGAGCCAAGTGGTGAGATACATCTCGGGCACATGGTCACCATCAATAAACTCATGGATCTCAGGGAGGCGGGTTTTGAGGTTGTCGTCCTGCTCGCCGACCTCCACGCATTCCTGAACCGGAAAGGGACGATGGAGGAGGTCCGGGACCTCGCCGCCTACAACCGGGAATATTTTGAGGCGGCAGGACTGCGGGATGTTGAATTTGTCCTTGGATCAGACCTCCAGCTCAACCCGGAATATGAGATGATGGTGCTGAGACTCTCCCGGCAGATTACACTCAACCGCGCCACACGCAGCATGGACGAGGTGGGCAGGCAGATGGAGCATCCCACCGTCTCCCAGATGATCTACCCTGTCATGCAGATCGCAGATATCGCCGCCCTTGACGTCGACGCCGCTGTCGGTGGTATCGACCAGCGCAAGATCCATATGCTCGCCCGCGAATACCTGCCTGCCGTGGACCGCCCGGCGCCGGTCTGCATCCATACACCCATGCTGAACGGGCTCGATGGGAAGAAGATGTCCTCATCAGGTGAGAACTACATATCCCTTGCAGACACCAGGGATGTAATAGAGAGAAAACTCAAAAAAGCGTTCTGCCCGCCTGAGACAGAGAATAACCCGGTACTCCAGATCCTCAGGTACCACATCATGCCGCGGGTCGCGCAGGTGGTCCTCCGCCGCCCTGAGAAGTTCGGCGGGGATCGGGAGTTTAGCACCTATCCCGGGATCGAGGAGGCGTACGCCAGTGGCGGAATCCATCCTCTTGACCTGAAGATGATGACTGCCAGGTATCTGACCGAGATCTTTGCAGATGTGCGGGACAGGATGGGATGAATGGTGACCTGGCGTGAGTGCTGACGACGACCTGGAGCGGTTCGACAGGCGCCTTGCAGAGGCAGGGATCCGGATCAAGGACGCGGACCAGATGAAAGTGAGGGGTGACGTCTTTGATGAGGTCACCCTGCTTGCACTCTACAAACTCGTCACTAGGAAACTGATATCTGTCATTGGCGGTCCGATCAGCACCGGCAAGGAGGCGAATGTCTTTTATGCCGAGAACGACGGCGCGCCGCTTGCAATCAAGATCTACCGCATCCGGACCGCCAATTTCAAGGCGATGGGAGAATACCTCATCGGAGACCGCCGGTTCTCTGGCATCAGAAAAAAGCGCAAGGACATCATCTTTGCCTGGACGAGAAAGGAGTACAGCAACCTCTCGCGGACGCGCGACGCCGGGCTGCCTGTGCCCGCACCCATCGCATTTGACCGCAATATCCTGGTGATGGAGTTTCTCGGGGTCGATGAAATCCCGTACCCGCAGCTCAGGATTGCGGAGATGGAGGACCCGGAAGCGGTCTACCGCCAGATAACCGGATATATCAGGAGACTGTATAATGACGCCCGCCTGGTCCATGGAGACCTCTCTGAATACAACATCCTCATGGGCGATCTCCCGTACCTGATAGACATGGGGCAGGCGGTCACAGATGACCACCCGCGGGCGCTCTCATTTTTGGTGCGGGACATCAAAAACATAAACAGGTTTTTTTCACAGTTCTGTGATGTGAGAGATGAGAAGGAGATCTTTGAGCAGGTGACCGGGCTCACACTCAGGGGTTCAGGAAATAAGAAGGACGGGTGAAGGAGATGACACAGCAGGAGATAAAAATTTCAGGGCAGAGAATAGCCGTCCTCATCGGAAAAGGCGGGTCTACAAAACGCGAAATTGAAAAGAATACAGGAGTGAGCCTGGAGATCGACAGTGATGAGGGTCTGGTGACGATCAGGGGCGAGGACCCGGTCGCGGTCCTTGAGGCGACAGATATCGTGACGGCGATCAGCAGGGGCTTCTCTCCTGAACGCGCCTTCAGGCTGCTGGAGGACGAGGACGTCGCACTCGATGTGATCGATCTCTCTGGCGTCGCCGGAACACCCCGCCAGCTGGAGCGGATCAGGGGGCGTATTATTGGAAAAGACGGACGTTCACGCGAACAGATCGAAGACCTGGCAGGAACCGAGATATCTGTGTACGGGAAGACCGTGGCGATCATCGGGATGCCGGACGCGGTCAGCACCACCAGGACGGCGATCGATATGCTCATCAGGGGAGTTCCGCACGAAACAGTCTACTCATTCCTTGACAGGAAGAAGAGAGAGGCAAAACAGGATATGCTCGACTACTACTACTACTGAGCGGATCAACTGAGTGGAGCAGATGCAAAGAGAGAGACCGTATATTCCTAAAAGAGGGGTCGGCAGGGATTATTTCCACTGGAGACGGTAACGGAGCTGCGGGGTTTATTCGGTGAGAACTGCGATCTGGCGGGTTATTAGACCGGAATCAAAGGGGTAACGATGGATACAGGGTTATTGCCGGTTGCACCGCACCTGATGCAACTCCTTTCCGGAAAAAGCATTACCAGGCTGTACCCTCCACAGGAGGAATGCCTCGGGATGGGTCTCCTGGATGGGAGAAACCTCCTGGTCTCGATACCAACGGCAAGCGGCAAAACCCTTGTCGCAGAGATCGCGATGCACCACCACATCGCACAGAGCGGGAAGTGCCTGTATATCGTCCCCCTGAAAGCCCTCGCACGCGAAAAACTTGATGACTTTGGGGGACATGGGGTGAGGGTCGGCATATCAACCGGTGACTTCGACCGCCGCGATGCCCGCCTCGGAATGAATGACATCATCGTCGCAACCAGTGAGAAGGTCGATTCCCTCCTGCGCAACAATGCTCCGTGGCTGGACGCGATCACGCTCCTTGTCATCGACGAGATCCATCTCATAGACTCAGAGAGCCGCGGCGCCACGCTGGAGATGGTGATTGCAAAACTCAGGTGCAGAAACCCTGGGATGCAGATCATCGGTCTCTCAGCCACCATCGGAAACCCGGAAGACCTCGCGGACTGGCTGGATGCCGGGCTCGTCTCAGGCACATGGAGACCTGTGGACCTCCATGAGGGGACATACTGCCAGGGCACCATATATTTCAGTGACGGAAGAGAGCGCGAGGTCAGCACCCCCACAAAATATGATGATCTCAATCTCTGCACAGATATCATCACAGAAGGCGGGCAGTGTCTTGTTTTTGTAAGTTCAAGACGGAATGCAGAGGGTTTCGCCAAACGGGCGGCAGGCGTCATCAAACCTGATGATCCCGCAGTCTCAGGACTGGCAGAAGACCTGGCAAAACTTGCCGGGACAGAGACGGGGCGGGTGCTCGCCGACTGCGTCGCGCATGGTGTGGCATTCCACCATGCCGGGCTGCGGTCGGAACAGCGAAAAATCATTGAAACCGGATTCAGGCAGGGCGCGATCAGGGTCATCGCCTCGACCCCGACACTGGCTGCAGGTCTGAACCTGCCTGCGCGGAGAGTGGTGATCCGGGACTGCTTCCGTTTCAAGGCAGGTGTCGGGATGCAGCCAATCCCGGTCCGTGAATACCAGCAGATGGCAGGGCGCGCCGGGAGACCGGGTCTTGACCCGTACGGGGAGGCGGTACTGGTCGCGAAAGATGCCACGGCGGTGATGGAGGTCTCTGACTACTACATCAACGCACCCCCTGAAGAGGTCAGGTCCCGTATTGCATCTGAAGCGGCGCTCTCCACCCACATCCTCTCCCTCTTTGATTCACGGTTCGTGGATGACCGCAGCAGCCTTGTCGGGTTCATGGACAGGACATTCTATGCACAGCAGAAGAAGGAGAGGCAGGCACTGGAGAATGTGATCGACAGGGTGCTCGCATTTCTTGATGAGTCAGGAATGATCGCTGGTGCGCAGGACGGTCTCAGGGTAACAAAATACGGCACCCTTGTATCAAGACTGTACATCAATCCATACAGCGCCGATCTCATCACACGCACCCTGCAGGGCGCCGGGACCTACTCTGACACCGCATTCCTCCACCTCCTCTGCAGCACGCCGGATATGCCCACACTCTATGTCAGGAGACCTGATCTCCATCGTCTCGACAGGTACCTCTATGAATCAGGGGACAGTCTCTGGCTGGATCTCCCCATATACGAGGATGAAGAGTCTGTGGAGCGGTTCTACCAGAGCCTGAAGACCGCACTCCTCCTGCAGGACTGGATCAGTGAGGTGCCTGAGGAGACCATATGTGAGCGCTATGGTGTCGGACCCGGAGACGTCTATAATGCCGTCGAAAGCGTACAGTGGCTGATCCATGCAGGCAACCGCATCTCGCATATGTTCTCACCAGACTACTCGGGAGCCGTCACTGAGCTTGAGGTGAGGATGAAACAGGGCATCAGGCGGGAGCTCCTCCCACTGACCCGGCTTCGCGGGATCGGCAGGGTGCGTGCAAGGCGGCTCTTCAATAACGGCATATCAGGACCGGATGATATCCTGAATGCCGGGATGAAGCGGATCACCGGCATCCTTGGCAGAGGAATTGCAGAGCAGATCTGGAGACAGCTGGAGGTGGGGCAGGTGGAGAGGGGCGGTGGCGCCACTGTCAGGGATGATCCCAGGGATGACGGCAGGTCGGGTCAGATGCACCTCTATGAATTTGAATGATGGGGAGAGGTAATATGGAGATGGTGATGATGGAGTGCGCGATATATGAGACCGTGTTTGAGGTTGCGGACAGGGCAGCATTTCTGCGCCGGCTGCGATCGACCGCAGATGAATGCGGTACGCATATCATCTGTTTTGACGCCGGGAAGATGGCGGGGAGGGCGCATGCCGAGTCCGCCGTCAGGCATGCCTGGCGGGCGGTTTCCACCGGGACCCTCATCTCAAATTCATTTGAGATGGAGGCGCTCCTCTATGCCGCCGGGACGCGCCAGTGCGCCGGTGCAGGTGAATTCGGCGTTCATGACGGTGTGAACCACTCCTATCTCTGCATCTGCCCCCCGGCTGACTGCGCCAGGGAGGCGCTGGAGGCGTACATTGATTTTGTTGATGACGACCTGGATGAGATCTCTGGTGAGAAGATGGAGAGGCTCATGGACATCTTCTCCATCACGCCCGCTGAGCTGGAAGCTGCCGGGGGCGCCGGTCGCATCAGAGATCTCGTGCTGGAGCGCGTGGCGCTCCTTGATGCCTACAAGTGAGTGGGATGCGGGGTGGGGGGGCGCCTCTCATCACCGCCCGGGACCGCCTCTCATCACATACCAGCGTGCCATCACCTGCCGGCGTGCCTGAGAATGTGCCTGATCTCGGGGATGATGATCTCACTCACCGCGAGCGCCGCACCCTTCACAGACCCTGGGATGCAGAAGACCGCCCTGCCGTCGATCGTACCGCCGAGCGCGCGTGACAGGATCGCCGCCGTTCCCACCTCTTCATAGCTCTTCAGTCTGAAGAGTTCCCCGAAGCCATCCATCTTCTTGTCGAGCAGTGGCGCCACTGCCTCGATGGTGCAGTCATCATGCGTCAGACCGGTGCCGCCGGTGATGATGATGCAGTTCGCCTCTGAGAGGGCGCGATGGATCTCACTGCGGATGGCGATGACCCTGTCCGGACATATCGCATAGTGCACTACAGGTATGCCAGCCTCTCTGAGCAGATTTTTTATCGTCTCCCCACTTACATCCGTCTTTTCAGTCCGGGTAGTTGATACTGTGATCACCGATGCCGCAACGGAAATATCTCCCTGATCTCTGTGGTGCATAGTCTTCTGATCTCCATATTTGCCTGGTTTCTGGTCATAATTTTTGATCATAACGCAGGACGCATCCCCTGTGACTGCCGATCCTGTGACTGCTGATCAAGTCTGATATGATTTTACATAACTTTATTTTGGTCAGTCTCATCTCAGGGTCTCGCTGATATTGTGATCTGAATTGGATGATAGATGATTTCTCTGGAAATGGAACTTAATGAGAGTTGCGAAAAGTAATTCACACCTCTGCTTTTCCGTCTTCCTTTTTTTCTCTCTATTCTGGTGCCCTACCCCTTTGTTTCCAGTGGAAACGCGTTACCGATCCACTCACCTGATCTATTCATCTGATTCACTAACCTGAT
>DARA01000021.1 GCA_002503135.1 Methanomicrobiaceae archaeon UBA207
TCATCGCCGTCGAAGACAATGGTGTGGGTGTGCCGGCAGGGATGAAGGAACGGATATTCAAACGCGGCGTAGGCTCCAATACCGGTTATGGTCTCTTCCTGATACAGGAGGTTCTTGCGATCACCGGGATGTCGATCAGGGAGACCGGCGAGGAAGGGAAAGGCGCATGCTTCGAGATCACTGTGCCGCCCGGCGTGTGGCGCAGGGATTGAAATTCCTCTTCATGGATGGGAGTTGAAAGGAGTGGGTGCTCGCGGCTGGGTGTGGGTGTGGCTGCAGACGCCGCCAGGAATATCAGGTCTGCCGCCGGGTGCATCCGGCTCGGCGGCACCGCTCCCGCCGGTCGCTGACCAGTTAATCCTGTCGGCTGGTGGAGGGGTGTTAAAACTCCTTGTTGAGCAACAGTCTCTCCAAAATCGAGTGATTTTGGTATATACTATAACAATAATGCAGTTCTTCTCTTTGCACATGTCTGATATGTCTGATAAATGTCTGATAAATGTCCGATAAACGCCACATATATTACGGTGGCGGATAGGATAGCACATATTTTCTGGCTTTCCTTTCACCAACCGCTGTCATCAAGTCTTTTTCGGTCAATTCAGAGAGATCCCGCTGCAGTGTTCTCTTTGTAACGCCCGGAGCAATATCTGCGAAATCTGAAACAGTGATTGAACCCCGTTCTTTCGCAAACATCATTGCCCGTATCTGCCGTTCATTAAGACCCATCTCCCGCAGATATGACCTAGTATAGATATCCTTGTAAAACCAGACAGAAAAACCATTGGACTCCTCTCTGAACTCAGGTTCGGGGAGATCTGCGTCGCGGCATACCTCTACCATTTTGATTGTCCCACGCCCCCAGGTCTCGATTAGATCCCCCTTGAAGAATACATCAGCGATGAGCTTGTTCCTCGGGCTCGATCTATGCGATACTTTCAGCGACTCTATTGTAATTCCGGCTGGCAGTCTTCCTTCGTTCCAGAACCATATCCTGTCATTGAAGATCTTTATCTGAATGGGAGCAGGTCCGATATAGTCACGGTGGATCACTGCATTCGTGATGGCTTCACGCAACGCCTCTTCCGGGTATTCCATTACCTCCCTCCGGTAGAGACCTTCAATCACAAATTTACTCATCAGGTATTTTGATTTGAAGAGATCCATCGTCCCTTCAACCTGCTGGAACAGGTTTCCTTCAATATTATCGGCACCGGCGATATCGGTTAGCGTGGTAAACCGCCCGAGTTTGATATATGCCTAGAGGTAGAACTTGCGTGGGTTTTTCCCAAAGAGAAGTAGCGCCGCTTTTTTTAGTTTGGTTCCTTCAGTCAGGTTCAATTTCTCCAGAATGACAGCAGGTTCATCTTCTGCGCCGATGGACGGGAGCCGCCCGGCAGCCATCGTTTTGAACTTCTCCACTGTAATGGTATCAATGTCGTCGAATGTGGCACGTTCCTCAATGTACTCGTCCCAGCTCCTCCCGGTTTTTTCAATGAGCAAGCGGGGGAGTTCATCTCCTGCCAGTTCGAAAGTGTTGCTACCGCTACGGGTATAGTATCTCCCGTTATATGAGATGGGGACCGATGATGGGATAACTTCTATCACGACAATATCCTTTCCCCCCTCCTTTTCAAGGGTAATCTCGGCGATGATGCCGAGTTTATTGCGGATTTTATTGGGCAGTTCGCGCAGGAGCCGTTTAGCATTGGTGACGCCTGTAGGTTCACCTTTGTCGCTCACCCCCACTTTAAGGATGCCACCGGAGCTATTGGAAAATGCGCAGATGGTTTTGAGGTTGGCGTCCTTCCATGATTCCTTGAATTCCATGTTCTGACTTTCAATCACTATTAACCTCTCCCTGCCAACTCATTCCTTATATTTCATCGTATCCTTCTTATATGCGTCAGTGCTTCATGCAGTCTGACCATGGTACGTGTGTCCTGTTTGCAATATTCAAGCATCTCTCCCTTTTTCTTTTCGGTTTCTTCTCATGGTTTGTTATCTCTCTGCATTGTGAGCGAGTATACCATCACTAAGCAAAGGAATTAAGTCAAACGCCCTCACGACCCTCGTGACCTCAGTCCATGCCGGCTGTGTCCGGGTGTAGGTGCAGATACCCTCAAATAACAGTTACCTTTATAAATACCGAAAATACGCCCAGATCTCCGAGATTTCGACTCACACAGAGACCCCTTACGTCGATTCTTTCCGCCCCTGGCATACTAAACATCCCCTGAGCATTTAGAAGGGCTTAAAATGAAGATATGGCAGCCGGCAAAAACCGGCATATAACGGCGGGTTTGCTTAAATAAGCGATAACTGCCGGTTTTCAATAACAGACCCCTGATCACCCTGATCCAGGGGTCAGGATCCGGACAATCGAAGCCCGAATTAGCGTTTTATCACCCGCTGGTGATTGAGTCACGCCGGTTCAGGCGTGACATGTTTTACCCTGATCCAGGGTCCAAAAAACCATAGAAAAGAGGGGTAATTACCCCCGTTCTCCCTTTGTCCGGGAGATATGGTCAAGCGCCATATCCCACATCACGAGCAGACCAGGGATCACCACGTATCCGAGCAGTCCTGCCCCGACGAAGATAGCCACGATGAGGATCTCGTTGTCCATCAGATCACCTCACGAAGATGAGAAGGAGGGGTTTTCCCCTCCCTGTTGTTCAGCCACGGTTCACGCCAGTTCCGGCACGGTGTCAGCCCAGTTCTCCACGCCGAGGCGGATCGCGTCGTCCTGGTAGGAACTGATCCGGACCTTGTCGCGTGAGAACGAGACATAATAGATCTCGCCGTTTGCGTCATGGCACTTCAGCTGTGTCCCGTACGTGTCGTGCTCTGCGTCACGCACTGCATCGCCGCCCATCGCGGTTTCGAGTGCGACATTCGCCATGAGCTCAGCTGCCGCGCCGTTGAATGCGGCGACAGTGGGCGATTTTGCCGATACGGCACCGACGCGGTTGGCGAGGGCGTCCTCGTAGTTCACCTTCGCGGTGTGCGACTCCCGGTTCTTCTCGACGCCGGCATGGCTGACGCCGCTCTGCACGTAGTCCACGCACCCAAAGGGGTTGGTGTCGATGACGGTCTGCACGACCGTGTTGAAGGTCGTGATGTCTGTGATCGGTACGGCAAGGTCCCGGACGGCGGTCCTGGTGTTGCTTGTCTCGATAAAGTCTGCCATTCTTCTCTCTACTCCTGCCTGCCTGTTTACCCGGGTATTGGACAGACACTCATACTCTCCAACCCGAGCGTATTTTAGCGTGACTTTATCAGATACAGTCAGGATTATCTGCTGCGGGTGCCCCACCTTACCACGGGAGCGACCACCTGCAGCTACCCATGCAGGACCGGCTACCCATACAGGAAACCGCACAGGAGAGATCAGGTGCCATGACAGGAGAGGAGAAGACCACCCGCGAGATGATCATCGAAACGAACAGGGACGTGAAGTGGATCTGCAGGTTGCTTGCAGAGATGAAGGAGACGGATTCCGGGCTTGAGGAGCGGGTGCGTGACCTGGAAGCATGGCAGAGCGTGAAGACAGGCGAGGACATGAGGAGTCATGGGGTCAGTGCCGGTGTGGGAGCCGGTGCCGGCGGGCTTGTGGCGGTGCTGGTGAAGCTGATCGGCGGCGGCGGGTTGGGGTGATGTCATGGTCTCCCCTCAGGGGGCGATCAATGTATAAAAGAGAGAGGTGGCAGACCTACAGACGGGTATACCAGATATTCATGCTCTCGAACCCACGGCAAATCACAGATTTTCCTGACAGGGAAATGCCTTGCATTTCCCGTGCACCGCAGATCTGGGTGTTGTTCCAGAGCGTGCCCCCGAACTGGTATCCGGCTCGCGAGAACGTGATATTGATGGGGTACGATTCCGCCCGGCAGATGGTATAGGCGACGGCGAACCCCTCGCTCTTCATCGTCTCCTCCATCCGGGCGAGGAGATAGGAGGAGAGCCGGTACCCGCGCCAGGCGGGGAGGGTGGCAAAGTCGGTCATCTCCACGTTTCGCTCCGCAGGCGCCATCTCTGCTGAGGATGCAGCCACGGGACAGTCCCCGTCCCAGACCGCCCAGTACCTGATGTGGCTCTCCATCGTGGACCTGAGATACCCGGGATCTGTGATGGGGAAGGGATAGGTGGCAAAGACCGCCCGGTACAGGTCAGCCAGAGCCTCTGCATCATCCTGAGCGCACTCCCGGCAGACAAGTGGGGCAGGGAGGGTCACCACGCACCGCTCCCCTGCCTGTTCCTGTGCTTTTTTCAGGATGTCCCGGATCAGGTCCGGGTCTGCAACCTGCCTGCGTTTCGGGTCTGGATACCGGGCGAGGAACACCCCATCCACCGTCCCGTGGAACATCCCCTCCACCCGTGCCTCCTCGGTGTAGCCTGCCTCCAGGAACTGCCGGCTGTGGGTGACCGGGATCTTTACAAATATCTTCGAATACCCCTGCTCCATAGCCATCCGGTTCAGTTCTGCAACGATACCCGGGAGGTCTCCCGGCTCCAGGTGCATCAGGTAGATGCGGTGGTTGAGGTCGCCGTGCTGGATCAGGGATCCGCCAACCCTGCAGATGGTGTCATTCGCCATTTCGCCGGTCCAGTCGCTCCGTGTCCTGGGGGACCAGGGAGATGGTGGAGTCATAGTCTGAGAGGAGAGCGGCGATTCCCACCGCCTTTGACTCGTCCGCGCTATCCAGTTTCAGCTGGAGTGCGCAGGTCTCACAGTTCCTGTCGCAGTAGATCGGTTTGTAATCGTCGGGTTCTGTATAGGCGGTGATCACCCCCTCGTAGTTTCTGAGGATGACCTTGTTCGACGACCAGGAGATGACATAGGTGGGCATGATCGGAATCTTCCCCCCACCCCTTGGAGCATCTATTACATAGGTGGGCACCGCGAACCCGCTCGTATGCCCGATAAGGTTCTCCATGATCTCGATGCCCTTCCTGACTGAGGTGCGAAAGTGACTCAGTCCCTCGGAGAGATCGCACTGGTAGAGATAATAAGGCCGGACCCTGATCATCACCAGTTTCTGGACCAGCCGCTTCATGATCCTGGGGCAGTCGTTGACGTTTGCCAGGAGCACCGACTGGTTTCCAAGCGGGATCCCTGCATCAGCCAGTTTCCGGATCGCCTCGGTGGATGAGGCAGTGATCTCCTTGGGGTGGTTGAACTGGGTATTGACCCACAGGGGATGATGCTTCTTCAGCATGGCAACCAGTTCGTCGGTGATACGGTAGGGGAGGACCACCGGCATCCGCGTCCCGATCCGGATCACCTCTACGTGCGGGATGGCCCGGAGCTCGGTGAGGATCCAGTCCAGGTACTCGTCCGGGAGCATCAGGGGATCGCCCCCGGAGAGGAGGACGTCCCTGATCTCCGGGTGCTCACGGATATAGTCGAGACCATTCTGTATCGTCTCACGCTCCGGGATGTAGTCCACATCACCCACTTTCCGCTTCCTCGTGCAGTGCCGGCAGTACATCGAACAGGTGTTGCTCACCAGGAAGAGCACCCGGTCGGGGTACCGGTGAGTGATCCCGGTGACCGGGCTGTCACTCTCCTCTGCGAGAGGGTCTTCCATGTCGCAGCGCTCCACATGGAGCTCGTTGACCGACGGGAACGCTTGCATGAAGATGGGATCGTTCTCGTAGTCATCTACATTGATGAGGGAGAGGTAGTAGGGGGTGATGGACATAGGAAAGGTGCTGATCGTCTCCTCCAGACCCTTCCGCTTCTCAGCCGGGCAGGTGATTTCAAGCACCTCTTCGAATGTGTCGATATCTTTTATGGAATGGGCGATCTGCCACTTCCAGTCCTTCCATTTTGAAATGGCAACATCTGAATCAATTCGTGATGCAATCTCTCTCTGCTTTTTTGATGATGCGTGCATGATTGTCTCATCCAGACCAGGTAACGTCTCAATTTTCTGTAAAATCGCTGAGCCCTGAATCCTCACATGATCATTTTGTCTCAATTGACAAATGTCTTCTGCCAGTCACCCCTCCTCATTGAGTTGCAGATTTCTAATCTGCACCAGCCTCAGATCTTCGATCCGGGGTGATGTCATGGTTTCAATCATCGGATTCATAGATCAGGTTGATCTCGTCCTCGGTCTGCAGGTGTTCGTCCTCATCGTAATCAGACGATGATGGCGCCGAATATGTAAGTATGAATATCGCGACCCAGTATCCTAGGAAACATGCGATGGCGGCATACAGGTATCCCGCCAGTGTTATCCCTATGAAGATGATCAGGCTGAGTGCGATGGTGGCGGTCTTCTCTCTGTTCAGGGGCATCTCTGATACCAGTATTCAGGGCATGGGCTGAAAAAAGTGCCGGATCATGTCATTCTCACCTTCAGTCGGATCGTATGCATCAGTTATTTTAGGATTGTCTGCATGTTTCCATGCCTTTTCGACACCTTCTCTATTATATCCGGGAGTTGTGGGGAGTTTCATCTTCCAACATGTACTGTATGAATTACTGTAGGAATTGATTTTTAATGTCATTATCTATCAATTTGTTTGATTTTGATAGATTTTGTAAAGGAGTGGTTTGGATTATTACAGATAACTACCATTAAATAATATGTATAATGCCTGAATTTCCAGGGTTTCTGCCTTCGTCTATAAAGGATATGAAAAAGTCCGGTTATGATGAGTGTGATGTGATCATCGTGACTCCGGATGCCTACGTTGACCATCCGTCATTTGCCATGGCGATTCTTGGAAGATTTCTTCAGAGAAACGGCTACAGGGTGGGAGTTTTATCACAGCCCGGATGGAAGGACCCAGAATCATTTCTAAAACTCGGTGTGCCCCGTATTGCCTTTGCTGTTTCCGGCGGTCAGATGGACTCGATGGTGCTGAACTACACGGCAACCAAGAAACCAAGGAATGAGGATCTATTCTGTGAGGGCGGCAATCCATACTTCTCAAAAAAAGGCGAGGGGAAGAAATACCGGATAAGACCTGACAGGGTTTTGAATGTCTACTGCAGCCAGATAAAATCGGTTTGCAAAGAAAAGCCGGTAATAATCGGCGGCATCGAGGCATCACTCAGAAGAATTGCCCATTATGACTACTGGTCAGGAAAAGTCAGGCGGAGCATTTTATTTGACTCCAAAGCCGATATGCTCATTTACGGAATGGGTGAATATCCTCTCCTTGATGCAGTAAGAGCCTTTGAATCGGGAATTCCAATAGATGAGATGCGGATTGGAAATTCCGCGGTTCCCGTAAGAAGTACTGATGGTTATGACGATTTTATTCTTCTGCCTTCTTATGAGGATGTAAAAAATTCAAAAGATGATTTTGCAAAAGCTCATCTTCTGTTTGAAAAAAACCGCGATGAAAAGGTAGTTTTTCAGAAGCAGGATTCCAGGTATATGATTCAGTACCCTTCACGCAAAATCAGTCAGGAAGAACTTGATTTCATATATGAGAGCCGGTTTATGAGAAAGCCCCATCCGGACTATCGTGATATTCCTGCATTCGGGATGATTAAAAATTCCATCACCTCACATCGTGGATGCTTCGGCAACTGCTCATTCTGCTCAATAGCCTCGCACCAGGGCCCTGAAGTCATCTCAAGAAGTCGGGAGTCGATATTAAATGAGGTGAGGGCACTTGCAGATATGGATTATTTTAAGGGGACGATCTCAGATATCGGGGGTCCGTCTGCGAATATGTATGCCGCAGGATGCAGTGCGGGAGGGTGCAGCAGGCATGATTGCCTTAAGGAAGGACGCGGTTGTAAACACCTGATATCCGGAAATACGGAATATATCTCACTTCTTGAGGACGCAGGGAAGATCAAAGGTGTCAGGCATGTTTTTGTAAATTCCGGTCTGAGGTTTGACCCCTGCCTGATGGATGAAAAATTCCTTGAAAAGATGCTGAAAAACCATATCTCCGGTCAGATGAAGGTTGCGCCTGAATCCGGGAGCGAGAAAGTGCTAAAACTTATGAATAAACCGGAAACAGCAATATTTTCTGAATTTTTGTCTCTTTTTAACCGGATAAAAAAGAAAGAAGGTATCCGGAAATATGTGATTCCTTATATTATAATCGGGCATCCGGGCGAGGGTGAGATAGAGAGTGAAGAGACTGCAGAATTCCTGCTTGAAAATAATCTTAAGGGGAAACAGTTTCAGATATTCACACCCACTCCGGCAACCAGATCAACTGCGATGTACTATCTCGGCTTTGACCCTTTAACAGGGGAAAAGACCGTAGCTGAGAAGAATCTCAGAACACTCGAGAGGAGAAAGGAGAAACTTATCAGGAAGATCTCATGAGGTTCTGTCCGCCCCCTTCTGCTCATCTGTGTCGGGCGGCAGGTCATTGACAGGGACACCTCCATGCCATGGAAGATGAAGGTATCTCACCTCTCCTGGTGCGAGCCTGTAAACAGCCAGATGAGATCTCCAGCAACCCACACCAAAACAGGTGTTTTTTCTGCCACCACTGAAAAATGAGTG
>DARA01000016.1 GCA_002503135.1 Methanomicrobiaceae archaeon UBA207
AATACGCCCATATCGCCGAGATTTCGACGCACACAGAGGGGTCTTACATCAACTTCATCTCCCCTTGCCATACTAAACATCCTCTAACATTTTACAGGGGCTTAAAACGACGATATGGCGGTCGGTAAAAACCGGCAATTAACGGTGGGTTTACCCAAATAAGCGATAACTGCCGGTTTTCAAAAACAGGTCTCCGGGTGTGTTGATCCAGAGGTCGGGATCTGGGGAATTGGAGCCCGAATTGGCGTTAGTTTACCCTGATCCAGAGCACGATCAATGTAGTCACCAGGCTATTTGCCAGAGTTGAAGTCTGGGGGTTATAATGGCAGATTTTTTCTCTCAGCCAAGATATTCAAACATTTCTATTGTCGGTTGTTCTGCAAGTTCGTCAGTAATATAGGGTCGATCGATTTTACAGAACTTTCGTTACACTGCTTCATATGAATCATCGCAGTGCCAGATGTATTATGACCTAACTTCAATTCTAAAGCCCCTTCAGAAGTATATATTGCCCTGAACATGAATACTGATTCATGCAGTCTTCACCACAACAATATATCGTCGATGAAAAAGGGAACAAAATATCCGTGATTCTGCCATTTTCAGAATATCAGCAAATGCAGGAAGATTTGCATGATCTTGCTGTTATTGCAGAGAGAAAGAATGAAAATACCCTTACAGAGTTTCTATAAAAGTGCTGCGAGTGGGATCCGAACCCACGACCTCCAGATGTCCCAGATTTCAGCGCTCCGACGTTCTCAAAACCCTATGAGTCTGGCGCCCTAACCAACTAGGCCACCGCAGCATTATAACAACGAACCGCAGAATATTAAATGTTCTGGTACGTCTTACAATTTTACAGAACTTTCGTCACACTGCTTCCTGCGGGAGAGGGGGTTACAGGGAGTTATCTGTTCCTCTTCTGCAGGTAGACATTTACTGCCGTAGTCACTGCCGCGATCTCTTTGCCGTGCCTGAGGGATGCCGCCAGGGTGTGCATCCTGATCTCCTCTTCACGCAGGTAGCGCATGAGGTTGCGGACTATGTGCTCCTCAGTGAGAAAATGGGTGTGGGTATCGCCTGCCATAAAACGTCTGTTGTGCATGATGGCGTGGTGGAGGGGCAGCGTGGTTTTGATCCCGATGATGACATACTCATAGATTGCCCGCCGCATCCGGCTGATCGTCTCCTCCCTGTCCCTGCCCCATGCGCAGAGTTTTGAGACCATGGAGTCATAGTGCGGGGGGATGGTGTAACCCATATGGATGCCGGAATCCACCCTGATGCCGGGACCGCCGGGTGAGCGGTAGCGCACGATCTTGCCAGGGTCTGCTGCAAAGTTGTTGAGCGGGTCCTCAGCATTGATCCGGCACTCGATGGCATGTCCGCGGATGCTGATATCGTCCTGCTCAAATGGGAGAGGTTCACCGGCAGCAATGGCGATCTGCTGCTTTGCAATGTCTATGCCTGTGACCATCTCAGTGATCGTATGTTCGACCTGCAGACGGGTATTCATCTCCATGAAATAGTAGTCGCCGTCGGCATAGAGGAACTCAACAGTGCCGGCATTCATGTAGTTCGCGGTCTTTGCCACATCCACCGCCGAATGCGACATCCTCTCCCTGAGTTCAGGTGTCATGATCGGGCAGGGAGCCTCCTCCACCAGCTTCTGGTGACGGCGCTGGATGGAGCATTCGCGGTCATAGAGGTGGACTGTATGCCCGTCACTGTCTGCAAGTATCTGGAACTCGATGTGGCGCGGTTTTTTCAGGTACTTCTCTATGAACACCGTCGAGTCTCCGAACGCCGATTCCGCAGTCCGCATACCCTTCTCTATGGCGTTCTCAAGACCTGCCTCGTCCTCAACTATCTCCATCCCGATACCGCCGCCACCTGCACTCGCCTTCACGATCACGGGGTACCCGATCCCGGCAGCGATCTTCCGTGCATCCTCAATGCTCTTTACCTCCCCCTCACTGCCCGGGAGGACAGGTACGCCGGCGTCTCTCATCATCCGTTTGCTGCCGATCTTGGAGCCCATCGCCTTCATCGTCTCCCACGCCGGACCAATGAATGTGATCCCACTCTCCTCACAGGCTTTTGCAAACCTGTAGTTCTCTGAGAGGAACCCATAACCCGGATGGATCGCTTCGGCTCCGGATTTCTCTGCGATATCGATAATCCGTTCCATATTGAGGTAACTGGCTGAAGGATGCGCTTTCCCTGCCAGAAACGCCTCATCCGCGTATTTGACATGGAGGGCATTTTTATCAGGCTCAGAATAGATCGCAACTGTCTCAATGCCGAGTTCCCTGCATGCCCGCATCACCCTGATGGCGACTTCACTGCGGTTTGCGACCAGAACCTTCTCAAAATATCTCATGATCCCCACACAATATACTCATAATGCGGAATGCGGTCCATTCATTCGATCACAAGCAGCACATCGCCGTTCTGCACCACATCACCGGCATCAACGAACACTTCTCCCACTTTGCCGTCACGCGGACTTGCAATCGGGTTCTCCATCTTCATAGCTTCGAGGACGAGAAGCGTGTCGCCTGCCTTCACCACGTCCCCCCTCCTGACAAGGACCTTGAGAACCATCCCCTGCATATTGCTCCTGATGCCGCCCTGGATCTCTCCGCGCGGGATTTTGTTGCCGCCACCTGCATCCGCACTCTCAACGGCACTCCCCTCAATAGAGATGATCCGTACATTGAAGATCTCGCCATCCACTTCAACCTCCATACTTGCAGGGATCTCACCCTGTCCCAGGGCGGCAGTTCCCTGGGCGGCAGCCGGGATCTCCTCTGCTGTCCGTTCCCCTTTCAGGAATGACGGCGCAATCGCCGGGTAGAGGATATATGTGAGGACATCCTCCTCTTTGTGGATCAGCCCTGCAGCAGTTGCCTGCTCTTTCATCTTCTCATATACCGGCTCGAGGAGATCGGCAGGGCGAACCGTGACCAGGTCTTCGTCTCCGATTATGTGTTTTATGATCGCGTCACTGATCGGTGCAGGGGGTCGCCCATAGAGCCCCTTCACATAATCCTTAACCTCCTTGGTCACATTGGCGTATCTCTCCCCGCCGATGAGTACATTGAATACCGCTTGAGTCCCTACAATCTGGCTTGTCGGGGTCACAAGAGGTGGGTACCCGAGATCTTCACGGACATGCGGGATCTCTTTGAAGACCTCATCCAGCCGGTTCAGGGCGTCCTGCTCTTTCAGCTGGGATACCAGATTGGATATCATCCCTCCAGGCAGCTGATAGACGAGCACATCGCTGTCCACACGCTCAGAGATGGGATTGATGAGTGCACCATATCTCTCGCGGACCCGCACACAGGCGTCCCGCACCTCACGGAGTCCCTGGAGGTCGATACCAGTATCGCGTGGCGTTCCCTGCAATGCCGCAACCACGCTTTCGGTCGGTGGCTGTGACGTTCCGAGCGCAACCGGTGACATCGCCGTGTCAAGGATGTCCACCCCTGCATCAATTGCAGCCTGGTAACTCATCGGGGCGATCCCGCTCGTTGAATGGGAGTGGAGGCAGACCATGATATCCATCCTCTCTTTTATGCCGGTGATCAGTTCCCTGGCGGCATGGGGCATGATGAGTCCTGCCATGTCCTTGATGCAGATGGAGTCGCACTCGTGTGCATAGAGGTCTTCAGCCATTTCAACAAACCGTTCCGTGGTATGCACGGGGCTGGTGGTATAGCAGATCGCACCCTGCAGGTGCGCCCCGTGATCCCTGATCACCTCCATCGATTTTTCCATATTGCGGATATCATTGAGTGCATCAAAAACACGGAAGACATCCACACCATTCTTTGCGGCTGCGGCAACGAAACGCTCCACCACATCATCCGGGTAGTGCCTGTAACCAACGAGGTTCTGACCACGGAGCAGCATCTGAACCCGTGTCTGCGGGAGCACCGCCTTCAGACTGCGGAGGCGTTCCCAGGGGTCATCGTTCAGGTAACGTATCGCAGTGTCAAAGGTTGCGCCGCCCCATGCCTCCACTGAAAAAAACCCGATCTTATCCATTTTTTCGGCGATGGGTATCAGATGCTCAGTTCTCACCCGGGTGGCGATGAGTGACTGGTGGGCGTCCCTCAGCGTGGTATCTGTGATATATAGTTTCCCGAAACTGACCATGTCCATCACTCAGCACCTCAAATCGCAGAAAAAATTTTATTGAACCTCTCAATGTTTTACTGTATAAGTATAAAAATATCACTAACCTGAATTAAAGCCGTAAAAGCGACAGGAATCGCCAGCGCCGCGAAAAAAACGTCTTTACGGTCTCCTGCAAATTCCGGGCAGAGACTTCCGCCCAGTGTATAGCCCCTCACCTGGAGGAGTTGCGCCAGGTCTTCGGAACGCTTCAGCTGGATCAGGAGAAGGTTTGCCGCAACCGGAACAATCGTCCTGGCACCACAGGGCATACCCTTGAGGGAGATCGCCATCCGTACATGTGAAGCATCATGCCAGATCTTATCCAGCGTCTCCAGCGCCATCTCTGCGATGAGACCCAGTTCAAATCCGGTGCGGTTGCCAAACAGCCAGACAGAGATATTCAGGAGGTCTCCTGCTCTGAACTCGGAATATGCCCATGTCGCCAGCAGGAGCACCACAAGCATCCGCAAGGTGTAGTCTGGCCCTGAACCGCCAGCCAGGTGCGTCACCGCGCCGGCGGCGACGATTACCGCGGCAAGCCCTGCAAATGTCCGCGGTCTGCCGAGAGACCTGATATTCGGGGTGCAGACCAGCCACCACAGCAGCGCTGCAGCCGCTCCCGGCATGCCTGAAAATGCCGCCAGCGAGACCGTGCAGACCGCAAACAGCCTCAGTCTCGGATCCTGCATACCGCCTCCTCCACACTTTTGAGTGATATATTCACCAGGTCTGCGCCCATCTCCAGTGCAGTGGAGATGTAGTGCGGTGCATCTTTCCAGTGCGGGATGGCACCGGCGGTCTTTCCAAGAGATGTCAGGCGTCCACCCTCCATCTCCCAGAGACAGTCCACGTCAGGGAGGACACTCCGCTCATGCGAGAAGAGAATGGTGATGCCCCTCTCGCGCTCTTCGATCCAGTGGCAGAGGCGGTGCTTCCCTGCACAGTCAAGGGAGCTGAATGGTTCATCAAGGATAAGGAGGTCAGGCTCTGCAGAGAAGATGCATGCAAGCTCCAGGCGTTTCAGCTCACCGCGGCTCAGTGTAAGCGGGTCATCCCCTTCCCCTGCACCGATTCCGGCATTCTCAAGGACGGTCTCTGCCTGCAGCCCCCAGGATGCGATCTCCTTCCCTATGGTGCTGCCTGTCACATGGTATTCCGGAAACTGAAACGAGAGTGCACGGGTGCTGATGCCGCTGGTCATTACTCTGCCTGACTCCGGCAGAATAAGCCCTGCGCAGAGCATCGAGAGCGTGGTCTTTCCGCTCCCGACATTCCCGCTCACGAAGTGCACCCCGTCTCTGAAACCGGCAGTGCATGCGAGCTCCCATGACCCGCGCCTGAGGTGCAGTTCCTGCAGACAGAGACGCATCAGAAGAACCTCCGCGCCGGGGGGTGGAAGCAGGTATCCCTGAGTCTCTCAAAGACCGCATCCGGCGTGCCCTGGTCTGCCACCCTGCCACCCCCGAATACCAGGAGGTGATCGGCAGATGCTGCGGCATCCATGTCCTGCGTGCAGTACAGGATATATGGGGGCATATGGCGGGAGAGGTACTCCCGGATCCTCTCCAGCGTGGTCTGGTCAAGGTGCGAATCAGTCTCATCCATGATGAGGAGGTGCGGGGCGGCGACGAGTGCGGTGGCGAGCGAGACCAGCACCTTCTCACCCCCTGAAAGTCCCTTGATATCCCTGGTGAGGAGGGATGAGATTCCAAGGTTCTCTGCCATCTTCTCCACCTGCATCACAACCTCTCTGCAGTCGTCATGCCTGAACCTGAGAGGTGAAGCCAGTTCATCAGAGACCCTGGAAAAGATCATGTTCCTGTCAGGAAATTCACATACCCAGCCGATGGTGGTGTCGCAGGGTCTCTCTCCGTCAATGGTGACTGTGCCTGAGTCCGGAGCCGCCACGCCGGCGCATAACTCCAGAAACGTGGTCTTTCCGCTCCCGTTCGGTCCTATTACTGCCGTGGTTCCCGGGTCCAGTGTCAGTCCCGGGATGTCAAGTGACCTGTACCTGAGGTCTCTGATCCCTATCATTTGAGGCGCCCTGCGACGGTATAGGCGGCAAGCGCCTTGACCGCGTCACCTGCGATAAAGGGCAGCATCCCTGAAGCAACCGCAGCCGTAAGGTGCATGCCTGTGGAATAACTCAGCCAGGTGACCCCGCAGATATATATGATCGCCGTCGCCGCAGCCAGCCCCATGATCCGTATCTTCGGTGACCGACGCTCATATGCGATACCTGCCACCAGCGCAGCCGGAACAAACCCGATAAGGTAACCGCCTGTAGGACCGAGCAGGACTCCGATGCCAGCCATCCCATTGTGGAATACCGGCAGTCCCAGTGCACCGAGGAGCAGGTAGAGACCTGCAGGGACGGCGGCGTTGCGTTTCATCACGGCGCCACAGAGGAGGACGAAGAGAGTCTGGAGCGTCAGCGGTACCGGGACAAAGGGTATGGATATCCAGCTCCCTGCTGCGATGAGGGCAATAAATGTGGCTGTCTCTGTAATGTACAGGGTCCTTGTCTTCATCTATGTCAACCTATAATATCTGGTATGGTTGACAATAAAAATATGGTGTTCAGAGTTGCTGGCAGTCCCCGGCAATCACGCGTTCGAGTCTGCCATTATCTTTTCTGATGATGAGTGCCCCGTGTTCATCTATGTCGATGGCTTCACCTTCAAATGTCTTGCGGAGGGTCCTGATATGCACCCTGTGGTCGAGTGTGAGTGAGAGGCTCTTCCATTCCCTGATGATGGAGTCGTACTCTCCGCTCTCGAGGAGGAGGTACCTCTGCTCAAACTCCCTGAGGACACGTGCAAGGAGCTGGACACGGTCCACAGGTTCTCCGGTCTCGGTGCTGATGGATGTGGCAGTGTCCCTGAATGACTGTGGGAGCTGGTCAAGCGGGATATTTGCATCGATGCCGATTCCGAGCAGGCAGTAATGAACGGCATCCGCCTCTGCAGAGAGCTCAACCAGGATGCCTGCCACTTTCTTGTCGCCTATGTAGATGTCATTCGGCCATTTGATCAGTGCACCGAGGTCGTACTCCTTTTTGATCGCCCTTGCAACCGCGATGGACCCTGCCATAGTCACCATGAAGAGGTGTTCTATGGGTATCTTCGGCGTAAGGATGATGGTGCCCCAGATCCCGCCGGGAGGGGATGTCCATGACCTTCCCAGTCTGCCTATCCCCCCTGTCTGCTCTTCAGCGACGATCAGCATCCCATTGAGTTTCCCGGGGTCATCGGATTCATTGCAGAGATTCTTTGCAACCCATGTCGTGGAGGCAACTGTCTCAAAGTAGCGTATCTCTCTGCCAATGAATTTTGTGCGCAGCTTCTTCTGGATCTCATGTGGAAGCAGCCTGTCAGTCGTCTTCACGAGACGATACCCCTCTTTTCGGGACGAGATGATCTCATAACCTGCCTCTCTCAGGTCACGTACGTGTTTCCAGACTGCAGAGCGCGAAATGTCGAGCCCACCTGCAATTACTTCGCCGGATACGGGATGATCCGACTCTTCAAGGATTTTCAGGATTTTCAGACATGTGTCATTCATTGGATCATCTTTTTGAAGTGATCAATTCAGCTGGCAGGGGGCAGGGGTCCCTGCCGCACACCTGTCTGATGATCATCGACTGGTGTTCCATCAGCGTCGCCAGATCGAAAATTCCTGTGATGTCAACCACACCTATCGCACCCATGGCGCTGCCGTCGCTGTCCCTGAGGGGTGCCACCATCACAGGGACCCCCATGTAGACTCCGGATTCTGGTGTGCTTTTGCTCATCGCGTTTTCCGCAATCACCTGCTCAAGGACCGGACCCGTGTAGTTGTCATCCACAACGACGCCGTTTTCAATCCTGACGCCCGGGTGCTCACTGGACCGTGCCGTTACCGGGAGACGGTTCAGCACTTCATGAATGCACAGCATTACCGGCACGAAGTCATGTGCAGTGGAGCGGGATGAGATGATATGGTCAGTCATGAGGTATTACCTCTAACTTATATATCTCCCATAAATCTACACCTAAAATAAAGTTTCCCTCGCACCACAGCAAAATGATCTCAGAAAGGTGCGGGACGGATACTCATGGATTGCGGTGACAATGACAATTCCGTCGCCCACTTCCCGGCAGAGCATGACAGGCTTTCCGTCCTCTGTTGCAGCAAGCACGTCCCCATCACAGTCACTGAACCAGCCGTCGCATTCCACTCCCGCCTCTGCATCATAGTCTGCAAGGATCGATGCATAGGGGTTGTTCTCTTCGAATCTGAGACGACGCGCCCCATAGACGTGGTGATATGTCAGGTGGAAGGGCAGCCAGGAATAGGCATCCTCCCTCCCGGTGCCGCCACCGAATACCAGGAGTCTGCCGCCCTTCTCAATAAAATGTTTTATGCGCGGGGCTGAAACCGTGAGTGCAGGCATGAGTTTTGAATATTGAGGGTTGGCAAAACCGGTCGGGATGATGATGGCGACGAACCTGCCTCTGTAAAACGGGGCAGCCATCAGGTAGGGTGTAACATGCTCACAGGCGACACCGCAGTCTGTAATCAGGCGGTTGAAGATCTGGGGGGTGTCCCAGATGAAGCCCGCGGTACAGGTCATCCCTTGATCACTCCCAGTGGTTCAAGGCGCGCGACAGGGCGTGAGATGCCCACGGCATTCACCACATTCACCACCTCATCGCTCGGTTTGTAACTCTCGGGCGCCTCTTCCGCGATGGCAGAGTCGTGATGAGCCCTGACATAGATGCCCCTCTTCAGGAGTCTGGCTCTCACATCCTGCCCCCGCATCATCTTCTTTGCCTTTGTGCGGGAGAGGACCCTGCCTGCACCATGGCAGGTGCTGCCGAATGTCCGCACCATGGCGGTCTCTGTGCCATGGAGCAGGTATGAAGACGTGCCCATACTTCCGGGTATGATGACCGGTTGCCCTACGCCAGAGTATCTCTCAGGCACGTCATGGCAGTCAGGACCAAATGCTCTGGTCGCGCCTTTCCTGTGGACGCACAACTGCCTCCGCCTCCCATCCACCATGTGCTCCTCTCTCTTTGCGACATTATGCGCCACATCATAGACCAGCGGCATATCCTCATAATCGATATCATACATCTTTTCCATGACTTTGCGCGTGCTATGCATGATCATCTGCCGGTTTGCCCAGGCATAATTGGCAGCGCATGCCATCCCCTTGAAGTATGCCTCCCCCTCAGGTGATGTGAGGGGTGCGCATGCCAGCTGGCGGTCAGGGAGCTGGATCTGGTATCTTCTCGCCGCCTGTTCAAGGACTTTCAGGTGATCGGTGCAGACCTGGTGCCCAAGCCCCCGCGATCCGCAGTGGATCATGATGCAGACCTGCCCCACCTCCACACCGAATGCAGCCGCTGCTGCTTCATCATATACCTCTGCCACCACCTGAAATTCAAGGAAGTGGTTGCCTGATCCCAGTGTCCCCAACTGTGGCATCCCACGTGTTTTTGCTTTACCGCTCACCGCCGCCGTATCTGCCTGCTGCATACATCCCTGCTCCTCACAGCAGGCGAGATCTGCTTCGAGACCAAAACCATGCTCCACCGCCCATGCAGCACCTTTCACCATCATCCTGTCAAGTTCGCCAGATGAAATCGTCACACTGCTGCGAGATCCCACGCCTGTAGGTACTGCCCGGAAGACCGCCTCGATCACTTCGCGTTTGTTGCTGGCGATCTCGTCAGCAGTGAGTGGGGTTGTCATCAGCCTCACCCCGCAGTTGATGTCAAACCCGACTCCTCCAGGGGAGATCACACCGGTTTCCATATCAAATGCCGCTACCCCGCCTATGGGAAACCCGTAACCCCAGTGGATATCCGGCATGGCAAGCGAATACTTCACAATGCCAGGCATAGTTGCAACATGCGCCAGCTGGCGGACTGCCCCCTCCTCCAGGCTCGGTGCCAGTTCATCAGAGAGGAAAAAACGTCCGGGAACCCGCATGTCCGGGACATAGCCAATTGGGACCTCCCATTCACATTCCCCAATCCTTGTGATGCCTTTCAACATGCCCTGACCCTCACACATCAAATAGTATGTCCACTACATGGGCGCCATGCTTTTTAATGATATGCAGACCTGAATAGGAGATGCCTTTGATCTCCATGCCCCCTCCATGCTTTTCCGGATCAAACGGCTCTCCCTCTGCCGTGCATACCAGGGAGGTGTCACGGACCTTCACGGAAAACCTGGAAAACACCACGCCCTCTGCATCTGAGATGAAGAGGAGTTCTGAGAGATAGTCATGGAGAAGCGAGTCGATGTCGTCAGACTCTGTTGTGAATGTGTGGACCCTGGCTGCCGTCTCCCTGCGGTCATGGGGCTCTGCCGGGTGTGCGGGAAAGATCACCTGGAACATGGCACGGGCTGCCTCCTCAAAGAGGTCATCCAGCGTATCCCCGGAGACCCGGATGAGCACGTCAGCCGTATGATCCAGTTGTTCAATGCCCATGAGATCCTTCCCCTGATGATCAATGACGGTCAATAGTCAAAAAATACAGAGATCATTCCTTTATGAATGTGCTGCAGACCGCGTGCCTGATATTTGGATACATAGAGTGTCTGTTCCCCTATGGGTATGCAGAGGTCCGTGGGTTTTGGCGGTTTAATGGATGTTGGCAGGATGATCGCACCTCCGCATGAAGTGCATACCCTGAAATCACCTTTCCTGGTGAAGATGTAATCTTCTACATCATCAGATACTGTGATCTTATGTGTAATCCCTGCGGTGTCTGTATCTGTTTCCATGATCGTGGATCACATAAGATATTGAATGGAAAAAAGAGTTGCGGTTCTCAGGTCAGTATCAGACCTGTCCGAGGTTTTTCACAACGACACCAACATACTGCGTTTTGAGCTCATATATGGTGTTTGAACCCTCTCCTGACCGCCTCACATGCAGTATGCCGATACGTGAGGCGATGATCCCTATCATCGATGCAACAGAGTGGTATGTGGTGCGGAATCTGGTGCGCAGATTCTCATAGATATCCCTGACTGTAAATGACCGCACCCTGACAAAGATCTTCAGCATCTCCCGCCTGATGCCGCTCTGATCCCGTAGAAGGTATTGTTTGAGCCTTCCCTCTACTTCTTCTTTGAACTGAGCAGGCGATCTCATAACTGCATGTCACACAATATACTATATAATTCTTTCTATTTTTCATGCCCATATCTGCTCCGGAGTGCGCCATCCGCCTCCTGCCAGGGTATGTTATGCGCGGTGCACCACCCTGCCCCGGAGGGCGTCTCCTCCTCCTCTGCCGCCCCGCCCTCTGTAAGATAAATCCCTACTCTTTAACAGGTATGACTTGAAATTATTAATTCATGGTGAATGTCGGCTACGACATCAACAGGTATTCTCCCAGGCAGATGGTGAGCATCCCCCTCGCCATCTTTGTTGTCGCCTGTGCACTCCTGGCAGTGAATACCCTCACAACAGGCATGCCTGTTGAAACAGGCATCGATTTTGCCGGAGGCACGGCGATCACGGTCTTTACCCCTGACAGCACAGAGAGCCTTGAGTCATACTTCTCTGCGTTTCCGCTTGTGGGCATCAGTGAAGGCATCAGCGGCGGGAAATACGTGAAGTTCGGACCCATGGATGATGAGAGTTTCCATGACCTGTCGGCACTCGTCAGTTCCCGTTATCCTGATGCAAAAGTGGACCAGATCGGTGAGACATTCGGCAGGACACTCCACCAGCAGGCACTGCTCGCACTTCTCTTCTCATTTGCCGGGATGTCGGTTGTCGTCTTCATCGCATTCAGGTCTGCGATCCCCTCCCTGGCAGTCATCATCTCTGCATTCTCAGACATCGTCATCACAGCAGCATGCATGAGCCTCGCCGGCATACCTCTCTCCCTCGGGACAACCGCAGCTCTTCTGATGCTCATCGGTTATTCGGTCGACAGTGACATCCTCCTGACCACGCGGACACTGAAACGAAGAGGGAAACTGAATGAAAAACTTGAGGGCGCATTCAGGACCGGCATCATTATGACAACCACCACATTGTCGGCTATCGCCGCCATGTGGGTGGTCTCCCTCATCGGTCAGGTCCAGATCATCGCCGAAATTTCAGTGGTCCTCCTCTTCGGGCTGGTGATTGATCTGATGAATACGTGGCTGCTCAATGCAGGGCTGATGAAATGGTACATTCTGCGGAGGGATGCACAATGAAGCGTGACCGCCGCGCCGCACCAAATCTCCCTGTGGACTGGCGCATAGCCGTGATGATCGTCTGTGTAATCCTGTCAGTCGCAGCCATCTGGTTCGTTCCATTCCATCCTGAAAACGGCATCAATGGAAATCTCCAGTTCGGGCTTGACCTCGAAGGCGGTTCATGGCTCCAGCTTGAGTTTCAGGGTGAAGTGGTTGCTTTTGAGACAGAGAGACCACTGGATGCCCTCATCGACGATCTCTCGAAAAACCTGGACGCCGAGGTCATCCCCATAGATGTGGATATGGTTGAGATCCGGAAATATTACCCGCGAGAGGATCTCGAATCCGTCTTCACGCAATGCGGGGCTGAGATCACCTCATACCACCAGGGCATCTCGGCGGGGACTGCGGATGACGTCAAGAGGATACTCGAAGAGAAGGTCAACAGTCTCGGCACCCGGGATGCAAAGATCAATATCCTGACACCGGCAGGGAGCGGTTTCCCGCAGTATGTCAGGGTGGAGCTTGCCGGGGTTGACATGGCAACCGCACAGGAGATCGTAGGCAGGCAGGGCAGGTTTGAGATCAGGGTGGAGACGACCCCCGGGCAGTCTGAGCATATCCTCTTTGGTGACGCGATCACGGGCGTCAATGTCCCTACACAGTATCCGCGCGGCAGCGACAACTGGGGCGTCGGGTTCACCATCAGTGATGCAGGTGCAGAAGTGCTCCGCGATTCTGCACTGAAATATGGTGCGGTCTCTGACCCTGAAGCCCATCATCTCGTGATGATACTTGACGACAAAACCGTCTATTCCGCACCACTCTCAATGGACCTTGCCGCCAGGCTGAAGACAGAGCCTGTCAGCAACCTCTATGCATCAACCGGATCAGGTGAGGCAGGGCTCACAGCAGCGATGGCGCTTGAGATTCACCTGCGTGCCGGGGCACTCCCTGTGGATGTGCAGGTTGCAGGCTCTGGTTCTGTGCCGGCGGTCCTTGGCGAACACTTCAAGATGATGTCTTTCTATGCAGGCATACTCGCACTCCTGACAGTCGGTGCAGTCATCTACTACCGGTACCGTGAACCAAAGATCGTCCTTCCGATGATCGGGACCAATTGTGCAGAGATCATCATCCTCCTGGGCATCTCCAGGTTCATCCTGCAGCTCGACCTGGCAAGCATCGCCGGGATGATCGCGGTCCTTGGGACAGGCATCGACCAGCTGGTCGTGATCACTGACGAAGTGCTCCATGAAGGCAGGGTCCCGTCTCCGAATCTCTACCTGAAACGTCTCGGACGCGCCATGACGATTATCATCATCGCAGCTTCAACCACATTTATGGCGATGCTGCCGCTGGCGCTCATGGATCTGAGCACACTCCGTGGTTTTGCCGTCATCACCATCCTTGGTGTCCTCATCGGCGTCCTGATCACCCGCCCCGCATATGGCAGGATCATCATGGCGATCCTCTCCCGATAATTTTTTAACAATCTTTATCTGGGTTTTTGCTCAACGGATCACCAGGAAGAGGTAGTAAATATGAGCCGACCTGTCCTGATGGACTTTTATGCGGACTGGTGCGGACCATGCAGTGTCATGGAGCCGATCATCAGTGAACTGAAGGCGAGAATGGGTGATTCCGTTGACATTAAGAAGATTGATGTCGGCACCGACTCTGATGAGGCGCGCCACTACGCCACCAAGTATGGGATACAGTATATACCGACGATCGTGATCGAGAAGGATGATGTCCTTAAGGAGAAGCTTATCGGTGTGCAGAGCCTGGAAACACTTGAAGCAACCCTGAGATCGCTGGTGGACTGAGTGAAGATCGGGATTGTGGGCGGGACCGGTGGGATAGGCGAGGGCATGGCGCTGCGCCTCTCGCTCACGCATGAGGTGTTCGTGGGTTCACGCACGGCAGACAAGGCGGTCGCATGCTGTGATGCCTGTCTGAGGAGACTGGAAAGGGGTACCCCCTGCACACTCAGAGGCGTGAGCAACCAGGAGGCGGTGGACAATGGGGATATTGTCATTCTTGCGATCCCGTACGGGCACCTTGTCACAACACTCACATCACTCACAGGATTTGAGGGCAAGATTGTGATAAGTCCTGTAAATCCCATCAAAAAAGAGGATCACTTCAGTTTCGATCCGCCGCCTGAAGGCTCAGCCGCCATGCTGGCAGAGAGACTACTCCCTGCAGATGCCAGGGTCGTTGCCGCATTCAACAATATTGCGGCAAACCGCTGGAAAATGCTCGATGAGGACCTTGATTACTCAGTGGCGGTCTGCGGGGATGACCCTGATGCAAAACATCTGGTCATGAAGTTCATTGACAGTATCTCTCATCTGAAGGCACTTGATGCCGGACCCCTGGCATCTGCGTCCATGGTCGAAAGCATCACGCCACTTCTCCTCAACATCGCCCGCTACAATGGGATGAAGGATGTCGGTGTCAGATTCGGGTAGGGCGGCGGCGGTTATAAGGCGACTTCGCAGCCAGTATGGCAGACCTGACTGGTGGCAGGGCGATGCGGAAGAGGTGATGATAGGGGCAATTCTCACCCAGCAGACGCGGTGGGAGAATGTGGATACCGCCATCTCCCAACTGAAGGGCGAGGGGATCTGCAGCATCCGCGGAGTCCATGAGGCTCCTGTCGGGCAGGTTGAGGCGGCGGTCAGGTGCACAGGTTTTTTCAGGGTGAAAACGCGGCGCCTGAAGAGTCTTGCCTCCCATGTCATCCGGCATTACGGGAGTGTTGAGATGATGAGTATGCAGGAGACATCCCGGCTCAGGGATGCCCTCCTCTCCATAAACGGGGTCGGTGAAGAGACAGCTGACAGTATCCTCTGCTATGCACTTGGAAGGTGCACCTTTGTCATCGATGCCTATACAGAGAGGATCTGCAGATGCGCAGGGATCACGGGCAGCCGGTCAGACCTGAAACACCTGTTTGAATCGGTCCTGCCTGATGATCTCCGGGCATACCGGGAGAGCCATGCGCACATGGTCATGTTTGGAAAGGAATTTTGTGCTGGAAAGAGGTGTGACGAGTGCTGGATACGGAATTTGAGAGGATAGGCAGACGGCTCTTTGCCGAGGGGCTGGTCAGCGGCAATTTCGGCAATATGAGTGTGCTGGGGGAGGGCGGGTATTACATCACCAGGACCGCTTCTTACCTGGACCTCCCCGGGCAGCCGGTATTTGTCCCATTCAATGGTGACGTCCCGGCAGAAGCCTCGAGTGAATATCGCGTCCACCATGAGATATACCTGAAGACAGGCTGCAGGGCTGTTGTCCACGCCCACCCCGTCTATTCAGTTACTCTCTCCCTGGTGAGGGATGCAGTGGTCCCTGCCGATAGTGAGGGGAAGATGGTCTGTCCTGTCATCCCTGTGGTGGATGGCAACCCGGGATCAGGTGAACTTGCACTGAATATCGGGGACGCATGCAGGAAAGGGCGTGTCGTGATCGCTCGCGGGCACGGGACATTTGCAGCCGGAGAGACTCTGGATGAGGCGTACCTCCTCACCTCGGCGACCGAGCATTCCTGCAGGATACTCAGTTTACTTGGGCGGCTGTAGGCGCTGGATCTCCCTGAGGACCTCTCTGTGGAAGAGGAGAATCATGTCACTGATCACGCCGAACATGAATATCTCAAACCCGACCATGATGAGGAGAAGGGTGAGTATCGTGAGTGGGATGTGCTCAATATGGTTCAGCCACTCTATGAGCACATAGGTTCCAAGGAGAACCCCTGCGATCGATATGACCAGTCCGATGATCCCAAAATAGAAGATCGGGTTGTTTACCTTTGCAAGCCTGTAGATGGTGCTCATGATCCTAAAGCCGTCATGGAAGGGGTTGAGTTTTGTCTTTGTCCCTGGTCTCTTCAGGTAACTGACCGGAACGACCGCGATCTGCTGATCGTTTCTCACTGATTCGGCTGCCATCTCTGTCTCAATCCCGAAACCTGCCTCTTTCAGGTGGAGATGTTTTGCTGAATCCATTGTAAATGCACGGTAACCTGAAAGGATGTCGGTGAGATCTCTCCCGTGCGCAGCACTGAAAACCCGGTTGAGGATATGGTTCCCTGTCATGTTCAGGATTGTGAGTGCGCCTTTTTCAGGGCTGGAGAGCCGGTTGCCGATGACGTGGTCATAGCCAGCGAAGAGCGGTTTCAGCATCTTTTCAGCATCCCCGGGCGAGTATGTGCCGTCGCCGTCGAGCATCAGCACATAAGGGGCGTCTATCACCTCAAGCGCCTCGATGATCGCCTCTCCTTTGCCTGTGCCCTTCTGGGTGCGGACTGCGGCTCCGACTGACCTGGCAATCTTAGGTGTTCCGTCTGTGCTGTGCCCGTCCATCACAAGGATATTGTTGTAGCCCAGGTCCCGGAATTCCATTATGAGTCTCTCGATCGTCGGGGCTTCGTTCAGTGTGGGGATAAAAATACACACCTGATCTTTCTCAATCTCCATCAGTACATTTTATTTAAATTCTCCCCGCACATAAGACCTTTTATGCAGATCGCAAAAAAAGGTCTGCGCGTACTGGGTATCGCTGAAAGTTTCAGCGGCAGGGTGCGCTCCACACTCGCAGGCATCGTAATGCGCAGAGACCTCCGCATCGACGGTTTCGGCATCTCGCAGGTCACTGTCGGCGGCATGGATGCGACAGATGGAGTGATCGCTCTCTTCTCCGGACTGAAGCGGCAGGACATCAACCTGATCATGATGAGCGGCTGCGTCATTGCATGGTTCAATGTGATTGATCCGGATGAGATATGCAGGAGGACGGGACTCCCGCTAATCACCGTCACCTATGAGGATTCGGAAGGACTGGAAGGTGATATCGCGCGTCATTTCCCTGGCGATGAAGAGCGTCTGGCAGCCTACGGGAGACTCGGCGAGAGGGTGCCGGTCACCCTGGATACCGGGTACACGATCTATATCAGGTCGTACGGTCTGCCGCCTGAAGATGCAGCCAGGTTATGCAATGCCCTGACATTTGATGGAAAAATCCCTGAACCTCTCCGCGTAGCCCGTCTCCTTGCCAGGGCGCTCATGCAGGGAAGTGGTGGCGTGAGATGACGAGATCAGAGATTTTATCAATTATATCCACCTGCACCTGGTCTCCCCGGTGGAAAGTCCCGTCAGTGAAGTCGATCACGGTCTTCTCTCCCGGATTCCAGTAGGTATCGCGGCACCCTGATCCCCCCATCCACTGCACGCCATGGTGGTGGGTGCTGATGAACTTATATCCATTCAGGGTCTCAATATTGCAGGCGACAGGGAGATCATTCCTGTAAAAGACTGCTCTGACACCATCATTCGCGATCCTCTCTGTACCATTGTGGCGGAGTATGACGCGGCTGTCATAATTGAGTATGCCGTTTTCATCGGTATGGCAGATCAGCTGGATCTCTATGGTCGCCGGCGGCTCCGCCGGTGTCTGCCAGGTGAATACAGGGAGCCACAGGAGCAGAAGGATCAGTGCTGCCACCAGGACCGTGAGCGCCACCATGAGGCAGGTGCCGATGGCAGGGGAGACGGCGCTATCTTCGTATCGTTCAGGTGTCAAATGAGAGGTATTGACCTGTGTTATGGATAAAAGTTATGGACTGTTATGGACAGGTCACCGAAGGTGACTCAGTCACCGCCCGCAGGCCGGTGACACCCCCTACTCCTCAAGCTCTTCCAGTGCCAGGTGGTACATCCAGTCCATCAGGAGCGTGCACTCCTCAGGAACACATTCCAGGTCACAGCAGATGCAGGGCAGGATCTCACCGCCGGCGAGGATGACTGAGTAATCAGTTGCCTGCTTTTTTGCGATAAGCTGGTATGTTTTGCTCCCATCCCCTCTGTATTCCCTCCGCTCAATGAGACCTGCATCAAAGAGCTTCTTCACGATTCTGGAGCATTTCCTTGAATCGACGCCGAGTTCCTTCCAGAGTTCGCTTTGCAGCACACCCTGTCTGGCAGACCTGATGTGCCTGAGCGCCTCTTCCTCTCTCTCCTGCATAAGCATTAGATCATGGGGGCGATAGTCAGAATATTGTTCCCCCTGATCACCACAGTCCCCAGGTTGCGACCTTTCCGGTCATTTATGTACTCACTGGTCTGGTCCATGTGGATGTTCAGGTGTTCGTCCACTGCAACAAGCCGCCCCTGCAGTCTGCGCGGTTCGTCCTTCATCTCAACAGTAATCTGTGAATCCACGAGTGAAAATACCTTTTTAATAGGAAGAACAATGCCGTTAACCATCTTCCTTTATGTGGTTATCTGCGCTAATTAATCTTTCCATGAAAACGTGCATGACGCCTGAAGCATCAGGTGCTGTTTGATGAAAATGGCAATCGCCACTTTCCTGCCAAACGTGTATGAGGCGTCAGCCTCATACGTTTTGATGACAAATCACGAAGTGATTTACATAGCAAAGTATGGTTTTTGACTATAAACATGGATCTGATCATGGGCACAGAGGTGCAGACCAGACTCGCTTCAAACGCAGAGCCTCTTCAAATGAAGTCTGTGTGCTGGGTGGCAGTATGGGGGCAGCCGCCTCCCGCCGCCACATGCCGATAAACAACTTTATTTGAGTTACATCATATACATTTACCTGTGAAACCTCTTGCCATTCTCTCTCTGCTGATCATCATCTCCTGCACAGCGGCAGGCTGCACTGATCCGAATGCTGCCGCTGCCGGAGATGAAAATATATTCATCGATGATACCGGCACTGCGGTTACGGTCCCTGCAGATGTCAGCCGCATCATCTCACTTGCACCCAGCGAGACCGAGATAGTCGCCTCCGTTGGTGCACTCGACAGACTCGTGGGGCGGACAGACTATTGCAACTACCCCCCCGGGATTGAAGGGGTGGCATCGATCGGCGGTCCGCAGACGATGAGTGTGGAGAAGGTCGTCGAGCTGCAGCCCGACCTCATCCTTGCCACCACCATCTCAGACAAGATCAGAGTTGAAGAGCTGCGGACAATGGGGTTCGCTGTACTTGTCTTCAGGCTTGAATGCCTTGAGGACATCTACCGCAACATCGGGGTGGTGGGGTCTGTCACACTTCGCAGCAGTGTGACTGAGCCGACGCAGTCGGCGGATGTCACGAACTCCGGCAGCACCGCCGATGAATTGATCAGCCAGCTCCGGGCAAGGGAGAAGGCGGTTTCAGGTGCAGCACATGCCTCTGAGGCTGTCCCGGTCCTCTATGTCCTCTGGGACGATCCGCTCTATGTGGCTGCAAACAATACCCTCCAGCATGAGCTGATCGTGAAATCCGGGGGCTGGAACATCATGGAGGACGCCAGCGGGTATGTCATCGCATCTGATGAGGCAGTCATCAACCGGGCGCCGGAGATCATCCTTGCATCCACAAGCCATACCCCTGGCAGCGCACCGATTGGTGACAGGTTGATGGAGAAATCAATATTTGCCGATCTCCCTGCCATAAAAAACGGGAGGATCTACACGATCGACGGGGATATCATAAACCGCCCCGGACCACGGATGCTCGACGCACTTGAGTGGGTCTCTTCATGCATAAACGGCTGAATATTGGTATTGTAGTGGCTGGATTGTCTGTCCTCCTCCTCCTCTGCATGGTGGCGGGCATCTCCATTGGAGAGACACCCATCGACTTCGGGACAGTCATTGCGATACTGGTGCAGCCTCTCACAGGTGCCGCCCCGACATGGAGCCCGGCAACCGGGATGATCGTTATGTCCATCCGCCTCCCGCGTGTGGTGCTCGCCGCTCTGGTGGGTGCAGGTCTCGCGATCAGCGGCGCCTGCCTGCAGAGCCTCTTCCGAAACCCCATGGCATCGCCGTTTATCCTTGGCATATCCAATGGTGCGGCACTGGGCGCATCACTTGTCCTGCTGTATGGCATCTCATTTGGTGTGGGCATCTTCAATCTCCCTGTGGCAGCCTTTATCTGCGGGATCTCCACAATACTTCTCGTCTATGAGATCGCGCGCGTCGGGAACCTGGTGCCTGTGGATACGCTCCTCCTCTCTGGCATCGCCATAGCAGCTTTTCTCTCGGCATGCACATCATTCATGCTTTTCACATCCAGCCAGAACCTGCACCAGATCATTTTCTGGATGATGGGGGGTCTCTGGGGGCGCACCTGGGAGCACGTGATCATGCTCCTGCCCTTTACGGTGGTGGGTACCGCCATCCTCCTCAGCCTTTCACGACCCCTGAATGCGCTGATGTTCGGGGAAGAGTCTGCCCAGTACCTTGGGATAGAGGTGGAGCACCTCAAAAAGATCCTCCTCATCGTCTCGGCTGCCATCACCAGCGCCGCCGTGGCAGTGAGCGGCATCATCGGTTTTGTGGGACTGATCACACCCCATGTGGTGCGGCTCGTCGTGGGTCCTGATCACCGCGTCCTCCTCCCTGTATGCACCCTCACCGGCGCGATCTTTCTCATTGCGGCAGACCTGATCTCCCGCCTAATCATCGCCCCTGCTGAAATGCCGATCGGCGTCATCACGGCTATCTGCGGCGCACCGTTCTTTATATACCTGCTGAAAAAACGTCGGAGTGAGGAATGAACTGTATCACACTCGACGGGGTTGCATTCAGGTATGGGAGCAAGGAGGTGCTCAATGGCATATCATTTACATGCAGGGAGGGCGAGCTTACCGGCATCCTCGGTGAGAACGGGTGCGGCAAGACGACGCTGCTGCGGATTATGGCTGGCTACCTGAAGCCGCAGGCAGGTTCGGTCGCCTACAACAGCCAGCCGGCTGCCCAACTCTCTGCCAGGAGACTTGCGCAGATGAGGGCAGTCGTGGAGCAGCGTCTCACCTCGCCATTTGAATTCTCTGTCTTTGACTATGTGATGCTGGGGAGGACCCCTTATCTCGGGCGCTTCAAATCCGAGACCCTGCATGACTATATGGTGGTCGAAGAGTCCCTCAGACTTACCGGCACCACCCATCTTCAGGACAGAAACGCGGGCTCACTGAGCGGCGGGGAGCTTCAGCGCGTAATGATCGCCAGGGCACTTGCACAGGAACCTGATTTTCTCATGCTGGACGAACCGACGGCGCATCTCGACATCAGGCATCAGCTTGAGATCATGGACCTTCTCAGGGGGCTCTCAGAGACCACCGCGGTCATTGCAGTCATACATGACCTCAACCATGCCGCCAGGTTCTGTGACAGGGTGATTGTGATCGGCAGGAAGGGCAGTGTGGCAGGTGACGGTGTCCCTGATGAAGTGCTCCACCCTGACCTGATAAAGGATGTATTTTCAGTGAATGCTGCAACTGTCCCTGATCCGGCATCCCCCCGTTCATACCGGGTGTTCTCTCTCCCTGCCGCAACAACTGCGGATAAGGGGATGACGGTCCATGTCATCTCAGGCGGGGGTGCAGGGCGGTATGTGATCTCTGCTCTGCATGCCAGCGGTTACCAGGTCACGGTGGGTGTGCTGAATGAGGGTGACCTCGACCTCGGGACTGCAGAATCTCTTGGCTGCCATGCGATCACTGCCCCGCCATTCTCCCGCATCACTGCGGCGCAGGGAACTGAACTCGAAAGGTGGTGCCTGGATGCCGGCGCGGTGGTGGTGGTTCCGGTACCCGTGGGTAAGGGCAACCTTGCGAACCTTGAAGCAGTGCATTCCGTGGCAGGGAAGAGAGCTGTGATCTTCATGGACACCGTATCCGGCTATGACGGCCTCGACCACGCAGACGGGCGGGCGGCACCACTCTACAGAGGGATCAGGGAGAATGCGGTCCTGGTGAAGAATATCGAGAATCTGCTTGAGGTGCTTGAAGAGATGAGGTCAAAAAATGTTTAGATGGGTTCCCAACGGTCTGTGAGTTCCTTCTCAACGATCGGCAGTGTGGTGTACTCCATCTCCTCCAGTGAGAGGCGGTGCGGTTCAAATGGTCCGTGCGCCCTGAGTATATCTGCAATTTCATTGCATTTGCTCCGTACCCGATCATAGGCAGGGTCATCAAACATATCTACAGGTCCGATCAGTTTGCCATTGCAGATCTGAAACCCGAGGCAGATGACGCGGGGCGGACCGTCAAAGCGTGTGCAGTTTGCATCGCAGAGCCCCACCGGCATGAACGGACCATGGTGCGAGCCTCTCATCCACCCGGCGACGATGACGGGTGTCGCGAATGGTTCAATGAGCTCTCCCACAGACGGAAGACCGCTCTGACCCCTGACTACCATGACAGGGTCGTCTTTGCCCACGTAGCGCCCTGCTATCAGGTTGAGGCGCTGCGTGCTCGTTGAGGCTGCGATCAGCCCGTCTTTTCTGTAGACGTACTTGATCAGATACCGGGACGGCGCGCCGATATAGGCGAGGAGTTTATGGCTCTCCTCAGGTGTACTGAAGTGCACTTTCCGCTTATCAATGACATCATGCACCTCAAAGACGAACCCCTCGTGCATGGCAGGATCAATGACGAGTCCCGGGGTATTGAATGGATCTGCAAACATCTTGTAGAGATAGTAGTTCCAGGCGCCGGGTTCGGTCTTATCTGCCATGAAGACGAGGACCGGGTCAGATGCGCGCTCTTCAAAGACCATCTCGGCAACACCCGGACCCATGCCCTTCACATTGCCGCTGAAGGCGTCGCTGAGAAGGTCCTGACCTGCGCCATAGAGTTTCAGATCTTTAGCGATGGCGGTGCATTCGATAAAGACATCCCATGCCAGTTTGTGTATCCCCGGGTCGTCCTCCCCGTGGGTGTGGGTCATGATCAGTTCGAGGTCATCACCGCAGTGCGTGACAAAAGAGTCTGTGATGAGATTTCCCTCAGCCTTCCTGAGCATCTCGGTTGCCTTTTCAAGGATCGCCGGGTGAACGCGCGAATGTCCCGGAAAACTGCCGACATCAGCTTTTATAACAGATATGGTAGTCATAACCATAGAATCACCATATAATAAATTGGGGGTGTCTATATAAGTACGTTATCAGCCCCTGAAAAAGCGGTAGATGGTTGTCGGGATCGGGTGGTTGGGATCGGTCATCCGCTGGTGGCGGGTTTGCTTCTGGCGAATGTGACTTCAAGAACCCCGTTTCTGTAGGATGACCGCATTGAATCTGCTTCGACAGGCGGGAGAGGTGCTGATATGCGGTAACTGGAGATCACGCCCTCTGCCCGGATCTCCATGGTGTCCTCATCAACACCCAGTGAGATCGTCTCCCTGTCTGCACCAGGCAGGTCGATGACCACCTTCACTTCGTCGTCAATGGTCACCACTTCCGGAGCCGGCACTTCTCCAGCCGGTTCAGATAAAGCCGGTAATCCCGCATGCTTTTCCTGATTAGATCCCGGAAACCCTCCCATGCCCTGTATAACTATCTTAAATCCGCAAATCCCTGGTTCGTCTCTGAGCTGGCTGAATGCCTCTTCTATCAGGTGCCTCAGCACTTCACTGAAATCCCCTGGGCTGTCTGATGGCTCTTCATTCACCGGTTTCTCCTCCTGTATGCGTACTGACCTCTGTCTGGCAGCATGGTTACTCTTCAGTTTTCTCTCTCAGGGCGGCTGTGAGGCCTTTTATCTCATCAAAGTCCCTGGTCTGTGCATATACACGTGATTTCAGATCTCTGATAAGTGTTTTTATCTCCTCAGCCTGTGCACCCTCCCCGCTGAGCAGGTCTGCCCGCCTGATCTCAGTAACCGCATTTTCAAGGATGGTGCGCTGCTCTGCGTTGAAGATGATCTCCCATGCCTTCCTCTCATAGTCCTCACAGGCATCTTCACTCACAGATGGTTTCACACGGGTAAAGGCGTCCTTAAAGTGCTCGCTTGTGATCCGTATGTTGCCGATCGCATCACGCCGCTCATGCTCACTTCTCTCACCCATGGTCATAATGAATTCCCGCATGGCACTGAGTTTGGCTTCGCGCACCAGCGCCTCGATATCGGCGCCGACAAAACCTCTAGTGCGGTCTACAAGGTCGTTGATGCTGATCTCCTTCGTGAGGATGGCATCCGCGCCCCTGAGATAGATCTCAAAGATCTTCTTTCTTGACTCCCTGTCAGGGAGCGGGACATAGATGGCTCTGTCAAACCTCCCAGGGCGCAGCATTGCTTCATCGAGCATATCCTGACGGTTCGTTGCCCCGATGACCGTGACATTGTGCAGCTCATCAAGACCGTCAAGCTCTGTCAGGATCTGGCTCACCACGCTCTCGGTGACATGGGATGTGCCTGCATATGCCCCGCGCTTTGGTATGAGCGCATCGATCTCGTCAAAGAAGATGATCGATGGTGCCGCCTGGCGGGCTTTGCGGAATACTTCACGCACCCCCCGCTCAGATTCACCCACCCATTTCGAGAGGAGTTCCGGTCCCTTCACAGAGATGAAGTTGCACTCGCTCTTGTTGGCAACCGCCTTTGCGAGCAGGGTCTTTCCGGTGCCCGGCGGTCCAAAGAGGAGAATGCCGCGCGGCGCTTCGGTTCTGAGCTTTTCGAAGAGCTCAGGGTACTTCAGGGGCCACTCCACAGCTTCGGAAAGCGCAGCTTTGACTCCCTCAAGACCTCCGACATCCTCCCAGGTTACATCAGGCACCTCCACAAGCAGTTCGCGCATGGCGCTCGGCTCTACGTGTTTCAGCGCCTCTTCAAAGTCATCCCTGGTGACTTTCAGGTCTTCGATGACTTCTGCAGGGATATCCTCGTCCATACAGAAGTTCTCCAGGTTCTTTCTGAGGGCATGCATGGCGGCTTCCTTGACGAGCAATGCGATATCAGCACCAACAAAACCGTGTGTGATACTGGCGAAGGGTTCGAGGAACTCCCTCCGTTTGAGCCCTTCCTCCGTTTTTGCCGCTTCACTTTCGCTGACTGTGCGGGTCGCCGCCAGTTCCTGCCCCCGCTCTTCGGTGAGGGTTACTGTCTCCAGATCAAGGGGCACGCCACGGGTGTGAACCTGGAAGATCTCCAGTCTGCCGCTCTTGTCTGGTATGCCGATCTCGATCTCACGGTCAAACCTCCCGCCGCGCCTGAGGGCGGGGTCTATCGCATCAGGTATGTTCGTTGCGGCAATGACTACCACCTGCCCCCTCCCTTTCAGACCGTCCATGAGGGAGAGGAGCTGGGCAACCACGCGGCGCTCCACCTCACCTTTCGTCTCTTCGCGCTTCGGTGCAATGGAGTCGATCTCGTCGATGAAGATGATCGCCGGGGCATTCTCCTGCGCCTCTTCAAAGACCTGCCTGAGCCTCTCCTCACTCTCGCCATAGTACTTGCCCATGATCTCGGGACCAGAGATCGGGATGAAATGCGCATCGACCTCATTTGCCACTGCCTTTGCGATCAGTGTCTTTCCTGTGCCGGGCGGACCATAGAGGAGAACACCCTTTGGGGCTTCGATCCCGAGCCTCTCAAAGATCTCAGGGTGCCTCAGCGGGAGTTCGATCATCTCGCGGACCATATCAATCTCTTTGGAGAGACCGCCGATATCCTCATAGTGTGTGTCGGTGATGCCCTTTCTCCCTTTGGCAGGTTCGTAGGGTGTCTCCTTCAGTTCAATCTCGGTCTCACCTGTTACGATGGCGATGCCCTTCGGCGCCACCTTTGAAATCACGAAGGTGAGGGGGTTGCCGAGCACATTTACCCTGACTGTCTGCCCCTCTGTCACCGGGCGCCCCCTGAGAAGGCGGGCAAGGTACTGCTCCCCGCCGACGAGGCGTATCGGCTGTGTCGGCTGGATCACGACTTTTTTGGCGTAGCCTGCCCCTGATCTCCGGATCTTTACCTGGTCGTCAATGGCAGCCCCGGCATTGCTCCTGGTATTGCCATCGATCCGCAGGACTGCCCTGCCGGTGTCCTGTGGATAACCCGGCCAGACTATCGCTGCCGCCTTGCTTTTACCCTCGATCTCGATCACATCGCCGCTGACAAGTCCGAGCGTCTTCATGAGGTCAACGCTGAGCCTGGCAATGCCCCTGCCAGCGTCTTCATGAGAGGATTCCTTTACAAATACATTAACATAATCAGACATCCGGGTACCTCCTGCTGGTATATTTACTACAAGTAAGTGCTGATTAGTATATAAGGATTTTGTAGGGGGTGGTGGGTTGCGTGACCTGATGGCTATATGTTGTGGAGAATTTCAATTGTGCAGGGAAAAGCACCCCCCAACCCACCAAGGTCATCAAAACCTGATTATCCCTCTCTCTGTGACCACACAATCCAGTTTTATATCATAATCATCTGCAGGTATGGATGCCGCTTCCTGACAGGAGAACGCCAGCCCCACTTTCACCATGCCGGGTCGGGAGGCAAGGAAGCGGTCATAATAACCGGCGCCATAACCAAGGCGGTTGCCCCTGCCGTCAAAGGCGATCACAGGGATTATTGTGAGCTCTACTTCATCTGCCGGTGCAGGCACCTCACTTCCGATCGGTTCAGGCACATTGAAAGTGCTGGGTACGAGAGATGAGAGATCATCCAGGTACGACAGCCTGAGGCTGCGGTCCTCCCTCTCTATGATCGGTACAATCACCCTCTTCCCTGCTGCGAGGAGATCCCTGATGAATTCATGTGTCCTGACTTCCGGGGGTTTTGAGACATAGACCATGACAGGGTCGTAACCATCCATGAGCGTGAGAAGCCGCCTGCGGATGGCTCCGCTCCATTCTGTCTGCAGTGGTGCAGGGATGCTGTCCCTGAGCATTTTCGCATGGTCGCGAAGCGACTCCTTGGTGATATCCGTGTGCGGGTGCATGAAGAGAAGTTCCCTCTGTTAGTTTCCTTTTTTTAAAAATCCCTGGTCTGATCAGCGGCATGCAGGCAGGACTCTCCCGCCGTCCTGAGACCCCCTGATCCCGTGTCTATATAAATCTCGCCGGGGATGCCCGATTATGGTGTCGGTCTCCGGGCTGGCATTGCCTCATATTGCGGCAGGTCTCAGGTGAGACCCAAACATTCAGTAAATATTCTGCTGTACCTGTATAGTATATCAGGGGTCGGTGTACTGTGGAGAGCATGGAGAGCCTCAGGCAGAAGGTGAGGAGGATCGACGGGAGGGGATACCCGGCATACAGGGACCTCCGCGGAATTTACAGGTACGAACAGTTTATACTGTATATTGACCATGTCCAGGGGGACCCGTTTGCATCCCCGAGCAGGATGCGGGTGCGGGTGCCTGCAGATACTGCCGGGTTTCCTGCTGACACGCATTCAAACCTGAGCCGGGAGATCGCACTCCGGGACTACCTCACCCGGAGGTTTTCAGAGACCTGCCGCAGCACCCAGGGAAGACGGATGGGGAGCGGGAAGAGCGGCACCATCGCCATCGACAGACCCGGGCAGGAGATCCTGGAGCGCACATCGGTTGTGCTGGCTGACGGCGACATTGAAGCCAGGTTCGTGGTTGGGCTGCCCGCCTTTGGGCGGCGGATTGCCGGCAGGCATGCAGAGACGATGCTCTGCGATGAGATCCCTGGGATCATCGCCACTTCACTCATCTGTGCCGCCATTGATCAGGCAGACCTGTACCGGCACATCATGACTGCCGAGGATGCCGATGCGCTGCGCAGCCGGCTCTCGGATCTGGGGTTTGTCGCATTTGTCGCAGACGGTTCGGTCCTCCCCCGCAGGAGCGGCATTGATCCCAGACCTGCTGAGGGGGCAGGAGTGGTCCCCTTCAGGTCACCGGAGCGGTTCCGCGTCGCGGTCACTCTGCCGAACAGGGGGGCGATCACCGGCATGGGCATACCCAAAGGGATCAGCCTCATCGTCGGCGGGGGCTACCATGGCAAATCGACCCTGCTCAGGGCGCTTGAACTGGGTATCTATAACCATATCCCGGGAGACGGGCGTGAATTTGTCGTCACCAGTCCCGGCACCGTGAAGATCCGGGCTGAAGACGGGCGGCGCATCGAAAAGGTGGACATCTCCCCATTCATCACCAATCTCCCCACCGGCGCCGACACCACCTCGTTTTCGACAGAGGATGCAAGCGGCAGCACCTCACAGGCTGCAAACATCATTGAGGCGCTGGAGGCGGGGGCAGACGTCCTGCTGATCGACGAGGACACATCAGCTACGAATTTCATGATCCGTGACCACAGGATGCAGGAACTGGTCTCAAAAGATATGGAGCCGATCACCCCCTTCATAGACAAAGTCCGGCACCTCCATCAGGAATACGGGGTCTCCACCGTCCTGGTCATCGGGGGTTCGGGCGACTATTTTGATGTCGCCGATTATGTGATCTGCATGACGGCGTACATCCCGGTTGACATGACGGCAGAGGCGCATGCCATCGCAGAGAACTACCGTACCGAGAGGCAGAGAGAGGGGGGAGAGAGTTTTGGCATGGTCAGGTGCCGGATTCCGCTCGCAGAGAGTTTTGATCCCGGCAGAGGAAGAAGAGACGTCAAAATAACTGCAAAGGGGCTTCACACAATCGCATTCGGCAGGGAGATGATCGACCTGAGTCAGGTGGAGCAGATCGTGGACACCAGCCAGACGCGGGCTGTCGGGCGTGCCATCTATTATGCAACCCGGTACATGGACGGAAGACGGACGATGCGGGACGTGGTCGGTGCTGTGTTCAGGGATATAGAGAAAGGCGGGCTTGATATCCTGCAGGAACGCCCTGCCGGAGACTTCGCCGTATTCAGGGCGCATGACCTTGCGGCAGCCATCAACCGGCTGAGAACGCTCAGGGTGAGATCTTCAGACCGACCTGTCAGGAAAGACTGAATATCCTGCAAAACCAGTGAACACCTGCCTCTGCATCAGGAGAGATCCACCCGGTACCAGGTACCACATCCGACCCTGCGTTTCTGCTTTGCAGGAGACGTTAAAAAAAGGTTTGAATGATTATTTCTTGAAGATGTCAAAGATCTGGTCGCTGCCGGTTGCCGACAGGCGCTCGCGCTCAGTCGGCTCCTCGACAAGTGCCAGCAGAGGCAGATCCATGTTGACGCCAGGCTTGAAGCCGAACATCTCCTCCAGGTCGGTCTGCAGTGCGTGCATATAGAGCGAGTTCGGGATATCCATCGCACAGAGCTCTTCGCACTGACCGCAGTTGATGCAGGAGTCTGCCACATGGGCGAACCTGATCAGGTGGAACATGATGCCGGGCGGCACCTGTCCGGGCTTGACCAGGTGCGGCTTCTTGGTGCTGCACTCAACACAGTAGCAGATCGGACAGTTCTCGATGCACTGGTAGCACTTAATGCACCGCGAGGTCTCCTTCAGGATCTTCTGGAGCCGCTCCTTCCCGTCACCGAGTTCTGAGAAGTCCTTTGCACGCCATTTGTCGGCGAGCTTGAACATGG
>DARA01000006.1 GCA_002503135.1 Methanomicrobiaceae archaeon UBA207
CAAAAACCGGCGTTTAAGGGTGATTTTGGCTAAATAAGCGATAACTGCCGGTTTTCAAGAATGGCTCTCCGGGTGGTCTGATCCCGTGGTCGGGATCTGGAGAATTGGAGCCCAAATTGACGTTATTTCAGCCTGATCAAGGGTCCCCAAAACCGCAGGTAAGGAGGGGTGTTTTCCCTCTCTCTTCACGCCAGTTCCGGCACGGTGTCTGCCCACGCCTTGATGATGGGACGGATCGCATCGTCCTGGTATGACTGAGTTCGAATCTCAGCGAGCCCACTGTTTTTTACTGTTTTTTGGGATGCTTGAGAGGCGGGTGCGTGACCTGGAGGTGTGGCAGAGTGTGAAGACAGGTGAGGACATGAGGAGTCACGGGATCAGTGCCGGTGTGGGTGCGGGTGCAGGTGGTCTCGTGGCGGTGCTGGTGAAGCTGCTTGGTGGCGACGGGCTGGGGTGATTCTGTCATCTCGTGAACCTTCACTCACAGCGATTGTTTCAGGAATTTCCATATCTACAGCACTTTCGTCACACTGCCCACAGACATGAGAGAGTCATATCCGCACTATTTATTTGTGTAAACAATAGATCCTTTCTTCCGCACTTTTCAGTATCTTCTTAAGCATTTCAGGATATGAGATCCCGGCAATATTCGCCATCTTTGCAAGATGGCCGTCCCAGCACCATCCGGGATTGGGATTTACTTCAAGCAGCCTTGGTGTTCCGTTACTGTCAAGCCGCCAGTCGAAACGTGCATAGTCCCTGCATTCGAGCCTGTTGAACAGTTTAAGACAGCTTGCAACAAGGAACCTCTGCACATCCTCGGAAAGAACCGCTGGGATTGATCTGATCTTCCAGTAGGGAGAATCCGGATCCCATTTGGCCTCATAGCCGCAAATTTTTGGAAGCTCATCGGGGAGCATCGAGTAGTCCTCCTCTATGATTGGGAGCACTTCGTACATATCAGGCATATTCCCGATGATTCCGACGCTTATGTCCATGCCGGTCAGGAATTCCTCGACCAGAATTCCGGATTCGTTGCCTGTAATGCTCCTGATCCTTGTTATCGCTTCCTGCAGATGCGTGATGTCGTTGCAGACGCTTTCTTTTGTAATTCCTAAACTTGAATCACCATAATTCGGTTTTACTATCACAGGGAAGCGTATCGAAAATTCGATGAACGAACTGTCCTCCGGGTTTATGATAAACGCCAGCGGCACCGGTATGTCCAGTTCCTTGGCAACACCTCTTACAAGTGATTTGTCATAACAGTATGCAAGGCATTGCGGGTTTCCCCCGGAATAGGGCATCTCCAGCATCTCCAGATAGGCAGGCACGTGAAGCTCCTTTCGCGGATTGTTCCAGTATCCTTCATCGCAGAGATTCAGGACGAAATCAATCTTCTTTTTGTTATTCAATAGATAATTCATCAGCGAATGGTGATTACTGAAGTACGAAAAATTATATTCATGTAATTCCGATAGAGCCTCCTTTAGCCTTGATATCGTATGGTAATCATCTTCATCAAACACACAGGAAGGCTTGACGATATCATTTAGCTTCGGGTCACCCATCAATACCATTATGGATTTCTTCTTTTTTCTGACTGTTTTTTTGGGAGTCCATTCCTTTTCCACCGCCGCAGTTATAAGCAGCCGCCTAGCCATCATCCCCAGATCCTGGTTTCTCTGGGATTCGGTAACAAGAGGGCCATGAGAAGTTATTTCCCTGTAATTGCAGCTTTTAAGAATGTTTTTTAAACTATCTGCAGTATACAGCCTTTCTGCATAAAACTGGTCTGCCATCACACCGTTTTTCACATGGGTGATTACTTCCCTGGTGACCAGCCTGTCGCCGTCTCCCGAGAGGCACCGTTCCCTGCACACAAAATAGTTCTGGTCGATCCATTCCCAGCTTCGTGGCACATAATTCTCCTTCAGGTAATTTCCGTCGGGTATGTCAAGAAGCAGTCTTCCCCTTGGCTTCAGAATCCTGAATACTTCTCTTAGAACGTCCCTGTCATCTTCGAGGGATTCGAAGTATCCAAAGCTGTTTCCCGGAATGAGGACATAATCGAATATATCAGTGGCATAGGGAAGTTTTCTGGCATCACCTTCCCTGAAATTTACATTCAGTCCTTCCGTCCTTGCCCGCTTTCTGGCACGTGTAATGAGATAATGTGACCTGTCAAGACCGCAGACATTCCGGAAACCCCTTCTTGCAAGTTCAAACGAATGCCTTCCCTGCCCGCAGCAGAGATCAAGGATGGTATCAGATGCAGCCAGCCCGAGCACTGAAGAAAATAAGTCAATCTCACTTTTTGTGATATTATGATCATCAATAACATCGCCGTCGGTGCGCAGATAATTCGCATTGAATATCTCTCTCCACCATTCAGCCTTCACATAACTCTCAAGGTTCTCAACGGGGCCCAGAACGTTTGTGATTTCGGATTTGACCTTGGCTTTGTTCATTTATTCGCCTTATCGGAAACTTAGATTGAATTTTTCATCTTATAAAACTTTAGGTGATTGTGTATCCACGGTAGCGTACCGAATTGTCTGTAATTTGCATGTAGCCTGTATCTGCACATGATCATTCTTCTAATATGTGTTGGGGTGTTAGGGGTTATGAAGGTGTGGAGGACACCATCTCCCCCGACGGTCATTGACCTGTCGTTCAAGTTCTGGATCAGATAGTCCCTGCCACTGCTGGAGGACAAGCATCTTGATCATAACGATTTCATCAATATCCAGTCTCCCGCCTTTTCCATCCTTGGCGTTCGTAACTATAATCACGTCATCATGCACTATTGTGGTGTACATGCTGACCCGACTTTCTCTCACACAGCCTTTCAGCCTCGACCTGACACTCGGTTGCGGGCAGGTGTTCCGGTGGTGGCGGAGTGGTGAGTGGTGGGAGGGCGTGGTCGGGGATCGCCTCATCCGCATCCGCCAGGACGGGCAGACACTCACCTTCACTGGTGCGGACAGGGCATTTGTCAGGGACTACTTCCAGCTGGATCTGGACCTGGACGCAGTCATCACCGGCATCAGCCGCGACGATCTCATCAGGGTGGCATCAGGGAGGTGCCGCGGTCTCAGGATCGTGAAACAGCCTGCCTGGGAGTGCCTCATCTCCTACATCACTGCGACAAACACGAGCATCACCAGGATCAGGGACTGCCTCAGCAGGCTTGCGGAACGGTTCGGGGATGAGCTGCTGAGTGCCGGGGGCAGACGTTATCATGCATTCCCTGACCCTGGTTCACTGGCTGCCGCGGAGCCCGGGGCACTGCGGGACTGCCGGCTTGGTTACAGGGCAGACTACATATCTGCGACCGCAAAGGTGCTTGCGGCTGATCCCACGTGGGAAGAGAGGCTGGACCCGATGACATATGAGGCGGCACGCAGTGACCTGATCGCTCTCAGGGGTGTCGGACCCAAGGCGGCTGACTGCATCCTCCTCTTCGCATTTGGGAAGTATGAGTCATTTCCTGTCGATGTATGGATCAGGAAGATCATGTACCGGCATTACCGGCATTATCTGGGCAGACTTCCTGCCGGGTCCATGACTGGGGCGGAATATGAGAGGATCCGCGGTTTTGCCAGGGAGTATTTCGGGCAGTATGCGGGATATGCGCAGGAGTATCTCTTCTGCGACCGGGACACCCTCACCTCCAGAGACTGAACCTCTCTGAAGCCAGGCTGCAGGTGTAATACCGTGCCCAGATGAAAGCCGTCGCCGAGCCGATACTGTTTCCTGCCACCAGACCCCACCAGACCCCGACAAGCCCCCACCCCAGGGTGACGGCGAAGATGGCGGCAAACAATGGCGTGAGGATGATGCTTCGCAAAATCGTTACCAGCAGTGAATACATCCCCTTCCCTGCCCCCTGGAAGAGCGAGGATGAGAATATCCCGAAAGCGGTTGTCGGGTAGAAGATGCATACTATCCTGAGAAATGTTGTCAGGTCGCCTGCGAGATGCGCCGTGGCTTCCGTCATTGTGAATGCCGCGGTGATCTGGGGGGCGAGGACGAATGTTGCCGCCGCGATGGCGCATCCAATGAAAAAACCGATCTTTGTCGCATAGAGGTGTCCGATCTCGGCTTTCCTGAATGCGTGTGCACCATATGCGGCGCCACTCACCGTAACGACGGCGGTTGCAATGGCGAGCAGGGGCGTGATCGCCACACTCACCACCCGCCATCCCACTGAATAGACTGCCACGCCATCCGTGTTTGCGACTACGATGATGAGGTAGTTCATGATCATCATCGTTCCTGCCATGCAGAGCATCTGCACTGATGCCGGCAGACCGACCCTCAGGATATCCCTGAGGGCGTCTCTGTCAAATCTGAAACCCCTGAATGCAAATGAGACATACGTATCTTTTTTGACGAGCAGCCAGTTCAGCATGAGGACGGACGAGACCGCCAGTGAGATGACGGTCGCCCAGGCAGCGCCCTCCACGCCCATCCCGAAGGTGTAGATGAAGATGGGGTCGAGCACGATGTTCAGACCGGCGCTCAGCACCATCGCGTACATCGCCCGCCTGGCATCCCCTTCTGCACGCAGGATTGCGTTGGCGATGTTTGTGAAGAAGATCAGGATGGCGCCGAGGAAGATGATCCTCCCATATGCCGATGCCAGACCTGCCGTCCTGCCTGCCCCGATTAGGAGGAATATGTCCTCTGCAAAGAAGAAGAGAGGTATGGTGAATACACCTGAAAGTATCACCATGAGGACGATTGTGTGAACTGCTATATTGTCCGCACCTCTCTTGTTATGTGCGCCGATCATGCGGGATATCGCAGAGCCCCCGCCCACGCCCAGCCCGTTTGACAACCCCACCGCGATGAAGAAGAATGGAAAGACGAAACCGAGTGCGGCAAGGGCGTCAGGTCCGAGACCTGAGACCCAGAAGGTGTCCACGAGGTTGTAGAGCGTCTGGAGGGACATGGCAATGATCATCGGCAATGAAAGTTTCAGGATGGCTGACTGCGGGTTGCCCAGCAGGGTCCTGATGCCTGCCCTCGTCATCTGCGCTGATGCGTCGTCAGTGGTGTCTGGTGGTTTTTCCATTTGGGTGCTCTGTATCTCTTCTTATTGGGTATTATTGGATATCCCTCTTTGAATGTGTATCCCCCTGAGAGGCGCTCCGGGATGGGGGGCAGCCGGCTGGTGCCATGCCCCCCCGGGAGAACCCCCCAGAGATAAATAACCTGCGCCACAATATTACGCTTCAGTGAACGGGACATTTGATGGCGAAGGCGTGCTCCTCGGCAGGGACGGGCTGGCTCTGTATGAACAGGGCGGTTATGGGAGACCAGCTGCCGCCGGCATCCGGCTGGCGCCGCCGGAAGCGCTGTACCTGATCCTCAGAAAGAAGATCACTGTGAAGGGTATGGATTTTGATGCCATTCTCGGAGTTTTTGCGGATAAACCCAATTTCATCAGGAGTTTCCTTGTGTACCGGGACATCCGCGAACGGGGCTATGTCATCCAGCCCGGACCCCATGACTTCAGGGTATTCAGGCGGGGGGAGAAACCTGGCACCGGCAGGTCGCTGTATACGGTGCGGGTCCTCTCAGAGCGCGACCTCATCCATTTTGAGGAACTGGGCAGGGAGATCCATACCGCCGGCAATATGAGGAAGCAGCACATCCTCGCTGTTGTGGATGATGAGGATGAACTCACGTATTATGAGGTGAAGATACAGCCCCTCTCTGAGCCGCCGGCATCGCCTCTCTCCGGGGATTTTGAGGCAGACCTCTATGGGAGCACCGCCATCCTCCACATTCCTGAGGGCTCACTGCTGGAAAAGCACTGGTTTGGAAAGAGACTTGATGAGGACCGCCTCCTGCTCTCGCCTCTGGAGACGGAATACCTGCTGGGGCTGGGGTGCCTCCACCTGCGCCGGGAGGGTGCCGCCGTCACTGCAGGGGCGTATATGGATGCCCTTCTCTGTGAGGATGTCGAATTCAGGGATAAGGTGCAGGCGTATGCAGACCTCAGGAGCCGGGGCTACATCCCAAGGACCGGCTACAAGTTCGGTCACCATTTCCGTGTCTATACCGGGAAAAAGTCGCACTCTGAGCTGCTGGTACATGCCACGCCGGCGGGTGCGGGACTCCCTATGAGCACCATCTCCAGGTCAGTGAGGATGGCGCACAGCGTCAAAAAGAAAATGTTGTTTGCCAGTGTACATGGTAACGGGATCCGGTATATCGAATTTACCAGGATCAAACTGTGAGTGGTGCAGATGGGTCTTAATCCATGGTCAAATGGCGCGTCAGTAGATATTGATGCGATTTTTGCCGAATTTGGCATCGAATCGATCGATACCGTATCCCGGGAGCTCCCGGAACTCCCGTATTTCATCAGGCGCAATATCGTGGTGGGGCACCGCGACTACCACCTGATCGCCGGTGCGATCCGCGATAAAACCCCTTTTTACGTTCTCACAGGTTTTATGCCGTCAGGACTTCCGCACCTCGGGCACCTGATGGTGATGAAGGAGGTGGTCTGGCATGTGCAGCAGGGCGGGACCGGTTATGTGGCGATTGCCGACCGCGAGGCGCATGCTGTCAGGGGCGTCTCATGGGAGAAGTGCAGGGAGTACGCCCGCGAATATCTCAAATGCCTCTATGCACTCGGCTACGAAGGGCAGACCTATTATCAGAGCCGGAACGAACGCCTCAAGGACCTTGCATTCGAAGCATCGATCCGCGTCAACTTCTCTGACCTGCAGGCGATCTATGGGTTTGGGCAGGAGACTTCGCTCTCGCATGCGATGAGCATCATCACACAGGTGGCAGATATACTCTTCCCGCAGCTTGACGGCGGACCTGCGCCCACGCTCGTCCCGGTGGGGATTGACCAGGACCCGCATCTCAGGCTGACAAGGGATGTCGCCCGCAAGCTCAGGATGTTCACAGTCGAAGACCGGGGCGGCTACATCAGTGTCAGGTCAAAGAATGCGCCTGAAGCGGCGCTTGAATCTGTCCATGCGGCATTTCCCGGATCAAAGAAGTTTGAGGGGCATGTTGACATAGCACTCTCTGGCAGGGATGCCGTCACCGCAGAGTGTGTGAGCGTGCAGGAACGGGTGAGGCTGATTGAGATCGAGTATGGCGGTTTTGGATTTTTCACGCCATCCTCGTCTTACCACACCTTCATGCCCGGACTGCAGGGCGGCAAGATGTCAAGCAGCCTCCCTGAGTCCTGTTTCGGGTTCTCGGAACCTCCCGATGCGGTCGGAAAGAAGATCATGAATGCCCTGACCGGGGGCAGGGCGACGCTCAAAGAGCAGAAAGAACTGGGCGGTGAACCGGATATCTGCCCGGTCTTCAGCCTCAACCTCTTCCATATGGTAGAGGATGATCAGGAGCTTGAGGAGATACGCAGGAAGTGCATGTCAGGAGAACTGGTCTGCGGTCGCTGCAAGAAGGAGACCCTTGAACGGGTCGTGGCGTTCCTTGCAGAGTTCAGGGAGAAGATGGATGCCGTGGAGCATATGGTGGAGGGATGAGCATGGAACTGACACTGAATGAAAAGAAACTGCTGCTGGCTTTGAAGAAGCAAGGTGAAGCAGAGGTCTCTGCTCTCTCGGAGGTGCTCGGGGTGCCCGAAGCGGCGGTGGTGCAGTACGGGCATCTCTGCAGCGACCGCGGGCTCGTGGAGGTGCACAGGCAGGTGGAGCGCCATTATGCGCTGACTGATGAAGGAGCGGCATATGCCGGGAAGGGGCTTCCCGAACGCCAGGTCCTGGAGAGTTTTGATGAATCCATTGCGATAAAAGACCTGCAGAAACACCCTCTTGCAAAGATCGGCATCGGCTGGATGCGGAGGAAGGGCTGGATCACCATCAGGGACGGGGTCGTCCACAGGACAGGCGACGCTCCGCCCGGCGAGGACGAACTTGTACTGACTGACCTCGGCAGGGGCGGGGATGGCATCAGGGAACTGATCAGCCGCGGGCTGGTGAGGGAGGATGAGTCAGTATCATTCAGGATCAGCCTGACACCGGCTGGCAGAGCACTCCTCAGGGAGGGGCTCGAGCTCAGCGAAGAGGTGGGCACCCTCACGAGTGATCAGATCGTCTCGGGTGCCTGGAAGGACCTGAAATTCAGGAAGTACAGTGTGGAAAAACTTCCCAGGCGCATCTATGCCGGGAAGGTGCATCCGTACCAACGCCTCATCGACGAGATGCGGCAGATCCTCCTTGAGATGGGCTTCACCGAGATGTGGGGCGGGATCATCGAGAGCAGCTTCTGGAACTTTGACGCACTCTTCCAGCCCCAGGACCACCCTGCACGCGAGATGCAGGATACGTTCTTCGTGGACCTGCGCCGGGACCTGCCTGCCGGTTTTGAGAGGGTCATGGAGATGCATGAATATGGCGGAGAGACCTCATCATCCGGGTGGGGAGGGAAATGGAGCAGGGCGAAAGCCGAGGAGTGCGTGCTCCGCACACATACCACCGGACTCTCCATACAGCACCTGGCAGCACATCCCGAACCGCCGGTGAAGGCGTTCTGCATCGGGCGTGTATACAGGCGTGAGGCGATTGATCCCACGCATACGCCTGAGTTTGAACAGCTGGAGGGTATCGTGATGGATCAGGCTGTCACATTCCGCCACCTTCTCGGTTACCTCAAAGAGTTCTATTCCATGATGGGGTTCGAGGAGGTCAGGTTCAGACCTGCGTATTTCCCGTACACCGAGCCGAGTGTTGAGCCTGAGGTGTATGTGGACGGGCTGGGCTGGGTGGAGCTTGGCGGCGCCGGAATTTTCAGGGAGGAGGTCACTGCACCATGGGGCATCCGCTATCCCGTGCTTGCCTGGGGGCTTGGTGTGAGCAGGGTTGCCATGCTGAAGATGGGTCTGAAGGACCTGAGGCAGCTCTACCGGAGTGACGTGCAGTGGATCAGGGAGACGCCTGTCCTGAGTGCAGGGGGCTTCAGGCACTGACAGGAGTGAGGTGAGAGAATGGCGATCATAAAACTTCCATATGCATATCTTGAAGATCTGGTCGGCGTGGATCAGGAGACGATCATCCGCCGCCTTCCAATGATCGGTGCGGATATTGAACGTATTGAGGAAGACCACGCGGATGTGGAGTTCTTCCCTGCCAGACCCGACCTCTTCTCTGCCGAGGGTGTCGCCAGGGCGATGCGCGGCTTCCTTGGGATTGAGACCGGGCTCAGCCACTACGCGGTCAGACCTTCCGGGATCGCATTTTCCATTGACCCCGCACTTGCCGCTATCAGACCCTGCCTCGGCTCGGCGGTCATCAGGAACATCACCTTTAATGAGGACTCGATCGAGAGCCTCATGAGCCTGCAGGAGGCATTGCACTGGGCTGTGGGGCGCGGTCGCGGAAAGGTGGCGATCGGTGTCCATGACCTGGACCGGGTCACACCCCCGTTCCATTACATCGCATCGCGGCGGGACCGGCGGTTCATACCTCTTGATTTCGAGGTTCCGCTCTCCCTGGATGAGATCCTGGAAGACCATCCGAAAGGCAGGGCATATGCCCCCCTCGTGCAGGATTTCGAATATTTCCCTCTCATCGTGGACGCCAATGACGAGGTCCTGTCATTCCCGCCCATCATCAATGGCGAACTCACCCGTGTGACAGAGGAGACCCGAACGATACTCCTCGACACCACCGGCACCGACCGGAAGGCGGTGGCACTCGCAGTGAATATCATCTGCACGGCGCTTGCAGAGACCGGGGCGTCGATCGAGTCGGTGACGATCGATGGTACTGAGGTGCCTGACCTCTCACCAGTGGTGCGGCAGATCAGTGCAGAGGCGTGCTCGCGGCTTTTGGGCGTGAATCTCCGGGCAGAGGATGTGGCTGGCTTTCTGGAGAAGATGAGGTTTGGGGCTGAATCCGACGGCGGAGACGGTGTCAGGGTGGAGGTGCCCTGCTACCGCGCCGACATCATGCATGACTGGGACCTCTTCGAGGATGTGGCGATCGCATATGGCTATGAGAATTTCAGCCCTGCCCTGCCGGCGACATTTACGCTCGGGAGTGAGCACCCGCTCCAGGCGATCGGCGGTGCCGTGCGGGCGATCTTTGTCGGCATGGGTTTCATTGAGATGATGCCCTTCACCCTCACCAGTGAGAGGGTGATGTACAGTAAGATGCAGAGGGAGGCGTCTGGCGCAGCACTGGAGGTGCTCCACCCCATCTCAGAGGAGCAGACGATCATCCGCAGTGAGATCCTCCCCCTCCTGATGGAGATGCTTGAGGTGAACCGGCGCCGTGAACTGCCCCAGCGTCTATTTGCAGCAGGCGATGCTGTCGTGGATACTGTCACCTGCCAGAGGGCGGCAGCCGTCAGCATACATCCCGGCGCTGATTTCAGCGAGGCATATGCCTGCATGGACCTCCTCTGCAGGGAACTCTCGCTTGACTATGCTGTTGCCGAATCCAGGGATCCTGCCTTTACTGAAGGCAGGAGGGGGGACGTTCTGGTCGGCGGAAAAATTGTCGGGACTTTCGGGGAGATACACCCCGCAGTCCTCAATGCATTCGATCTCACGCACCCTGTTGCGGCTCTGGAGATGGATCTCAGAGCCGTACCGGGATACCCCTCTCAGCCAGGTACTCCTTCACCTGGCGGATGGTGAATTCGCCGAAATGGAAGACGCTTGCAGCGAGGCAGGCATCGGCTTTCCCGTGAACGAAACCCTCATAGAAGTGCTCCAGTGTCCCGACGCCGCCGCTTGCCACCACCGGGATGCCGACGGCATCAGAGATCGCGGCTGTGATCGGGATGTCATATCCGTTTTTTGTCCCGTCCGTCTCCATGCTGGTCAGCAGGATCTCGCCAGCGCCCCTCTCCTCGCACTCCTTTGCCCATCTGATGGCATCGATGCCTGTGGGTTTGCTGCCGCCATAGATCACGACTTCATACCAGCATTCACTGCCGTCAGGGAGGCTCACCGGAGTGGCGCCGGTCTGCATCTCAAAATTCCTGCGTACATCAATGGCTGTCACCACGCACTGGGTTCCAAACCGCTCTGCGCCACGGTTGATGAGGTCCGGATCCAGGACGGCGCTTGTGTTGATGCTCACTTTGTCTGCACCTGCCCTGAGGAGCTGCTGCATGTCGTCGAGAGTGCGGATCCCGCCCCCGACTGTGAGGGGGAGGAATAGATGATCTGCTGCCCGTTTGATTACACCGAATATGGCGCCTCTATTCTCTTTTGACGCGGTGATGTCAAGAAAAACAACTTCATCCGCTCCCTGCTCATTGTAGCGCTGGGCGAGTTCCACCGGGTCACCGGCGTCCCTGAGGTTTACGAAGTGCGTCCCTTTGACTACCCTGCCGTCTTTGAGATCAAGACACGGGATGATCCGTTTTGTCAGTACCATACTACCAGATGGGGGTGTCAGGCATATCATGGTTATGGGATGGCTCTCTGCGGCGGCTGATATGAGGGCATTTATGTGATGTAAGGAGAATATAATAGGAAAATGGGATCCGGAAACCTTAAGATCTCCTGGGCGCGCCAGTATATGCCTGTTTTATCTGCGATCCGCAGCCGGTTCGAGGAGACTCTGCCTCTTGCGGGGATAACAGTGGGGATGGCGCTTCATGTGGAGGCAAAAACTGCGGTGCTGGTCGGGACGCTCGCCGCCGCCGGTGCTGAGGTGCATATCACCGGCTGCAACCCGCTGAGCACACAGGACGATGTGGCGGCGGCACTGAATGACCTGGAGGGTGTCTCCTGCTATGCAAAGCGGGGATGCAGCGTTGATGAGTATTATGCAGCCATTGGAGCCGTACTTGATGCAGGACCTGATATCACCATTGACGACGGGATGGACCTGATCTATGAGATCCATACAAAGCGGCGCGACCTCCTTGATACGGTCATCGGCGGATGTGAGGAGACCACGACCGGGATTCACAGGCTCAGGGCGATGGCAAAAGACGGGAAACTTGAATTTCCTGTCATTGCAGTCAATGATACCCCGATGAAGCGGTTCTTTGACAATGTGCACGGCACCGGCGAGAGCGCACTTACTGCGATCATGGCGACGACCAATACCCTGATCGCAGGGAAACACCTGGTTGTTGCAGGCTATGGTTTCTGCGGACGCGGTATTGCCCGGAAGGCAAAAGGTCTTGGTGCACAGGTCATCGTGACCGAAGTCGATGCGCGCCGGGCGCTTGAGGCGCACATGGACGGTTTTCATGTGATGAGGATGGATGATGCCGTCGCAGCTGGCGATATTTATGTCACCACCACCGGGAATACCGGCATACTCACGGAACGCCATTTCCCGAAGATGAAGGACGGGGCGATCCTCTCCAATGCCGGGCATTTCAATGTGGAGATCGATGTCGAATGGCTCGAAACCCATGCTGACGAAATCGTCAGGAGGGAGGGTATCGATACATATATGGTCGCCGGCAGGAGGCTTCATGTGCTGGCTGAGGGGCGGCTCGTCAATCTTGCAACGCCGAAAGGCATGGGGCACCCTGTCGAGGTGATGGACCTGTCATTTGCCCTGCAGGCGCTCTGCTGTGAGTACATGGCAAAGGGCGGCAGGTCGCTTGCGCCCGGTGTCCATGATGTCCCGAATGCGATCGACGAAGAGGTCGCGTCCCTGAAACTCGCAGCGCTCGCGCTCACCATAGATGAACTGACTGAAGAGCAGGTGAGCTATATGGGTGGTTGGGATACAGGGACCTGAAATCCCTACTCACCCTTCAGGAGGCGCTCCGCAGCATTTCGGACGACGCCCAGGATACCTCCCTCCTCTGTATTATGCCCGGAGCTGTACCTCTTCTCAGATCTGCGGGCTCTCAGGTGATGTTCGGTTACCGGGTCAAAGATCACTATTTTTGCCTCAGATATATGCGGGGATAATATCCGAAGTGCTCACCCTGCTGGTTTGCCGCATCAGAGTAATTTAAGATCACCCGTTCGTTCCCGAACTGCATCAGGCATTTTGTGCATACATACAGGTTCGTGCCGTCATTGTTGAAAAACGGCAGCAGTTTGCCCTCACCACAGTTGTGACACTGTGCATACATGCATTCATTATCCATTTTCTTCTCACCATCCGATAATGTGCTTTATGCCACACAGGGAAATTAATCTATCTCTTCCCCTCCCCTGCCGGTCCGGTGTGGGGGTTTGCCCCTCACTCCGCAAGTTGCCTCACCAGCCTGATATTGCCTGCATCGTCCCGCCTGCTGTCGACCGGAGTCTCGAGGATGAATGGCAGGTCCCTGAAGTCTTTGTGGCGGAGGATTCTGCGGAACCCCTCTTCCCTGATATGACCCAGTCCGATGTGTTCATGCCTGTCGAGGCGGCTGTCCAGGTCTCCTTTTGAATCATTGAGATGGATGCACCTGAGTGACCTGGTGCCGATGGTCTCCCTGAACCGGTCGACGGTCTCTCCGAATCCGGATACTGTGGAGAGATCATAGCCGGCGGCAAAGGCATGGCATGTGTCAAAACAGATGCCAATCCTGTCTGCATCATCTATCCCGTCCATGATGCTCCTGATCTCCTCGAATGTGCCGCCGATGCTGTTCTTCGTGCCCGCGGTATTCTCAAGAAGGAGCATCACACCATTCCCGGCTTCTGCGAGGGCGGTATTGATCGCCTCGCACTCTCTCCTCCGCCCCTCTTCTATACCTGACCCGAGGTGGCTGCCGAGATGGGTGACGAGGTACGGGATTCCAAGCATCCCGCAGCGTTTCAGCTCTGCGGCAAGGGCTGTCAGCGATTTTTCATACACCTCCCGTTTTGGAGATCCGAGATTGGGCAGGTATGGCATATGGTCGATTACGGGATCGATCCCTGAAGCCCTGAGTTTTTCCCTGAATGCCTCTATGACCTCTTCATCGAGGTCCCTGAACTTCCAGCCCCTGGGGTTCCGCGAAAATATCTGGAATGTGTCGCACCCGAGAGCGGCTGCCCGATCAACTGATCTCCTGATCGACCCTGCGATCGAGACATGGCACCCGACTGTTACCATATTATCTCTCCCTCAGAAATGTTCTTGCAGGGATTGCCATTAACCCCTTCATTGTGACACTACGTATCTCTGGAAATTATTTCATCAGGATTGAGGCTCATCGTTTTTCAGGTATTCCATTATCGGAACTGATTGTTTTTTGTAGTGGTTAAACAGTTGCTCTCCCCACGCGCGTGCTTCTTCAGACGATGAAACTAGACCTTGTGCGCTATCAAAAACTGAAGTGTTTTTCATGTTAAATTTCATTGTAAAGCATTTGTCTGTTACTGTAAAAGAAAATGAATCTGGCACGTCTGCGACAAGCATCCTGATATTTGGATATGATTCCAAATCTTTTGTATACCTGATATAAGGTTCCTGAAATAGTTTTCTCGCGACTTCACTGGTTAGAATTACTTCACTCGGGATTCCTCCGAGGGAGCAAGTATTTATTAGAAGTTGCACTGAAAGCTACTTGTAAGGAGACAAAGGAGAAAACTATGTCAGACCCAAGATCGTTTATAAGTTTTGATGTTGATCACAATTCGGATGAGAAGGTTCTTTTCGCAGGACAAGCAAAAAACTCCAAAACTCCATTTTCCATTCAGGATTGGTCAGCTAAATCTTCAATGCCACAATCTCAGTGGGAAACCATTGTTAAAGAAAAGATTAATAAGTGCAATATGGTCATAGTGCTTGTTGGAAAATATATGGCAAGTGCTACAGGGGTTGTAAAAGAAATCAAAATGGCTAAAGAACAACATGTTCCAGTTTTCGGTGTCTACGTTGGCGGTGCAAATACCAGTAGTAATCTACCCACAGGATTACCTAGAAATAGGACAATAAAATGGGATTGGGATGCAATCGTAAATGCTATTGATCAAGTAATGGGGGAAGGTAAAAATAAATGAAAAAAGCATTGGTAGTAGGTATAAATAACTATCCATTATCCCCTCTTCGAGGATGTATCAATGATGCTTCTGACCTTGCAAGTATTCTCGAAACTCATGGTGATGGATCACCAAATTTTGATGTAAGACTTGAAACAGATGTCAAAACGAAATCTGAACTCAAAACAATGATAGTCGAGCTGTTTTCAGGTAGCAGTGACACTGTCTTATTGTATTTTTCGGGTCATGGTTTTTTGAATGAATTAGGTGGATATTTAGTTACACCTGACCATAAAACATATGATGAAGGTATTTCAATGGATGAAGTCTTAATACTGGCAAACAAGTCACAATCCAAAGATAAAATTATTATACTTGATTGTTGTCATTCAGGCACTTTTGGCTCACCAACCTCACCAACAATAGGGCGTGTAGCCTCCCAGTTGGATGAAGGGGTTTCAATTTTGACCGCAAGCAGAGATGATGAATCTTCAATGGAAATAAATGGTCATGGAGTCTTCACTAACCTCTTATTAGATGCATTACAAGGTGGTGCGGCAGACCTAAGAGGGCATATTTCTCCTGGCGGTGTCTATGCGTATATCGATCAAGCATTGGGTGCTTGGGAACAACGCCCAGTTTTCAAGACGAACGTTACGCGATTTACATCTTTACGAACAATAAATCCACAAGTGTCATTAAATACATTACGAAAAATAACAGAATATTTCCCTGCACCTCAACAAGAATTTAGTTTAGACCCATCCTATGAAAACACAAACTCAAAAACAGTGGTACATGATATTATTGAACCATATGCTAAAGATGAAAATGTTGCAGTCTTCAAGAATCTACAAAAGTTACAGAGCGTAGGATTAGTTGTTCCTGTCGATTCTGAATATATGTATTTTGCAGCAATGGAATCAAAAGCATGTAAATTGACATCATTAGGGCATCACTACTGGAGATTGGTAAAAGATAAACGAATATGAAAGCAATCCAAGGTGTTTGCATAACAAGGCGCTGCACTGGAGTTTTATTCCGCTACGCTCCGTAAAAACCAGTGAGCTTGGTCGTTCGACATAAAAAACAATTCTCTGTTGCAGTAAAACCGGATATGTGTGATAAGGAATAAAAGTTCCAGCTTTCACTGTGGAGACTATATAGATGTGTAATAAACCAGCAATGATAATCCGTGAAGAAAGCCCGGTGTACGGTAATAAACTAAAAATAAGTCACTCTCGTAATTGTGATTGTAAGCCAACTCATATCAACTGCATGACCGCTAAGGAATGGTTAAAAAGTCAATTAGGGGTTTGGCAATTTACTTATGAGTCCCGAGATGTGCGTGACAAGAAAGTTCATCCTGCTACTTTCCCGATAGCTCTTGCAAAAAAAATCATAGAATTGTTTACACATGAGGGGGAATTGGTCTTGGACCCATTTGTTGGTAGTGGGACAACCCTTGTTGCGGCAAACGATTTAAACAGAAATGCTGTTGGATTTGACCTTCAACAATCATATATTGATATTTGTGAAAAAAGGTTAGGCCAAATCAAACTATTTAATAACACCCAACAAATTGCAATTCAAGATGATGCCTGTAATATCCACAACTATATTGATCCCGAAACTCTCAGCCTTATCTGGACCTCTCCACCATATGCAAATCTTTTGAACAGGGAGAGAAAAAATAAATCAAGACGTGATAGAAATAATGAGCAACTTGGAAAAATCGAACAATATTCGCAAGATCCTCGTGATCTTGGCACAATGTCACTTGAAAAATATACCGTGGCAATGGGAAATATCTATGAATCATTGTTACCGTTGCTTAAACCAAAAGGTCATTGCGTAATCAATGTGCCTGATATGTGGTGGGAAAATCAGCGAATCACTATACATGTAGCTCTCATAGAAGAGCTACGAAAACGAGGATATGAACTTAGAAATATAATTATTTGGGATAGGACTAATATCGTAAATAGAATTGGAATATTTGGGTGGCCGAGTAACTATATCACAATGGGTGTCACTTTCGAGTATTTATTAGATTTTTGGAGGCCATCCAAGAAATGAAGCTATACACAAAAAATCAACTCATCCAAGCCATCGGCGAGATATTTGAGCAAGGGTGGCATAAAAGCGTAAAGAACACTCGCGATACTCGGAACGATGGCGCTGTTGGCAACACATTAGAGACCCTTTTGGGTATTGAGGAAAACAATCTACCGATACCAAATGCACGAGAATGGGAACTCAAGGGTCAAA
>DARA01000075.1 GCA_002503135.1 Methanomicrobiaceae archaeon UBA207
TTTGGAGGGTCCCGGGGGTATGGGGTAGGTGCAGGCAGATCATCCATAGGTAGCTGAACCGGTGCGGACGGGACGCCGGGTGCAGACCGGTCTCCTGTACTGGCTCCGCAGACATGACAGTAATGCGCCTCTGGGAGAATTTCCGTGCCGCACTGCCGGCAGAATGCGGCTGGTGCGAGAGGGGGTGCACGGTGTGTTTTTGCACCACCCGGTCTCTCTGCACCCGGACCCTCTCCCACCTCCTGAATGGCGGAGTATGTATCTCCCGCCTCCTTCGCAGGGATTGCTGCATTCAATGCCTCCAGCCATTCATCCCGTTCACTATTCCGCAGGTCGCCTGCACCCTCTGAAAATGTGAATATCATCTTCCTGAGATCGCTGCCTGATGACCTGACCGCCAGCGTAATCGTCGGCTCACCACTCTCATTGACCCCTGCCTCAGCTGCCTCGGTCTGGTCGAGGGATATTGATGAAGAACCACGCAGTCCAGACGCATCAGCGAGAACGAGATATTCATCTGTCAGAAAAATGTGGAATGGCATCGATTTTACAGAGATGTTCCTGGCTTTTTTCCTGATGTCCCTGGCGCGTACGGGTGTATAAAAACCGTCATCCGGCTCCTCCCTGATTTTTGCCGTCTCTTTGGATGGGACTGGGGTCTTTGCCACTCCCGAATCACCACGGAGTCTTAATGAATGGAGTGCCTGCACCCACTCATCCCGTTCTCTGTAACGACTCTTTCCCACATCCTGTGGGAATGAGAGTATCATCTTCCTGAGATCGCCGCCTGATGAGACTGCTGAGAGTGTGAGTATCGCTTCACCTCTGTTATTCACCCCTGCCTCTGCCCGGGTGATAAGCGGGACAGATATTGACACAGGATCACGCTTTCCTGACTCATCGGCAAGAATAACTCTCCTGTTGGTCAGAAAAGCCTTATAGACCCCGGTTTTTACAGAAATGTTCTCTGACGATTTTATGATCTTTTCGTCACTTTCTGTATCCGGAGAATTCATGGTATTTCATTTTTTCAGGAAGGAATTTATAATTTACCATGAATTTTTGATCTGCAGATGATCCTCATTCTGGAAGTGTCCTGTAATCGCGATCCATGGTAACTGTGATCCTCACCTGTGATGTGTTGGACCTCTACGATCAACACTACAAGTTTATATTAGTAATGTTGATAATTATGTAATATCAATAATAAGGATATAAATATGCTATAGATTCATCACTTGGAAGAACTTGTTCTTGACCAGAAAGAGGTCTTCCTTTCAAAAGATGCAGGATTACAACGGAACGTGGAGTTTGACCAGTACACTGCTCATCAGCAGATTGTTGTGGTGTCCGGCATCCGTCGGAGTGGAAAGTCCACACTGCTGCGCCAGTTTGCCGAACGATTTGATGATTTCAATTACATCAATTTCGATGATGAACGCTTGATCGACTTTACAGTCAATGATTTCCCGACGCTCATGCTGGTCTTTGAGAAACTGAACCCAGGCAACAGGGTAATTTTCATTGACGAGATCCAGAACATTGAAAACTGGGAACGATTTGTCAGGCGCATCCATGATGAGGGCTACAAGATATTCCTGACAGGCTCAAACGCAAAACTGTTGAGTTCTGAGCTGGCAACGCACCTGACAGGCAGGTATGCAAAAATTGAACTTTATCCATTCAGTTTTGAAGAAACACTCAGGTTCAAGTGCATTCCATATGACAGACTCACATCAGCGAAGAAGGCGGGAGTGCTTCGGGCGTTTGATCATTTCCTCGAAAATGGCGGGTTCCCGGAATTACTTAAATATCAGGATACCGAGTTTCTGAAACGCACCTATGATGACATCCTCTTCCGTGACGTCATCACCAGGTTTGGCATCCGGGAAGTTAAGGCATTCAAGCAGCTGGCCCATTATATCTTCAGCAATTTTACCGGCGAGGTTAGTTATAATTCATTGAAAAACACGCTCGGGTTCAAAAGTGCCATGTCGGTCCGCAGCTACATTGGATACCTTGAGGAATCATACCTCGTCTTTGAGGTTTACAAATATGATTACTCGCTCAAAAAGCAGCATGTCAGCAACAAAAAACTGTATGTTATCGATAATGGAATGCGTAACGCCGTTTCATTTCGGTTCTCAAATGATACCGGGAAGATGCTTGAGAACCTCGTTTTCATTGAGTTGAAACGCAGGGGTTATGGGGTCTTCTTCTTCCGGAATCGTGCAGAGTGCGACTTTGTGATAGAAGAGAAAGGTAGAATTACAATGGCGGTGCAAGTCTGTTTTGACCTCGGGGGTGAGAACCGTGAGCGGGAGATACATGGTCTTGCAGAGGCGATGCGTGTCCTCGGCGTTCAAAACGGTCTGATACTGACATACAATCAGGAGGATGTGATTACAACAGGGGACGGGGTGAGGATTACTGTCCAGCCCGTATGGCGGTGGTTGCTGGATACGGGATATCGCGGTTCGTGCACCTGAGATATGCGGTTGCCGCGCTGAAGCAGGATGAACGGGCAGTCCTGAAGGTGATCGCCGGGTGTTCACATGAATGTGGATGCATCCTAATATTTTTATGGTTTGATCGGGTAAACATATTTGATTCAGTTGTTTTAAGGGAGTCTGTGTGCCATTGGATTTTGCGTTTGACAGGTATGAGGAGATCGATGACGGAGAGAAGATTGAGATTGACTTTGTATGCTCGTTCGAAGGAGCGATCCCTTCAAAAACCGAAGTCATGGATAATCTCGTTCTCTGTTTTGATTTTGATCCCGGGAATGCGAAACTTGACAGGCTGAGACCCGTCAAAGGGAAGAAGCAGGTGAAAGGAAGCGTCACTGTGACGAGATGAGATCAATTCTCCTGATAGATTGAGACTCTTTTGATACATTGGGAGTTATCCTGAGATGCAGGTTTCACGCAACCTGAAACACATCGTCCCCTCGTATGGATATCATGATCCAGGAGTCTGGGAGACACGCGATGGCAAAAACACATCCGGTAGCTTAAGAAACATCCGGTGGCAGGATGAATGGATTGAATGGAGAGGGAATCTGACGCATATGGTCACGCGCTCAGAAAAGCATAATCAAAGATGAAAGAGGGAACAGAACCCTCTGTTCCGATGCCCCGGCCGGGACTTGAACCCGGGTCGAAAGCTCCGGAGGCTTTCAGGATATCCACTACCCTACCGGGGCTCTGGCGAACTCCTCCTTAGATTATTGGATCAGTCTGTATAAATGTCTGACACCCCCCCTCCCGGCTGAGGGGGGTGAAGGTGCCGGGCGAGTGCCGGGAAGGTCAGGACTCACGCAGATTATAAGCGTGCCAGATCCTGCATGCACCTTCGTGGCTCACCATGCACGGACCCACGGGTTTCAGGGGGGTGCATGCCTTTCCAAAGTGCCTGCAGTCGTTTGGTACGGCGATGCCGCGCAGCACCCGGTCACAGATGCAGCCGGGAGGCGTATCCACATGCCTGATCGTGACATCAAATTTCTTCAGGGCGTCGTAGGACTCAAAAGGCTCGCGCAGCGCCAGCCCTGATCCAGGGATGACCGGAAAACCTCTCCACTCCACATCCCTTGGTTCAAAGACGCGGTACATAAGTTCCTGGGCTTTGACATTGCCCTCCCTCGTGACCGCCCTGGGGTAGGCATTGTCCACACGAGCCTCTCCGGCACGGATCTGCCTGAGGAGCATGACCAGCCCAAGGAGAATATCCTCAGCCTCAAAACCTGCGACTGCCTGCGGCACAGGGAACTGCTCATATTCATGATATCCGGTCACGGTGCAGACATGCCCTGGCAGGAGGAAGCCATCGAGTTTTGCCTCACCCATCTCCAGCAGAGCCTTCATTGCCGGCGGCACAAGGCGGTGGCAGTTGAGGATACTGAAATTCTCGGGCGGGGAGGTGAGAAGGGAGGCAGCCACTGTTGGTGCAGTGGTCTCAAACCCTAC
>DARA01000015.1 GCA_002503135.1 Methanomicrobiaceae archaeon UBA207
CAGCTTTCGTCCCTCACTGTCGGAGTCGTTCTGGTGAGACGCCTTCGCCACAGGTGGTCCCCCAGGGATTACAGGATTTCACTCCTACCCCCGGAGTACCTCTCACCTCTCCCGATCCCAAGATTGCCAGTATCCCTTAGACGCCTTCCGGTTAAGCCGGAAGATTTCCCAAGGGACTTAACAACCCAGCTACGGACGCTTTAAGCCCAATAATAGTGGTCACCACTCGAGCCGCCGGTATTACCGCGGCGGCTGGCACCGGTCTTGCCCGGCCCTTTCTCTGGGTGCGTTTTAAACATCCAAACAGCCTGCATTTACAGGCACTCGGGGTTCCCTTATCACGGTTTCCCGCATTGTAAAGTTTTCGCGCCTGCTGCGCCCCGTAGGGCCTGGATTCGTGTCTCAGAATCCATCTCCGGGCTCTTGCTCCCACAACCCGTACCGATTACAGGCTTGTTGGGCCGTTACCCCAACAACAACCTAATCGGCCGCAGATCCATCCTGAGGCGCCGGAGCTTTGGGTTTCAGAGCATTCCAGCTTCTGAAACCTATAGGGTATTATTCCCAGTTTCCCGGGGTTATCCCCTACCTCAGGGCAGGTTATCCACGTGTTACTGAGCAGTGCGCCGAGGGCCGAACCCTCTCGACTCGCATGGCTTAATCGAACCCCGATAGCAGTGACCTCTGGCAGGATCAACCAGAGTTTTGAATATGCACACCATCGGTTGAAAATCTGGAAGGAATTAGCGGTTACTAAACAAATTTACGCATTGCCAGTGCCAACGTCAGAACCAACACCGGTAACACCGGGGTCGTTGGTTCTCCATCACAAGAGGAATAATGTATGTCTTTTGGATATATATGGGTATTCATCACACCCTGCTGCAGAGGACTGCAGCATGGTAAATCACCATACCAATCTGGGGATTATAGTTAGTTCCCCATCACATATAAACATCATTCCCATGCATCAGATCCAAACCGGAGTTGGGACCCTCACATATGTACGAACAGGCAAAAACAGGCGCCATTGCCTGTTTCCGCCGTATTCAACACGACCTTACAACGTCGTTCTGATTGCTATTTATACTTTGTCCAGAGACAGGCAGGAGACCGCCCATCCACCCCGCGCAGAGGGTGGCACCACGCAGAAAATCGCCTGGATCTGTCTCCCCACCATGAGGTCAGGAGAAGACGCGCAGAACAGGTGAGTGAACGGGGGTACAGGAGGAGTCAGGTGCGCATGGCACCCGGGTATATGCGGCGCCCGCCAGACAGTCAGGGGGGGCGCAGTGCAGGGGAGTCCCGCCACTCCTGCCAGGGGGGGTGGCTTCAGCACCATATCAGGAACCGGTATTCATGAACCAGTGTTGAGGGTGACGACAATATCACCAAAAAACTCTTTCTGGGAGAATGTGACTGTGCCGTCAATCATCAGAAAAAGCAGGGGGATATACACATCGCGGACATGCCAGCCCATCCGCGAGCAGAGTGAGGCGAGGGTGACATCCCCCCCACTGGCAGCGATCTCCTGATACCCCTGCAGGACCATGCCCACAGCCTGCTGGTAATCCTCGTCATGGGCGATCTCTACCACGTCCTCAGCCAGAATCAGCATCTCGGGCGCAGCCGCCCTCCTCTGCCTCTGCCTCCGGCGCTCCTCCTTCTCGGCTGTTTTCAGGTGCTTGATCAGTTCATACAGGGTGGCAGGGCTTCTGCGCATGCCCTTCCTCCCGATTCTCCGCTGAATCTCCCTCTCAAGCCGCCAGATGGGTTCGCCAACATCCTCCGGATCAATATCAAAACCAAACCAGGGATCAGAGAAGTCATCCTCAGATTCGCAATAACCGCCTTCATCCTCTGCAGATATGATTTCAAGGTGTTCAGACTTCATCCTGAGCAGTATCGCCGCATAGAGCAGTGTCCTGCCGGATATCCTGAGATCGAGCTCCTTGCGGCGCTCCAGCTCGTCAAGGAATCGATCCGTCACCTCGAGTATATCGATATTCCATGGATCAATCTCACCTGATTCAGCCATGTGGACGAGAATTTCAACAGGATCTTCGACAGGATCTTCATCCGTCATTGTTTTTTACACCAGTCACATATGTACTCATGTCTGGTCTGAGGGTGACACCGAGGATCCTGTCAGCCCGTTCAATCATCGGTTTTCGCAGGGAGACTATGACCGACTGGGCATTTTTGGAGAGATCCTTGATCATCGACGCAACACGCACCACATTCGAGCCGTCAAGGAACATATCCACCTCATCAAGCGCATAAAATGGTGCAGGGATGTAGGTCTGGATAGCGAATATGAATGCCAGTGTGGTGATCGACTTCTCGCCTCCGGAGAGGGATGAGACGAGCGGGACATTCTTGTCCCCGGGTTGCACCGCAAACTTCATCCCGCCAGAGAAGGGGTCATCCTCACCCTCAAGGATTAGATGACCGTTCCCGTTTGTCAGGCTCGCAAAGATCTCCCTGAAATTTGCGTTTATGGCACGGAACGCCGTCATAAATGCATCATACTTCATCTGCCCGAACTTTTCTATGCGCTCTATGAGAACAGTCCTTTCACGGGAGAGAGTCTCCTTTCTCCCGGTTTTTTCTTTGATGCGCGCCATGACACGCTCGTGCTCCTCAATTGCAAGCATGTTGACTGCGCCAATCCTGCGCAGCGCCTTTTCAGCCGCTTCGAGTCTCTCATTGATCTCCTCCAGGCTCAGTTCAGTATCTGCATCGCCTGCCAGATCACGGAGTGATTCAATCTCCTCCATGAGTGCCGTTTTGCGCTCCTCAAGTACAGAGATCTGCAGGCGTATGCCCTCTGACGCCTCATTGAGACCAAGAATATCCCTCTCCATCCCATGGATCCTCCCCATGATCAGGTCGCGCTCTTTCCGCAGATCAGAGATATCCTGTGAGAAGTCCTGCTGGCGCGCTTCGATCTCTGAGATCTGCACCTTGCTTTCCGTGATCTGCCCTTCCAGTGCCGCAACCTCATCATCCAGCCCCTGCGTCTTCTCTTCGAACCGCTCCCGCTCCGTCTTCAGCTCACCGAGGCGGTTCGTGAAATGCTGGCGCTGGCGTTGCGCATCAAGGATATCCGCCTCCTTGTTCTGCAGCCTTTTTTCGATCTCACCCAGTTCCTGGCGGTGCCGTTCAAGGTCCTTCGTGAGTGCAGGGATTTCAGTGCCATCAAGCTGCTTTCTGAGGGTTTCAACCGCCCCGTTAATGTCTGAGACCTCACTGGAGATGAATTCAATCTCCCCTTCAAGCCTGACAAGGTCATCGCCGCCGCTCCTGACATCGCTATCCATCTCCTGAAGACTCTGTTCAAGCTCCTCTTTCTCTGAGAGCAGAGCGTCGACGCGCCCGCGGAAATCCTCACCGAGTGCCTGGTACCTGGAGACCTGCTCATCGACGACCCTGCGCCCGGTGCGCTTCTCTTCTCCATCCGCAGTCAGGCGCTCGATCGTGCGGTTCAGTTCAGCCGCATCGCCCGCCAGGTCAGCCATCTTCAGGCGCAGGCGGCTCAGGTCCTCGTCCGCAGCAACACCAAAACCATGAGTCCTCTTCTGCTGGGAACCCCCTGACATCGCACCACTCTTTTCAAGGAGCTCGCCATCCAGAGTCACCATCCGGTACCTGCCCATCATCCCCCTTGCCCTGTCAAGAGTGTCAACAACCACGGTGGCACCAAAGACCAGCCTGAATGCCTCATCAAACTGCGGATCAAACTCCAGGAGACTGATTGCATACCCGATGAGATTTTTATCACGGAGCGCAGGCAGTGACGGCGGTTTCAGACGATTGAGTGGGAGGAATGTGAGACGTCCCAGGCGGTGCTCCTTCAGATAGGCGATCGCATCTGCGGCGACGGTGTCGGTCTCAACAACCACATAATTCAGCCTGCCGCCCGCCGCGACGTCCAGTGCAGTCGCATATTCCGGGGGTGCCATGCCCAGCCGGGCGATGGTGCCGCATACCCCGTCCATGCCGAGGATCGCCTCAAGTGCACGCCCGCCGACACCGCCCCGCGCCTGCTGCTGCGCTTCAAGGCGCATAATCTCCTGCTCAACCTGCCGGATCTCCCTGTTCAGCCGCTCAAGCGAGGTCCTGGCGGCAAACAAACTGCGTTCAGTTTCTGATATCGCGCCATCAAGCGTCTCTTTGGTCTTTGCGCACTCGTCAATACAGGAGCGGTATTCATCAAGCTGGCGTGTCTTTTCACCGCACTCCTCTTCGATCTGGCGGATGCGCCCCTCCAGGCGTTGCCTTTCAGAAGTCCGCAGCCGGCTCTTCTCTATAAGAATATCCTGCTGATGGAGGAGACCGGATCTCAGAGCCTTCTTCTCCTCCAGGTCGCCCATAAGACGGAAGAGGTCGTCCTTTGCACCTTCCACCTCCCTGCTGCCCTGCTCGATCTGTTCACTCACCTTATCGACCCGGGTTTTCGCCAGAGCGCGCTCCATGGAGAGGTTTGAGCGGTCGACGGTGAGGGTGCGGATGGATTCCGTGAGTTCGCCGATACGCTCTTCCACACGCCGGATATCGAGATAGATGCGGTTGATCGACTCCTGATTCTCCACTTTATCGGCTTTCAGGCGGTCAATGGTCTTTTCAGCCACCTTTACTGCACTCTTCTCCTCCTCGAGCCGGGTGATCATCTCAAGATATTCCACGCCGGTTTTGGTATTGATCTTCTCATCGAGTGCTGAGAGTTCATGCCTGGTCTTCTCCAGGTCGTCCTCCTTTGCGGTTCTCTCAGAGAGAAGGCGGCTCTGTGATGCCTGATGCCCGGAACAGAGACCATCCAGTGTCTTCAGTTCACCTTCCTTGTCACGCAGCCTGGCTGTATGTATCCATTCCTGGAGTTGTGCGATCTCTTTCTGCCACTTCCTGTAGAGGAGCGCCTGTTCACGTTCACCCTTCAGTTCATCGAGCCGCAGATGCAGTTCACGGAGGAGGAGCTCCTCCCGCTCTATGCGTTCCCTCACCACCTCAAGTTCAGAGAGCGCCTTCTCCTTTTTATTGTCAAATTCCGCAACTCCTGCGATCTCATCAATGATCTTCCGCCGCTCAGTGTCGCTCATATCCATGATGCGGGTGACGTCCCCCTGCATCACCACATTATAGCCCTCAGGCTTGATCCCATGCCGCGTAAGGAATTCAATGACGTCCCCCTGCCTGCAGACGCGGTCATTCATGTAGTGATAACTGTAATATCCATTGGCGGTCTTTTTGATCCTCCGCCTGATCGAGGTGCCGTCAGAGAAGGTAATGGTAACCTCTGCCGTATTCCTGCCGGTATTCACATTGATGAGATCAGTCAGCCTCTCTGCCCTCAGACCCCTGGCACTCGATAGAGAGAGAACAAAGAGTATGCTGTCAATGATATTGCTTTTTCCAGAGCCATTGGGTCCTGAAATAACCGTAAACCCTTCAAAAAAAGGAATTTTAACCTTTCTTCCGAAAGACTTGAAATTATCCACCTCAATCTCGGTGATGCGCAAAGACCAGACTCCTATTTATTCCGTTTACGCCCTTTGGATCTCTCTTCTTCGGCATATATAATGGGGGGACCCCTCCCTGCCCCCGACCCTGCCTCCGGCGTTCCGTTCGTGGGCGCACGGTTCTGCCCCGCGGTGGTGCCGGATTTATAGCCGGAACTGGCAACGATGTAATCAGAAGATGCCCTCTTCTCGGCTTTGAGTGTGCCGTCGGTCTGCATGATCAGATCCAGGTTCTCATCAGGGACGGGCTGCCGCGGCGCCTTCATCACTACCTGCGGGGGCACTGGTGCTTTCTCGCGTGGCTGATCCTGATCAGGTGTCTGCACAGGTTTCTGCACAGGTCTGACACGCGCTTCCGCTCTCTTTGACAGGTTTTCAAGCAGCGCCTTCTGGTCAAGCATCTCTTCGATGAGACCTTTCACCATCGCATCAAGTTCCCTGATCTTCATCTCGATCTCATGGATCCGGTCTCCGGGTGCGCCATCCGTCTCCACCTTCCTCAGGGTAACCATCTCGTGCTCCCGCTCTTCGAGTTCCCGCTCAAGAAATTTTATCTTTGCATCCTTTTGCGCCATATTCTCCCTTAAAATAATCATATTCATGCCTCCCTATTTATTTATATTGTTGCAACCGGCAGAAGAAAGAATATTAGCCTTCCAAATCAATTTTTAAACATGTCCGGTCTGACCGATTTTGATCCAGAGATAGCAGACATTATTGATAAAGAGCGTCTGCGCCAGGTGAATGGACTGGAACTTATCGCTTCTGAAAACCTCGTGAGCAGGAATGTACTCGAAGCAATAGGCTCTGTCATGACAAATAAATATGCTGAGGGTTACCCTGGCAAGCGTTACTATGGCGGGTGCGAGTATCATGACATGGCTGAAAACCTCGCAAGAGACCGCATGTGCACGCTTTTCGGAGCAGAGCACGCCAATGTTCAGCCGCACTCAGGCAGCCAGGCAAACCAGGCAGTGTACTTCGCATACCTCCAGCACAAGGACCTGATCATGAGCCAGAGCCTCACACAGGGCGGTCACCTCTCCCATGGGTCGCCAGTGAATATCAGTGGCAAATGGTACAGCATCGTCCAGTATGGCGTCGATCCCGTGACCGAAACCCTTGACTATGCTTTTATTGAGACGATGGCAAAGAAAGAGAAGCCGAAACTGATCATCTGTGGCGCGAGCGCATACCCGCGCGAGATCGACTTCAGGGCATTCCAGGAGATCGCAGACTCTGTGGACGCCTACTGCATGGCAGACATCGCCCACATCGCAGGACTCTGCGCCACAGGTCACCACAACTCACCTGTCGGTGTCGTCGACTTCGTCACGACCACCACGCACAAGACACTTCGCGGTCCCAGGGGCGGTGCCATCATGTGCAGCAGCGAAGATGCGGCAGCCATAGACCGCTCCGTATTCCCGGGAATGCAGGGCGGACCCCTCATGCATACCATCGCCGCAAAGGCGGTATGCTTCAAAGAGGCGATGCAGCCCTCGTTCAGGGACTACTGCGGTCAGATCGTCAGGAACGCTCATGCACTGGCTGAAGTCGTTATGGACGAAGGTTTCACACTCGTCTC
>DARA01000060.1 GCA_002503135.1 Methanomicrobiaceae archaeon UBA207
GGTCTCTGCATGCCCCCAGAGCACGGAGATATGCCTGGTCACGTGCGGCGCCACGGCACATCTCAGAGATCAGCCGGTTCACAAATGCAGAGCATTCACCTGCAAGCGGGTCATAATGCGTAAGACGCGAACACTGCATGCTGACACTCCACACCCGGGGCGGCTGGAAAAAAATGCCGATGGGTGCCCCCCTCATCACAGACCCATTGCTCCTGCTCCACTTCCGGCTCATGTGGACCAGTCTTGCAGCTTCCTCGGGAGCGGTGCCGGTCTTCACCAGCCCGAGAACTGCACGCGAAGTCGGTCCAAAAAACTGCGGCTGCATCTGATAACTGTGCATGAGCCGCCTCACAATATCAGGGGATGAGAAACCGCCACAGGCGATGAGGGATTCCGCAACGGCACATGCCTGAAGGGTATCATCAGTGTACTGACCACATGAGACATCGTGGAGACCTCCTGCAGTCATTTTATCCACCACCTGATGAGGAACAGGGAGACCTTCAAGGGGCGCACCCATCGCGTCCCCAATTGCCAGCCCAAGCATAGTACCGGTCACACGCAACAGGTCAGATATAAAGATCACCAATAAACTATATCTCCCAATGGAAAATAGTTAGTTTCAGGGAAAGTGAAGACGCATGCAGAAGGAAGAATTACTACATTTACACATGTTGCTGGTGCACATCAGACGCTATTATGAAAACATGATTAGCGAGGAGATCACTACAAATGAATATGATTCTATCCATATTTCGCCAATTCACATCCATAAAAACAAGGTCTGCCACAAAAAAGCAATACTCACGCTTTCTGAGGAGATTATAACCCATATTAAAGCGCATCAGTACCCCATACTTGGACATTCAACAGAGATAAAATCAAAGGGGATCGCCGCCGAATATTAAACAACATGGATGAAGTCTCGGTCTGCAGAGAGATCATATCCCACATCTTGTCCACTGAACCTTCAGAGGTCAATGTCCAGCAGATAAAGATCGATATCTGCCGCAAGTACGGGCTCTCGCGTATCCCAAAAAACTCCACTATTCTGGCAGGTGTTTCACCCGATGAAAGGGAGAGACTGAGGAAGATCCTGATGGTCAAACCCGGCAGGACACTCTCAGGCGTCGCTCCGGTTGCGGTAATGACATCGCCCTACCCATGCCCGCACGGAAAGTGCCTGCCATGCCCGGGAGGTCCGGAGCACATCTTCGGGTCTCCGCAGAGTTATACGGGCGAGGAGCCGGCGGCACTGCGGGCGCGTGAGCATGATTATGATCCGTACAGCCAGGTGCAGGCACGCCTGCGCCAGTTCCATGCACTCGGGCACCATATAGAGAAGGCAGAACTGATCGTGATGGGTGGCACCATGACGGCGCGCCCGCATGAATACCAGAAATGGTTCGTGGGCTCATCCGTGAAGGCGATGAATGACTATGGTCAGGAGGGAGGTCATGACTGTGGCGGAGCAGGGGCAGACCTCACAAACATATTTGAAGAGAATGAATCTGCACCGGTCAGGTGCATCGGCATCACCTTTGAGACACGCCCGGACTGGTGCAGGGAGGAGGAGATCAACCGCATGCTTGAGATGGGCGTGACAAAGGTGGAACTGGGCGTCCAGCAGACCGATGACACCATACTTGACTGCAACCGGCGCGGGTGCGGTGTTGCAGATACAGTTGAGGCAAACCGGCTGCTCAGGGACTCAGGGATGAAGGTCGGGTTTCATCTGATGCCCAACCTGCCCGGCAGCAGCATCAGGGAGGATATGCGGATGTTCAGGGAGGTCTTTGAAGACCCGCGGTTCAGACCTGACTTCCTGAAGATCTACCCCACCCTGGTCACACCAGGATCAGCACTTGAAGATCTCTGGAGGACTGGCAGTTACCAGCCATATGATGAAGACGATATGATTGATCTCGTCGCATATGCAAAATCGCAGCTCCCTGTCTATGTCCGCCTGCAGCGGGTGCAGCGCGACATCCCTGCGAAACTGATCCTGGCAGGGTCAAGGCACAGCAACTTCAGGCAGCTCGCCGGAAAGCGCCTTCAGGAGAGAGGTGGGAGGTGCAGGTGCATCCGTTGCAGGGAAGCGGGGCGTGCACCGGGTTTCAGGACAAAACCGCGCATTGAGACGATCACCTACGGGTGCTGCAGAGGCACCGAGTACTTCATATCAGCAGGCACTGAAGATTCACTCATCGGGTTTGCACGTCTCAGGCTGCCCTGCGCACCATTCAGGGACGAACTTGACGGGGCGGCTCTGGTGCGTGAACTCCATGTCTATGGCAGTGTCGTACCTCCTGGCAGCCAGGCAGATGATCCAGAATGGCAGCACCGCAATTATGGCAGGAGCCTCCTTCAGGAAGCTGAAGAGATCGCAGCGGGTCAGGGATATGATCGGCTTGCAATCATGAGCGGCATCGGCGTGCGCCCATACTACCGGAAACTGGGCTATGAGAGAACAGGACCATATATGACGAAGCGACTTGCATGAAACCTGCCACAATGGAATTTCTCAAACAGAGGTTTGGCGAATATTACCAGAAGGGATTCCTCACCGTGCCGTCCGCACTTGAGCAGCGCGAGTGGGGCTTTGTCTTCTTTGATCCCAGCTCTGAAATCAGGATGAGGCGGCACATCTCCTTCTGTGACCAGCAGGAGCTGACCAGTTATCTGAGGAGCATGGTGCCGGCGCATGCCTACTATTCAACTGCCTACTATGCCACACCCTCTGCACCGACGATGAATGAGAAGGGCTGGTGCGGCGCAGACCTTATCTTTGACATCGACGCCGACCATATCATCCGCGGACCCTATGATGTCATGCTTGAGCGGGTCAGGGAGGAGACGATCAAACTGGTCGCCATGCTCACGGACGAGCTTGGATTTGCCGCCCATGACCTTGCAGTGGTCTTCTCAGGAGGGAGGGGCTACCACATCCATGTGAAGGACATCGCCGTGAGGGGCTGGGGAAGCCATGAACGGAGAGAGGTGGTCGATTATGTCTGCGGCACCGGGATCAGTCCGGGGGTGCTCCTGAGAGGCGGCGCGGCATGCCACCAGGGATGGGGGCGCAGGTATACCGATGCCGCCAGGGACTACCTGGCAGACATCCTCGGCATGGAGCGCGCTGATGCCATCAGGAAACTGACAGCGGTGCGTGGGATAGGGGAAACATCCGCGGAAGCCCTCCTTGAGAGACGGGACATGATCATTGATGAGATCGGGAGAGACCCATACCATGCACTGGCCCGGAACAGGGTGATGCGGACGATCGCAGCCAGTGACGAATTCAGGACCATACTCAGGAACTATGCCGCACTTGCAGATGAGCCGGTCACCACCGACACCAGGCGCCTCATCCGTATGCCGACATCACTCCATGGCGGCAGCGGGTTCAGGGTCACCCCGCTGACCACCAGTGAGCTCCATGACTTTGACCCACTCATCAATGCTGTCACTTTTGGAATACGCGATGTAAAAATTGATATGCGCTCGTCACTCACGATACCACTGCTGGGTAATACCCATGCCCTTGAAAAAGGCATCTCGGCAGTGCCGGAAGCACTCGCGGTCTTCCTATGCTGCCGGGGACTTGCTGAAATAGCGGGAGTGAGATGAAATGCACCCTGATGACCTCAGAGTCGTAGTGATAACCGAGAATGACAGCGCCAGACTCTCAGAGATCCCGCATGATCTTTTTGAACGTACCAGGAAGAGGCTGCTGGAGATCCATCGCAGCATACGTGAGACAGATGACAGGACAGGGGAGAAGATATACACCCTCATCGAGGAGACGAGGGCGATCAAAGAGAACATACATGAGATATTCCGCATCAGGGAACGAAAGATCCTTGAACTTGCCCTGCTTCAGATCGAGGGGCGCTCCGTGGACAGGGAAGAGAAGAGACGGATGGTGCCTGCAGAGATGGTGATGTTTGACCAGATCGTCCGGTCAATCGCATCATGCCAGAGAGAACTCCTCTCCACGGAAGAACCTGGAGTGGGCATTGAAGAGACGGGGGAGCGTGAGAGTGAGAGTGCAGGGGCTGCAGGAGAGGATGCAGTGGAGGCGGTGCCGTCTGCAGAACACGGTCAGGCAGTCGTCCGTGCCCTCACCGATATTGAGCCGTTCATGGGCACAGACGGAAAAAAATACAGGCTCCTGAAAGGAGATATCATCACTCTTCCAAAACCAAATGCCGACGTCCTCTGTGAACGCAACATAGCATTAAATATGGGTCTAAATAAATAATGTAGGTATTCTCTTAATACTCGCAGGGGCCAATTTACATGAAAATGCCAGTTAAATTTAAAACCTACTGCCCATTCTGCAGAAAACACGAAGTGCATGAGGTCGAAAAGGTCAAAAAGGGCAAAAGCCGGGGTATGAACTGGATCGACAGGCAGAAGTCACGCCGTGGACAGGTAGGCAATATGGGTAAGTTCAGCAAGGTGCCGGGTGGCGACAAACCCACCAAGAAGATCAATGTCAGGTACCGCTGCACCACCTGTGGCAAGGCGCACCTGAGGAAAGGCTTCAGGGTGAGAAAATTCGAATTGACGGAGTGATAACGTGGTCAGGTTAAACAGAGAGAACAGAAGCAGGTTTTATCGCGTAAAGTGTCCGGACTGTGAGAACGAGCAGATCATATTTGAAAAATCAAGCACTGTGGTCGACTGTGTGATCTGCGGACATGTACTTTCAGAGCCCACAGGCGGAAAAAGCCGCATAAAATCCGAGATATTGGCAACACTTGAGTGATATCCATATGCATGATAGAGGGTGGCCGGAAGAGGGCGAACTCGTCGTCTGCACTGTGAAGGATGTGAAGGACTTTGCAGCATTTGTGACACTTGACGAGTACAGCGGACGGGAAGGGCTCATACACATTTCAGAAGTCGCCAAGGGATGGATCAAGCACATCCGTGACTTTGTAAGAGAGGGGCAGAAAGTCGTCTGCAAAGTCCTGAATGTCAACCCTGAACGGGGGCACATCGACCTTTCTCTCAAAGACGTGAATGAACACCAGCGGAGAGAGAAGATCCAGGAATGGAAGAATGAAGTGAAAGCCAGGAAATGGATCGGGTTTGCCGCTGAATCCGCTGGTGTCAGCCCTGCAGAGATCGAAGAGAAGATCTATCAGAGATATGGTATCCTGTACCCGGCATTCGAGGAGATACTCCTTGAGGGAGACCCCCTGCTGAAGGAGATGGGGTTTGAAAATGCCGTCAGGAAAGCACTTCTGGACATCGCAAGTGAAAATGTGAAGATCTCCAAGGTGGAGATCGCAGGTCACCTGATACTCACGACATCTGAAGATGACGGCATCAACACCATCCGCAGGGCGCTGCGCAGCGCCCAGCCAAAGGTCGAGGATGTCGAGATCGAACTGAAATATATCGGCGCACCAAAATACCGGATAAAGATCACTGCCCCGAATTACAAGCTTGCCGAAGATGCGATCGAAAAGGCAGCAAACGCCGCCATTGGCGTGATGGAGAGGGTAGGGGGCACTGGCAAATTCATCAGAAAACAGAAATCTGGTAAATCCGCATGAAAGGGCGTATTCGACGATGCCCGCATGACGGCTCGTATACACTCTCTGCGACCTGCCCGGTCTGCGGCGGGGCGACTGACACACCCCATCCCGCACGTTTTTCACCGCAGGACAGATATGGCAGATACCGGAGGCTGATGAGAGGATGGAGCCTGTAAACGTTAATTTTCTGAAAGATGCCGGTATCGGAGCCGATATACTGATTGAGGGGCTTCCTGGCGTGGGGCAGGTCGGCAAGCTTGTTGCAGAGCATATCATACATGAGCTTGATGCAGAAAAGATCGCTGAGATCTATTCCCAGTACTTCCCGCCGCAGGTGCTCATCGATGAAGAAGGTGTCGTCCGCCTGGTCAGAAACGAGATATACCGCTATGACAATGGTGAGAAGCAGATCCTCTTCCTGGTAGGCGATTGCCAGAGCACCTCGGCTGAAGGGCACTACCATCTCACAGAGTGTTACCTGGATATCGCAGAGCGGCTGGGTGTGAAAGTGATCTACACCCTCGGCGGATACGGGGTCGGGCACCTGGTAGATGAACCCCGGGTCCTCAGTGCCGTGAATACGCCAGGTCTCAGAAAGACGGTCGAAGAGGCAGGAGCCATATTTGAGAGGGAGGAGCCAGGAGGGGGCATCATCGGTGCATCCGGACTCCTCCTCGGTCTTGGCACACTGCGGGGTATGAAGGGGGTCTGCCTCATGGCTGAGACCTCGGGTTACCTCGTCGACCCAAAAAGCGCCGGCAGCCTCCTCTCGGTGCTGACAAAACTGACCGGGCTGGAGGTCAGCCCGACAACTCTACAAAACCGCGCCACTGAGATGGAGCTGATGATCACAAAACTCAGGGAGGCGGAGCACGCCAGGCAGAATGAAGAACTAACCTATATCGGCTGATATGCTACTTAATGCTGATCTCCACATCCATTCCCTCTTTTCACTGGCAACTTCGCCATCCATGACACCCCAGGCACTCATCCATGCCTGCATCACCAAAGGGATCAATGCACTCGGGAGTGGTGATGCCCTCCACCCGGCATGGAGGAGGATGTGGCAGGAGGATGAGGATGACACGGCAGGCATCATCGTCATCCCGTCTGCAGAAGTCGAGGACCGCTCAAGGGTGCACCATCTCATCCTTGCTGAAGACTTTTCACTATTCGAAGACCTTGAGGAGCGGCTGAACCCGCACAGCAGGGATATCACCACAGGCGGGAGACCGCACGTCGCCCTTTCAGGTGAGGAGATCGCCAGGGAGACCCATGAGGCAGGAGGGCTGATCGGTTCCGCGCATGCATTCACGCCATGGACATCCCTGTACGCCAGTTTCTCGCATGTGCGCGACTGCTATGGGGATGAGGAGATCGACTTCCTCGAGCTCGGGCTGAGTGCTGACAGCGCATATGGTGCAGCCATCTCTGAACTATATGAGGTCCCGTTTCTCTCAAATTCAGATGCACACAGCCCAACACCTCTTAAGATAGGGAGAGAGTTCAACCGGCTGGAGGTGAGTAACCCGGCAGTGAGGGAGGTCCTGACAGCGGTCACCAGAGGAGATATCGCCATGAATGCCGGGTTCTTCCCTGAAGAGGGGAAGTACAACCGGACCGCATGCATCAGGTGCTACCGGCAGTTCACACTCGAAGAGGCGGAGAGGCTCAACTGGAGGTGCCCTGATGACAGGAAACGCCTGAAGAAAGGAGTCTCTGACCGCGCACGTGAACTCTCTGACGGCAGACCAGGCAACCGCCCGCCATACCGGCACATCATACCACTCGGCGAGATCATACAGAGACTGGAGGGGACCTCATCACCTGTTACAAAGAGATGCACCGCCCGCTATGAACATCTCATAGAGACACTCGGACCAGAGATCGGGATCCTCATGGACATCCCTGTCAATGAGATCCG
>DARA01000012.1 GCA_002503135.1 Methanomicrobiaceae archaeon UBA207
CGGCAAGACGGTTCTGATGCACCTGATGCGTGGTATCGACCAGCCGCCGACAGGGGGCAGCATCATCTATCATGTAGCCGTCTGCGACGGCTGCGAGTTTGTGGATGTCGGGAGCTCTGCCGGCAGCCCCTGCCCCAGGTGCGGTGCGGCACTCCGGGCACTTGATGTGGACCTCTGGAAGGAGGAGAATGAGCACCTCAAACGGCGTATCATGCGCCGGACTGCGATCATGTTCCAGCGCACCTTTGCACTCTATGGTGATGATCGGGTAATCGAGAATGTGATTCGTGCACTGGACGATATCGGTTACCCCCCGGAAAAGGCGATAAACCGGGCAGCTGATCTCATCGACCAGGTGCGGCTCTCACACAGGATGATGCACATCTCCCGCGATCTCTCAGGGGGTGAGAAACAGCGTGTCGTCCTTGCCAGGCAGCTGGCAAAAGAGCCTGTCCTTCTCTTTGCTGATGAACCCACAGGCACGCTGGATCCCGAGACTGCCGATCTCGTGCACAGGATGCTGATTGAGAATGCGAAGAAGAATAAGATGGGGATGATAGTCACTTCGCACTTCTCACAGGTGATTGAGGATGTGGCAGACCGGGCAATTCTGCTTGAGGGGGGGGAGATACATAAAACCGGTTCGCCAACAGAGATCATTCATTTTTTCATGGAGGCGTACAGCGATGCCGAGCAGTACGGGTCATGTGCAGTCGGAGACAAAGTCCTGGTGGCACGTGATGTGGTCAAGAGGTACCTCTCGGTTGACAGGGGTATGGTGAAGGCGGTAAACGGGGTCAGTTTTGATATCGCAGAGAAGGAGATATTCGGGATCATCGGGAAGAGCGGTGCCGGGAAAACAACATTGAGCCGCATTATTGCAGGCATCATTGAGCCGACAGGCGGTGAGATGAATATACGGATAGGTGAGGAATGGATCGATATGACAAAACCCGGCATCGAAAACCGTGGACGTGCCAAGAGTTATATCGGGCTTCTGCACCAGGAATACGACCTCTACCCCCACCGGACGGTTCTTGACAACCTCACTGATGCGATCGGGCTTGAGTTCCCAAAAGAGCTTGCAATGAGAAAGGCGATCATCACCCTGGTGATGACCGGCTTCACTGAGGAAAAGAGCAGGGAGATCCTTGATCGTTACCCTGCCCAGCTGAGTGAGGGGGAGCGGCACCGTGTGGCGCTTGCACAGGTGCTCATCCGTGAACCGCGTATCGTCATCCTTGATGAGCCGACCGGAACGATGGACCCAATCACGAAGATAGACGTCAAGCACTCCATCGTCAACTCCCGCCATGAGATGGATGAGACCTTCATCCTCGTCTCACACGACATGGAATTTGTCAGGGACGTCTGCGACCGCATCGCCCTCATGCGCGGAGGAAAAATCATCAAGATGGGGAGTACCGCAGAGGTGCTCCAGGAGCTGACTGAGGATGAACGGAAATCTGCATGAGAGGGCGCCCTGCTCCGGAGCATAGATATGGAGATTACCCTCGACAGAGAACTGCTTGAGACTGATGAAGGCACCTGTCTTGGGGATGTTCTTCCTGAGAGGGACCCGGTCTGCTGTGTTGCGGTAATCCGGCATGCGGAGGAAGAGTCAGAGGAGACGCGGCGTTTCAGGATCACGACCAGCAGGGGTGATCTGGTGGTCGAGATCAGAGATCCTGCCCTGATCGCCGTGATGGGCGCTCCTGATACGCCCGGCAGGCTCAGGGTGCACTGGTCTGACAGGTACGCTGCAGCATTCGGACCTTTTTCGACAGATCTCGTGCCTGCACGAAAACCCCACCCTTATGGACGCGGCGACATAATCCTTGGTTGCGGCGGTTATGATCCAAAACGCTCATATCTCGTCTTTTCAAAAATGCGCCATTCTGCAGATCACGGTGCGGCGGAAGACGGGGGTGTCATCGGCAGAGTGGTCAGTGGTGCGTCTCTGCTCGCCCCTCTCTCACAGGGTGATCTGATCCTGACCATCCAGCGCCTGATCACCCTGGCTGACAGGTCACACGCCTTCACAACCACAGCCACCGACCTCCTGCTTGAGGAGGGTATGGAGATAATAAGCCATGTGAAGGCGGTTGCAGATGGATACCGCGAAGATGGTGTCGAAACCACTGCTGCACACAGTGTTGAACACTTTCTGCGTGCCATGGAGGACGGGCGGTTTGTGGTGGGGAGGGCTGCCAGCACCCATATCCGCGATGAAAGAATGGCAGAGACCCCGGTCCCGCACGAACTGAAGAAACCCCGGCTTGAAGGCACGATCACGGTCCGTGTGACCGGCAGTTCACGGGGCTGCGTATATATCTATAAAACAGACACGCCCGGCTCTCCGGCGCACACCGTGGTCGGGCAGGTGGTGCACGGCATCGGGCTGGTTAAACTGGCTGATGATCATGATGTGATCTGTATCCGGGCAGAGCCGGAACGTTTTGATCTCATCGGACTCTCTGTGGAGGAGGCGCTGAAGACAGCGGCAGAGCGTGGGATCACACTCAGCATCGACACCGCCGAAGGCGACCGCGTGGTGGTGCGGCAGTCCCCTGAGACGACGCTGGAGGTGCTGGCTGTATCCAAAGCAGAAGTCACAACCGAGCCTCTTGTGGATGTGGTCTCCATCGAACTGGATGACCACAACGCACCGCAGACCTGTGCTCTTTTCAGGGAATTAACCGGCTTGAAATGGCACAGTGTGGGAAAAATCCCGTTTTATTTTAAGTTTGAGGATGTATATTTCTTTAAACCCCGGGTCGGGACCGCTGTGAAGATCATCCCTGAAAACACACCGGCGGGTGAGGTGCCTGCATATGCCCTGGCTATGACGAATGATTCACGCAAAGGCGCTGGTCTGGTCGGTGTGAGGCTCTCTGACAGCACTGAGTTTGGTCCGACGTCAGAGCCGTTTGAGGCTACCAATGTGATCGGCAGGGTCATCGACAGAGAGAAGCTCGGAGGTCTGAAAGAAGGGAGCACGGTCTTTATCCGTGAGGTGAGATCATGAATCCCTATGTGCCGGCATTTATCGGAACCGTGACAAAATATGTGTTTATCGAGTCGCCTGAATATACTCCGTCTGATCTTGCGCTCAGGGCATATGAGGTCTCGGAAGGTCTCATGATCAAGGAGACCTGTTTCGGTCTGCAGGTGACCGGCAGCCCCGATGAGGTGGGGCGGGTTGTCACCAGTCTCCGCAGCATTGACCCCAACCACATCTTTGTCAAGGACAGGGGTTTCCCTCCAGGCGACCCGAGGCGTTGCCGTGCAAATCTTGGCGGAGCCCGCCCTGGTTATTATGGGCATGAATTTGAGGTCTCGTCGGTCATCCCCTATGTCTCCCATGGTCTGGAGGTGCTTGAAGGCATGGATGAGAAGGAATTCTCAGAACTGGAGATGATGCCAGGGAAGCCGGGTCTGCGCATCCCTGACGTGCTGGATGTGAAGAGGCTGAAAGAACTGATGGACGCAGAGGAGCTCTGATATTGTGAAGATATTTCTATACCCGGCGACGAGCCTGATACTCTCTGATCTGGTGGAGCGGTGGGGGCATGAGCCCCTCAGTGCTGCACTCCCGATTCGTGAACGCATCCAGACGGCAGGTTTTGAATCGCCGCCACTTCAGATTACACCCGATGACCCGAAACGCGGTCTCAGGTATGCGGCGGTGGAGGTGCCGTCAGGCATCAGGGGGCGCATGGCATTGTACGGTCCTCTCATCGAGGAGGCGGAAGCGGCGGTCATCATCACTGATGCGGACCTGGCATTTGGGTGTATGGGGTGCGCCCGCACCAATGAACTGATCCTCTATCTGATCCGTGAGCGGGAGATCCCTGTTCTTGACCTGACTTATCCAAAGAATGAAGAGGAGGGGGTGGTCTTTGTGGGGGCGATCAGGAAGTTCCTTGCAGACTTGAATGGAGGCGGGGGCGAATGACGACACCGGTCAGAATTGCGCAGTTGTCCTGCGGCTCCGAGTACAGCGGCATCCAGAAAGAGATCAATGACGCCGCAGCCGCAGTGAACGCCGAGGTCTTCTTCCCTGATCTGACACTGGCAGATATCCGCAGAAGTTATGGTGAGTTCGGTCTTGATGTGCGGAGCGGGGACCTCAAACTTCAGATCGCCCGTGCAAAGGCACTGGTTGAGGGGCGTGTGGACGCAGATGCGGTATTTATCGCCACCTGTTTCCGGTGCGCCGAAGGCGCCATCGTAAGGAATGAGCTGCGCCGTTATATACTTCATAATTCCCAGCTGCCGGTTGTGAGCTACTCCTTTACCGAACGGACGACATCCGGGACGCTGCTGACGCGTATGGAAGCGCTGACGACCATTGCACGGCGAAGGGCACTGCTTGCCCGTGAGGTGCAGGAGGGTACCACCCTTGGCGTGGACAGCGGCTCCTCCACGACAAAGGCGGTGGTGATGAAGGATAATGAGATCATTGGTACGGGCTGGCTCCCCACCATAGAGGTGCTGAAGTCGGCGGATGATGCCATCGATATCGCACTGAAGGAGGCAGGGATTGAGAGAGACGCGGTGGAGGCGGTGGGGACTACCGGTTACGGGCGGTTCCTCGTGGGGTCGCACATCGGTGCCGACCTGGTGCAGGAGGAGCTGACCACCAATTCCAAGGGCGCCGTCTACCTTGCCGACAGGCAGCGCGGGGACTCGACTGTCATCGATATCGGGGGCATGGACAACAAAGCCATCAGTGTCAGCGATGGCATTCCCGGGACTTTCACAATGGGCGGCATCTGTGCCGGAGCCAGCGGCAGGTTTCTTGAGATGACGGCAAAGCGTCTCGGTATTGCGATCACTGAGCTGGGTCCGCTCGCGATGAAGGGTCTTTCAGAAAATGTCCCGATGAACAGTTACTGCATCGTCTTCGGGACACAGAGCCTTGTCAATGCACTGGCTACAGGGACTTCGCCCGAGGATGTCGCCGCAGCGGCATGCCACAGCGTCGCCGAGCAGGTATTTGAGCAGCAGCTCCAGGAGATCGATATCAGGGAGCCTGTGATCATGGTGGGCGGCACATCCCTCATTGAGGGGCTGGTCTATGCGATGGGTCAGCTCCTCCAGACCGAGGTGCTGGTCCCGCCGCATTCCCAGTACATCGGCGCTGTGGGGTCGGCGCTTCTGGCATCCGGTTTCATCAGGGGAGAGTAGACTGATGTCGCAAACCCGAGATTCTCAGTTTCCATCAGATCAAAGGTTTAGCGGAGGCTCACTTGAGTATCTTGAGATTGAATGCACTGAAAAGGTGGGTGGCGACTACTACAGGCAGATCGTCATCGACGTGCTGCAGGACCTGGATCTCTTCCGGGTCATCGCGAAACTGCATATCTGCATCGACCCCGCGGTCCCTGTCTTTGTCGCTGCCGGGGTGAGCAAAAAAGCCCCACAGCCGGTCAGGCTCCGCGATTTTGCGTCACTCAATGTGCGGGAGGAGGATACGATCATCAGCATCGGAGACGAGACGCATCTCGCAGCGCTCCTCAAAATACTCTGGGACAGGTTTGGGGCAGGGCATGTGGACCAGCCTGACAGGTTCACTGTTGTGCTCACCATCGCGCCTCCTGATGCAGAGGGGCTTGAGGATCTGGTCATCGCACATCCCGGTGAATCGATCTCCAGGGACATCATCTATGCATTGCAGGTGATCGCGCCCGAGGGCTTCAAAGTGCGCCGCCAGTATGTGGCATTCGATGACAGGGCAGACACTGGTCGCGAATCCGGGAATCGCACCCTGAATGAGAGATGTTTTTATTATGTCGCAAGCGAGGACACCCTCCCCGAGGATGTCGTCAGTAAGGTGGTCGCAGCCAGGTTCGCCCTGATGGGGGTGGAGATGTGACTCTGGTGCCGGTGACCTATACGGGCGGGATCTACCGCCATGACGAGATCATTGATCTCATCGAGGACCTCGGGGGCTACATCATCCAGAAGCATGTGATCGCACAGGAGGTGGTGCTCCAGTGCCTTGTGCCTGATGAGGACATCCCACTCATACAAAAGATTGCAAAACCGCTGACAGGGGCTGTCAAACCCGCACCCCTGGTAGGGACAGAGATTGCGGTGGTGAGCCCGAGCCTTGAGTATCATCACCTGCCGCACACCTCATGCGATGTGGCAGAGTACCTCAGGAGGTCAGGCGCCAAGACAAATATGGTCGGGCTCTCCCGCGGTTTCGGCAAACGGATCGCAAACCTCAGCATCGAAGAGCGGGACATCATCAATGAGCATGATCTTGCGATCTATGTCCTTGGGAATTTTGCTGAGTGCATCGGGCACAAGCTTCCTGTACTGAGGAGAGGGGTCACAGTCCCTGTGGTGGTGACCGGGGCGCCGGACAGGGAGGCGCTTATGGAAGTCACTGAACCGCCGGCAGAGGGGTATGTGGGCGGTATTGGCAGGATTATGCACCGCTGGAGGCGTCCGGAGGAGCTGGAGAAACTGGATGAACTGGTCGGGGAGGTTGCACATGTGCTGGACAGGAGGCGTGAGGAGATTGCGGATGATCCTCTCTCTGTCTCGCCTGCACGGCTGATGGAGATGATCATGGACCATCTCCCCTCACTCCATGGCTCGACCCATCCCACGCCGGTGACGGTCCAGATCGCCGGGCTTCGCGTCAAGCTGCCCTATGACGAGTCTGCAGATGCGATCCGTGGTATTGAGTGCGATGAGGGTGCGTCTGTGGGGGAGATCTGTGATCTCATACCGTCACGAATGCGCAATTACATATGGATCAGGATTAAACCCTATTCCGAGACCGGAATTATGGTGTAGTGGGATGGATTTTGAAGAACATCTCAGCGTGATCCTGAAGCGCGGAACCGCCAGGACCGCAGAAGACCTGCTCAGGGAGATTGACTCTGAGTACGGGAGGGTGCCACTGATCTTTGAGCAGATGGCAGAACGCCCCGAGGTGCTCATCTCCCACCTCCTCTACAAGGGTGCTGTGGTGGAGACGAGCTCACTCGAACCAAAGTTCATTGAGCTGATCAGCCTTGCGGTGGGGGCGGCTCTCAAGTGCACCCATTGCGTTGAGTATCATATGCAGTCAGCCATGGCAAAGGGTGCGACGAGAGATGAAATACTTGAGGTAATCCTGATCGCGGGGCTGCTCGCCAATTCTGCAGTACTTGCCGATGCCTACAGGGTGATCGGTGATGTGAATGCAGAATGCCCCTCCTGTGACTTCAATGGCAGCACTCCGAAGGGTCATTAGCATACCAGAGACCTTGCGCGTGATGGTTTGTACCCTGGTTGTTTATCAGTTAAAGTATATCTGATAAATGAATATTGACAAAACATCTGATAAAAATATCTGGTACATCTGCACCCGCCATCCCTCTTTCTTTTCACCATCCTTTTTTCAGGTGCAGTATGTGGCGGCGTCAGGGCGGGTGACGGTCCCCTCCCCATGTGAAGTGCCTGTTGATGATGTAATTCCAGGCAAATACGGTGAAGATGCCGGCGAGGTTTGAGGTGAGATAATATATACCTGCCCATTCTGTCAGTGCATAGAGGACACCCATGTTGATGACAAGACCTGTCATGGTGACTGCCTGGTAGGAGAGAAACCTGTCGATCTTCCTGGTCATCCTGTGCCTTTTTATGTTTCTGAATGTCCAGTATTCGTTCCAGATGAAGTTGTTGATGATTGAGACCTCTATGCCGACTGCAGCAGATATGAGATAATTGATGCCTGCCCATTCCGTCAGGGCATAGAGGATCCCCATATCTATGAATATGCCACTGATTCCAACAGATGCAAACTTCAGGATCTGGAGCCACTCTCTCCAGACCGCCGTATTGCGGTGCCGGATGGCATA
>DARA01000066.1 GCA_002503135.1 Methanomicrobiaceae archaeon UBA207
GCCTTTGACCAGGCTCGGCAACCCTCGCGCCCTAATCACTTCTCCTTCAGGGGAAATAAATATACCTCTTTTACGATCCAAATGCAGGTACAGGTCGGTTTTTGCATTCCACTCAGGGGGAGATCATCTGGGAGATCGAGTTCAGGGGTTCAAAACGTGCTGAGGTGGAGCACCATGGTTTCGGCATCTACCGGTACATGGCAATGCTGCGTGAAGCAGGACTGGAATTTGTGGGGATGAGTTCAGTGGGACCCTCCATCGCCATCATCAGCACCAGAGGGAAGAAAGAAGTATCAGAGATACTTGACCGCATTGGACTAAAGATTGCGGGGTCATTTATGATCTCGTTGCGGACGGGCAGTATCTGCTGCTCGGGAGACTGATATGCCTGTCCAGGGTCTGTATACCATAGGAGGCAGGGCTTTTTCATCCCGCCTCTTATTTCGCGGGATAACGGTTTGTCTGTTCTGAAATATTATGAGTGAAAAAAGAGAGTTGCTATTCATGTCAGTATACATTCATCAGATCACTTAATATTCGCCTGATCGCTGAACATTCGTTGATCTACTGAATATTCGTCGAACGAACTAATGTATACCAGAAGAGCAAGAGTAAATTGTGGCTTGGGGCTCACCTCATCTCACAGGTCAGATGAACCCCTCGCTGCCCGGAGGCATCTCTGTATTTAGCTTTAGGATTACTTAAGGCTTGTCTGGTTCTGCCTCCGGTGTTACGAAAACTGGAGGTAAAAGTATGAAATGGAAAATCGGAACCCGGTTACTGTCTGTGCTGCTGGCATTGTTGCTGGTGAGCGTGGTGGTTGTGCCGGTTGTTAGTGCAGTGGAAATACTTCCAACTGAGATAAGTCCAGATGGGAGTTTAAAAATACTCTAATGACTTTTATGGGTGATGCACCATGCAAATTATGAAGAAAAAACCAAAAGAGATCAAAATAAAAAAATCCATCGAAGAAACAACTCCGGAGGTCAGGAGAATTCAGGGAGACTATGAGATTACATATGAAGATAAGCAAAAGGAGATGCAACATTTCTACGTTGAAATTCGAGGATCACTTCTAAAAGATGCCACGATCCTCTCAACATACAGTACGGTTGATGGTGCATTTCAATCATTGATACGTTATACCGTTCTGGAGGATGCAGAAAAATTCAAACGCGTACATTTGAAAGGGGCCACAATTCATCCTGACGGAACAGTTAAAGAATTTGATTCCGAACTCCAATTGCCAAAAACGACTGTCTGTGATGCATGCAAGATTATTTTTAATGTCGCATGTGCAGTTGGATGTGGAGTAGGCATTGCTGTATTATGTGTTCTTGCCGGTATAACCACGATAGTTGGCGGAATATTATGTGCGGCCGTTGCTGGAGCAGTTTGTTGGTTTATTAGTGAATATGGATGTAACCCTGGTGCTGAATATGCATGCACACAGCTTGGATATTGTTAAATGTCCAGCGAGGTACTAAAACGTATGGAAAAAATCTGGTATTCATTACTATTCGGGCTGGTTGCATTTGCAATAGGTTCGATATTAAGCTACCTCATTGAGGGGAAGATTAACTGGATACCTACTTTGGGACCCGCAATTGGCGTAACCATCGCATCATTTTTCCTTGGACCTAAATAACCACCAATCATTTTTTTGAATACCGCAACATAATAACAGGTTATTAGCAATGAATATTAGAAAGATCGGAATTGTAGTGAGCTTTACAATCCTTCTCCTACTAAGCATCGCTGTTGGGTGTCTTGATCAACCTCTGACGCCGGGACACCGTCCGCTGGAGGGCGACATCTGGGTGTTGAAACTGGATAGCGACGGAGATCAGCAGTGGATTACGGTCATCGACAGCGGGAAGTATGACGAAGCGTTCTCCATTATCCAGACGTTTGATAACGGATACGCGGTTGCCGGATCGATCTCGGACTTGAACGCCTTCAATCCGGTTCCGCGAGCTGTCCGCCTGAACGGTCAGGAATCGGTAATCTGGGATACGATCTATCAGACGCCAATAGACCATCGCGGGACGGATATTGCTCCTGCCGGTGACGAAGGATTCGCTGTCGCATGTTCTCAAGGTCTGATTATTCTGACGAGTGGAGACGGTCATGAGTTGCATCGTACAGACCTCGTTGCAGGAGGAGAGTACTGGGTGATCGCGCCATTGTGTGGATGTGGCTGGATTGCGGCGGGGGGAGACCTGGTCGCAAAAATTGATCCTATCGGCACGGTTCAGTGGCAGAAGCAACTCGGTGGAATAAGTCCCGATTCGAAACCGATCATCATCCCTTATTCGCAGGGAGGTTTCCTCGCTGCTGGACAGTCTATGAAATCGGCGCCATTTGTCACTGTTGCTGGATTCGATATCTTGGGTACTCCCATCTGGAACACCACCGTCGGCGGTAGCTCCTATACAAGTTATCTCCTCTCGACGGCATGTAAATATCCGGATGGCGGCTATGGCATACTTGCCGGGTTCACAGATACGGGATCGGCTGGTGTGGAAGATACGTCGCTTGACGAGAACGGTGAGATCATCCGGCAGAAAGAGGTCAACACATCCATTCCAGCTATCTGGACTGCTGATGGAGGGTATGCATCCGTAGCTCTTACAGAAAATGATTACGGAGGTGCCAGGCTCCGATTGGAGAAGCTCGATGGTGATGGTGTTGTACAGTGGACCTCGGCTAAGCGGTTGGACGAGTATAGCACGGTCGTGGCTCTGATTCAGACGTCTGATGGTGGATTTGCGGTGCTGGGTATGTACATGAAGTACTGACGGTATGTACAGATGACAAAGCGAAGATTCAGGAGCTCTTTAGTCTTGTTGACAAGGATATCCACGCGATTGTCACAGAGAATCTGTGGGTATCCGACAAAGCCGGTTCAGTGAAATATGATGAACTGGTGTTGGGAATTGTGGAAAAATACGACAGGAACCTCAAGGATATTGTCTTCATTCTGGAGAAAATCACATGGCATATGGATTTACTAACAATGGAAGGCACTCTTGGGCGCAGATGGTAATGGATTGGTATGATCTGTGCTATTGGGGTACGCCTCAGGGCTGAAGGTGTATAAGCATTCACGAGGTTGGTCATAACTTTAATGCCCACCATGAAGGCACGCCCGGGTATAATCAGGCGTACGCATTTAATGGCGGCCTTTCTCATACAGTGATGTGGAGCTATTACATTGAATATGTCAATTGCTATGAGTTTTCATCCGACGATTATCATGGAGATGCCCTTCATGATAACGCAAGAGCCATTCGTGAAGCAAAGGCGTGGGTTGCAGGTTACGTTTAACACCACTCATACAATTTTTATGGAGGGCAAATGATGGTACAATCACTTTCTGCGATGGTGCACCAACACAAGAAACTCATCATTATACTTGTTATATTAGTTATTCTCCCATTGATCTGTATTGCTGTTTTCCCCTATCTGATATCCCTGACCGTTCCGCCAGATCGTCTTCAGGTGTATGAGATTACCGAACAGAAGGCCCAGGAGGGCATGATAATCCATCTTGATGAGCAGAACTTTCATGAATTCCCCGTGCTGGAAGAAGTGTTGCTGGGAAGTGAACATGACCCCCCGGGACAGCCATATAATGAAGGAGACGTATGCCGTGTAGGTGAAGTGGAGTACCCCAAAAAGATAACACAGTGGACCATCGATAGATATGTTATTGACAATATAACCGGCAAGAGGAAGTATTTCGAATATGCAGGGCGTTATTACAGGATAGGAACTATCTACGCGGATTAAATCCTTTGAACTGGTATTATTATGGTTTCCTATCTCGCTGCCATAGGAGTATGTTTTTTAATTCTCTTTCCAGCTATCTGGATCGGGGCTCTTGCTCTTCTGACCTACTATGCCTTAACAAAGGTGCAACCGGCGGTAGGCAGACTTGCTCCGGTTGTGGTCGGGTTGTTTCTTTCCGTTCTGGCACCGATCATCAGTCCTTTCTCGCTCCTGATTAATGCGGGGATCATGGCGATGGGCGTGCTGACACCGTTTATGCCTGCTGAGAGATATTTTCCCAATCAGTACCTCGACAGAATTCTCTTCCTCGGTTCCGTTGTAGCAGTGTCCGGACGCCTTATATGCGGGCTTACACTGACATTCGGAGGCTTCGGAGGCGGTGCCGGGTCACCCGTTTTCCAGCTGCTTGGTTCCATTACCTCATCCGATGCGGGCTTTCTCATCATGAGCTCGATCGCCCTGTATCTGGAGATGGTGCTCATTTCGGCACTCATATTCGGTGCCATATTCGTGGTCATAGCCACATTTCGAAAAATTGCGGGTAGATAGTAAAAGTTGGGTTTGTGTTGTTGCCTGATGCATTTCCTTATTGCCTTTCAATGTTCAAATCCCGGCAAAGAGCGGTGGCGTTAGCATACCCGGTAATATCACCTCCTGCAGAACCGATACCGATCCCCTGAACAGAAAGTGGTGACGCGGGAGAGTTCTGGTCGCCACGAGTGCTAGTCATCTCTGTGGCAGTGCAACACAATTTCCGGCAAATCCGGTTTTGTAAGCACCCCCCCTCACGGTACGGATACGTTCCGTGCCCAAGGCCGATAGCAGATCACGATCCAATAAAAAGGTTTAAGGTTTGTTCGGAAAAAACCGAACGATTCCTGCGGGTTTTATCTATTCTAACGACTTAAAAACGTGTTGGGTACCGCGTGCGGTACCTTGTTAGTGTGGGGCTCACCTCATCTCACAGGTCAGATGAACCCCTCGCTGCCCGGAGGCAAGGGAATGTACGCGCTTCGTAACTTAAACGTGTGCCTCTTCTGCCTCCGGTGTTACGAAAACCGGAGGAAAAAGTATGAAAGGAAAAATTGGAATGAGGGCGCTGCCTGTGTTGCTGGGGCATTGTTGCTGGTGAGCGTGTTGGTGGTGCCGGCGGTGAGTGCGGATGAATTCAAGCAAGATGGCAATGTTGGAAAATTGGTCGATATTCTTGAGCAGAATGTTAACCATTACAATCGCGCTGTCATTGACAAACAACCAGAAAAAATCATCCAATATGTTGAAAAAATCGATCAAATCCTGAAAAAATTATCGATAATGGGTTATGCTGTGGATTTTGATGTAACCTCACAAATCACCAAAAACCACGATAACCAGATGATCCCTACCTCAGTGCGTGTAACTGTTAGAAAAGCAATGGAAAGTGATAGAATACGTGGTCATTCGCTTTCAGCAAATGAGGAACAACTTAGGATTATTAACCAGCTAAATGATCAGGACATTTCAGTAGGTGATTTTCTAAAAAAAGTATTTCCAGAGATATTAGATGACATGCCACAAGAAACAACCCAGCAGCTTCTCCAAACAAAAATGCCTACTTCAACCCAACGCGATTTGGAACAAAGTACAATGGTAGAAAAATTTACAGATGTAGGAACCCTTGATGATCTTTTACCTATCGTGGTTCATCCTGAATCGCATCTCAATGTGGGGTTATTTTCGCCAGTTGTGGATTTTGGTTCAAGTAGTAGGGTTTGGTTTCCCCATCCATGGTATAGAATTCCATACATGTCTGTAGCAACAGAACTAAAGAAGGATGATGGAACGACCTATGCCTATGATTATGATTATGGATACAATGTTTACGAAGTAAGTGCAGGGTTTTCGTATTCTATTATAACTGCTGGGTATTATCAGACAAAGGGTGGACACATCGCGGAGGTTGGTCCTTTATATTTCCCTCCCGTACAGATTTACTTCACCGAGACCGATTGGACATATATTAATCCCTGATGATAATAATAAGGGATTATTACAATCATTTTTCCCATGCTGAGTAATTATCATAAAAAAACTGGAGGGGGAGAATAGCCTATGACTATGAAAGATCAGACATTCCATGCAGGAGAAACTGTTGAAATTAGGCATGTAAACATCATATCCATTGCGAAAGTGGGAGTTGTAGTGGTTTTAGGACTGGAACTACTCCTTGGTATAATCCTCCCTTTTATAGTTTTAATTCTCAGTCAGAGTAATATGGTATTTATTCCCGCTGGTAGTTACATATGGGAGATTCAACGATTGAATATCGCACTTGTTATCTGGTATCTCGTAGTAGGTGCATTATCAGGATTTAGCCTTGCGGGTCTTGGGGCCGTCATCTATAATATATATGCGAGTTGGTTCGGTGGAATAAGGATGCAATTGAAATGACACTGGCATATCGGAGGACAAGGCAAGGATTCAGGAGCTCTTTAGTCCTGTTAACAAGGATATCCGCGCGATTGTCACAGAAAATCTGTAGGTATCCGACAAAGCCGGTTCAGTGAGATATGATGGACTGGTGTCGGGAATTGTGGAAAAATACGACAGGAACCTCAAGGATATTGTCTTCATTCTGGAGAAAACCACAGGAGTCCAGGGGACCACGATGTTTGGCTTACACCTGAGAAAAAGGCATACTACCCGCGTGATTATCATTCTTCTTTTAGTGATAAACATCACATTCACCGCCGGATGCATCGATAAAGGGCATAAAGACGTGACCTTTGACATCTGGGTCCTCAAGACCGATGCAGACGGGAACCTGCAGTGGACGGCGACCATAGACGGCGACCCGAACGGCAGGGGGCATGAAATGATCCAGACCCGTGATGGCGGGTACGCAATCGCAGGCACTGGAACCGGTCCTGTCCCCCGCGTTGTTACGCTTGACGGGAAGGGGAATGCCGTTTCGGAACTGACCTTCGGTACACCGCCGGACTACGGCAGTTCGCTTGTCGAGGCACCGGACGGCGGATACGCCGTCGCCAGTTATTCGGGGGCGGGGGTTTTGACGCGGGTGAATGAAAGCGGGAGCGTCCTCTGGAGCACGCCACTCGGCGGCGGGAGCGCCTGGTGGAAGGTCGTCAGAGCGCCGGACGGGGGGTATGCCGCAGCAGGGAATAACAGGGTCGTCAGACTTGGCGAGGATGGGACGATCGCATGGGATGTAGCGTTTGAAACAAACCGGATCGTCAGTTTGGTCATTGCGGTGCCCTCTGGGGGTTTTGTCGGCGGAGGTATTGCAGGAGCGGATGACGATGCAGATGTGTGGGTCGCCATGCTCGACGCCGACGGAGGCATTGTGTGGAACGAGACGTTCGCGATCAGATCACCTGCCGAGCTCTATACCGTCCGTCTCTCCCCCGACGGCACATATGACCTCATCTACGGCACCACCCGGCATACGAAGATCGAAACGACGGACATGTGGATCACGGAGACGACCGAAATCTCCCTCACTGCGGACGGCAGATTGATTGGAGAAATGCCCGTGAACGTCTCCCGGGACATCGTCGCGACAGAGGATGGGGGATATGCGTTTGCCGGGTTCGCCTCCCCCCAGCATAACAAACTCCAGCCGATGGGCTATCCGGGGTCTCCCCTCCGCGTCGTCAGGCTTGACGGTGATGGGATGGTCGCATGGGATGCATCGTTTGACATCGGGGATGATCGACCCGTCATCTCGATCATTCAGACGGCGGACGGTGGATTTGCTATCTTCGGGAATGCGTATGATTACTGAACGCTTCACGGTACGCAGGAGGGGGACTGGTATGGGAGTTGTAGAGTCCGGTTTGTCTGTCAGCATAGCATGGCGACGGAGTGGCAAGCGATCCTATAAGACTCTTTGGTGGATGACATATTCGACTCTGGCAGATGGTTGACGACGGCATCGCTGTTTATGTGCAGAGCTATGTTGTTATGTTCAACGGAGCCGGACTCAACGGTCTGCACAAAAACAGACAACACCGGTCTGCACATGAAGTATCATGAGACAGGACCTCACGACACCGGCTGAAATGCGGTGAGCAGTGTTGCAGATCAGGAATCTGCAACTCCCATTAAATCTCTGATTTAATGCAAGAGTGAGCTCCTGCGTATTCAGCCCTGCTCCATCAGCATCCTGTCGATCGCCACTGCCGCCACTTTTGCAGAGCCCATGGCAGTGATCACTGTTGCGGCACCGGTTGAGATATCGCCGCCGGCAAAAACATGCGGGATTGAAGTCCTGCCATCATCATCGACGAGAACCGTCCCTCTCTTCCCAAGTCTGAGACCAGGGATCATGCGTGCCAGTAGTGGATTGGGGCTCTGCCCGATCGCAATGATGCAGAGATCGGCATCCACCACAAAATTACTCCCCTCCACAGGTCTCGGAACAGGTCTGCCGCTTTCATCTGTCCCCTGCAGATCCATTCTCAGACATTCAATGCCAGTGACAGACTGCTCCCCGTAGATCTTCACCGGATTGGCGCAGGTGATGAACCTGACGCCCTCCTCCTTCGCATGCTCTGTCTCTGCCTTCCGCGCCGGCATATCCTCCTCGCGGCGGCGGTAGATGAGAGCCGCCTCTGCGCCGAGCCGGCGGGCGACGCGGGCAGCGTCCATCGCCACATTGCCGCCGCCCACCACTGCCACGCGCCTACCCTGCATTACAGGGGTGTCGGATTCAGGAAACCTGTCTGCATGCATCAGGTTGACACGGGTGAGAAATTCATTCGCAGAATAAACGCCATTGAGGTTCTCACCATCAATCCCCATGAAATGCGGGAGACCCGCCCCCATCGCCAGAAACACCGCGTCATGACCAAGGAGTTCCTCGGGTGTGATGCTCCGCCCGGCGAGATGATTGAGGTGCACCGTGACGCCGAGGTCTTTCACACCCTCGATCTCTGCCCTGACCACTTCCTTGGGCAGCCGGAATTCAGGGATGCCGTATATCAGTACACCGCCTGCCTCATGCAGGGACTCGAATATGGTGACACTGTGCCCTCTCCGCACCAGTTCCGCGGCTGCAGTGACTCCTGCAGGTCCTGAACCCACGACCGCAACGCGTTTTCCGGTCTGTTCCGCCAGGGCAGGCGGTTTCGGGTCGGTCTCTTCACGCGCCCGGTCTGCCACAAAGCGTTCCAGAGCGCCGATGGCAACAGGACTCCCCTTGTTGGCAAGTACGCAGGCGCCCTCGCACTGCACCTCCTGCGGGCAGACCCTCCCACAGATGGCAGGCAGCATATTCTCGCTCCTGATGATCTCATATGCCGCCAAGAAATTGCCCTCAGCCACCTGCGCAATAAATCCAGGGATGTCGATGCCGACAGGGCAGCCATCAACGCACAACGGTTTTTTGCACTGCAGGCAGAGCATCGCCTCTGCGATCGCCTCCTGTCCGTTGAGACCAGGGTCCACCTCCTGAAAATCATGGATACGGAGATCCGGCGACCTGTCACGCATGCTTCCGGTCCCCCATACACCTGCACTCATGGTTCTGGTAGAGAGCCAGCGCCTCTTTCTCCTGATCAAGATATATCCGCTGACGGCGCATCAGTTCGTCAAAATCAACCTGGTGCGCATCGAATTCAGGTCCGTCCACACACGCGAACTTTGTCTCACCACCGACAGTCACTCTGCACGATCCGCACATGCCGGTGCCGTCCACCATGATGGGGTTGAGGCTCACAAATGTCTTCACACCATAGGGTCTTGTCACCTCAGAGGTGATCTTCATCATGATCGCCGGTCCGATGATCCAGACGGCATCAATGCTCAGCGCCTCCAGCTCACGCTTCAGGAGACCTGCCGGAAACCCGTGATAGCCGCTGCTGCCGTCGTCGGTGCAGACGAACAGTTCGTCGCAGACATCCCGCATCTCATCCTCGCATATGAGGAGCCCGGCATTCCTGGCACCGATGATGCCAATCACGCGGTTCCCTGCCTCTCTCAGTTCCTTTGCAATGATGGGCGTGCATGCGATGCCCACCCCGCCTCCGATCACCACACAGGTGCCATAGTCCCTGATCGTTGCCGGCGTTCCAAGGGGTCCTGCAACGTCCCTGATGAGATCCCCTTCACCGAGCGAGGCAAGATAATGTGTGGTCTTCCCGACTGCCATGTAGATGACGCGGACGTCATCGCCGTCAACACCCGAGATGGTGAGCGGAATCCGTTCGCCGGAGTCATCGATCCTCAGGACTAAAAACTGACCTGCACGCGCATGGCGCGAGATATGAGGCGCCTCTATCCAGCACTCGTAGATCCCATCTGCGAGTTCTTTTTTCTCTTTGATCCTGTACAAAAAAATCACACCTTATTGTCGGGTTCAGTCTGCAGTATATTTTCATTCTCCGGGTTCTTTACAACTTCTTCACTTTACGCAGCCTGACCGCCACGCCCCTGCCGGACCTCAGCATCTCATCCGCACCCATCACAGCACGCCCGGTCGCCTCTGCCATCCTGCCGCAGACATATACCTCATCACCTTCACGGATGCTGCAGTCAGCATCAGTAACACCGGGCGCGAGGACGTCGCCCTGAGGAATAAAATCATCTATAAGAACGCGATAACCCCTGCCCAACATCTTCCAGCCCTCAAATGTGGGGCGGAGCAGCCCTGTGCCCGCGTCCACGCTGAAGACCTGCACTTTTCCGCGCATTACCGCCTGTCGTTCGCCTCTCCCCCTGATATACATGCCACTGGTCGCGATGACCTCATTGAACTGCCATGAGATGACACCGCGCACCATATCTGTCTGTTTTCCGGGCTCACCTTCCAGTGAACCGGCGAGCGAGCGGAGTGATTCACCTGATGCAGGGTGACCCCTGCAGGTCACCTCCAGATCTATGCCGCATATTTCAGCCGCCATCTCTGCCGCAGTGCGACTACCCCCGTCAAGGTGTGCGATCACCCGGGAATACCTGTGCCTGGCAAAGTAACGTGCAATGACCTCAGAGGCGAATGCCAGCTCCTCCCTGTCCCAGTAACCGGTCACCGGCACATCATAGTGGGCGGCGGGATACACGCCTTCAAGTTCCCTCGGCACCAGACCAAGAGGTGACGTGACGATCAGTTCATGTGCACGTTTTGCCACGGTGGCGATGAACTTCCTGTGACTCTGGGATGTGGAATATGGTTTCCCTGCCGAACACGGCAGGAGGACTGCCACGTCTGTGCGGGAGGGTGCGAACCGATCAGTCACCCGTTCAGCAAAACGCCTGACCTCGGTTCTATTCAGAGATTCTGCTGAATTCGCCAGCATGCTGACATTGCGTACAACAGGGAGGCGGCGCTCCATGTAAGGGTAGTGCGTGTCGAGACGCCGGAGTACAGCCACCTGCGAGGAGTCTGCCCGGCACCTGGACTCCATGAGCTCCCTCAGGTGTGAAGACCTGATGTAATTCCTCACAAGTGCCGCCTCACTCTGAACCGCAAGCCTGTTGTGGAGGTGAAGGTCGCCCTGTCGGCAGCCTTCGCACCCGCATAGCCCCTCGTCCATGACCTCCCCGGGGAACTCACCCAGGGGTGTGCAGAATATGCCCTGCACCGACCTCAGGTCGACAGCACGGAAATCAAAGAGGTCGAAACCTGAGTAGACAAGCATGCAGAGGGTGCCGGGCAGGGCAGATGCCGGTGCGTACCATGCAGTATCAGGCGGGATCGACTCCTTCAGCCTGATCAGCCATTTCACATATTTATCAGGGTCCGCGAGGGCGGTATGCCAGTTGGAGACCATCACACAGTCTCCTGAAGACACCACGTTCTCTATCGCGGGATGGACCGCTGCCGGCTGACCCTCACCGCGGATGTGATACGCCCTGACAAAATCCGCCCCTGCACCAAGAGGCACATTCGTGAAGCGCTGCTGGCGGAGCGACGGGAAGAGGTCGTCTGTATCAACCACGGCAGGGAGAGTTATCTCCTGATCGCCATGCCTGAAAAGTCCGATACGGGCGCAACCGTCCCTCTTCCTCACTTCATACAGGCTCACACCACACCTCCGCAGACGGCAACTCCCTGGTGACGAGTCCCCCCCACCTCTCCCCGCACCAGATCACAAACCCGGAACCAGGGTTCTCCTCCATCAGGCGCCTGATGCCTGCGCACCCGCTCCTGACCATCTCCTCGTCCCATTCAGGCACCTCGGACTGCCCGATGGGAAACGTCTCCCCAAGTCCTGGCGGGTATGGACCGAACGGAGGTTTGAAGTACAGGATGGTGTCAAAACCCTCAGCCACCCTCTGATCAAAGGTGATCAGCACCCGCCTGCCCACGCCGATGCGGGTGATCATCTGGTGGTAGCGCAGGACCTCTGTCCTGGAGCAGGTCTCAGCACCGCGGTAAAAGAAGCGGCGTTTGGAGACCCGGTCACTGGATTCGAGCATCGGGGTATGGCGCAGGAGCTCACGGTAACCATCAAGCAACCGCGGATGGCTCCTGCACCGTTCATCTACGAGCTCCCAGAGTGTCCCGTCCTGAACCGCCTGCCTGATCCGTGCGATCTCTGCAAGCGTAACCTGAAGGTTGTGAAGTGCAAGCAGCCGCTCCCTCTCTTCCGACTTCCTGATCTCCTCTGCCGTATGGGTCCTGCATATCCCGCAGGCGCAGGGAAGTTCGGCGAGTTCATCTATCTTCAGGCTGCCGTGAGGCGTCAGGTATCTCCCCTCCTTTGCGTAGAGCGCATATGCGGCAGAGTCAAAGAGGTCGCATCCCATGGCGACGGCAAGAGCAAACATTGACGGGTGACCTGCACCAAAGAGATGGACGCATGACGCCGGAGAGAGACCTTTCTTCGCGGCAAGAACGACCTGCACCAGTTCCCTGTAGCGGTAGGACTCCATCAGCGGAACAACCGCACCGATGGGGCAGAAGACGGCTCCTGTCTCCCGCACCTCCCTCGCCGCCGCCTCCCTGAGATCAGGGAAAATGCCCCCCTGAACAGGGGCTGCGGGGCTTGAATCCCTGAATTTCATGCAGGCTTCGCGTATCCTCTCCATCGTCACGGCGAGGTCCTCCTCTGCCGTGGACCGGTCGGCACCAGGAGGTGTGGGGATGTCAAGCGGCACAATGATATCACTCCCGATCGCCTTCTGGAATGCAAGGGTTTCGAGATTGCTGATCTCCACATCACCATAAACAGACAGCTGAAACGAACCTGAATCAGTCATGATCACACCGTCAAAATCGAGCACTGAATGGAGACCGTCTCTGAGTGCGGCGTCACGGTATGTCCTGCTCATATTGAAGATGTATGCATTGGTGATCACCGCCTCAACACCCATATCCTGCATTTCACGCGGAGTGATGATCTGGAGATGCGGGTTGATCACTGGCAGGAGTGCGGGTGTGCGGACCGTCCGCTCCCCCACCTTCAGCCTGCCGCACCTGCCCATGATGTCCTTGTGAATGACTTCAAAACTGATTGTCATGGGATCACCTGTTAATTTCCATCTTGTATCTGCTGCATCTGATCCGCCATCTGCCTGGGCGGCAGGGCGCGTAGTCCGGGCTACTTCGCCTCTGCACCAGAGCCGGCGGGGTGGCTGAATATCTGCCCCTCGAATCTGCAGACTTCAACATCAGCGCGTTTCCAGCACCCTGCAGGCAGCCCTGCCTTTGCACAGGTCAGGTCAAGAAACTCCCTGCTGTCCCAGCCGTATTCCAGCGGCACCTGAGGGAGGAGAAGTCCGCTCCTGCCCATGCCGCGGATTATGATCCCGTCTCTCCCGACAAGGATATGATCAGGGCGTTCGGCTGGCGGACAGTCCAGGACCTCAGGTACTGAGAGTATGGTGACCTCAAGCTCAAGATCATCCAGTTCATCTTCTGTTACGGGAGGGAACCTTGGATCTGCTGTTCCGGCTGAGACGCCAGCTTCGATGAGCGCTTCTTTGAGAGGATATACAGGATATGGCAGACCGATGCACCCCCGCAGCATCCCATGCCGTCGTATGGTGACGAACACGCCACGATCCTCCTCAAATACCGGCGGGAGAGGCAGGTCCGGCTGGTGGATACTCCTGCCCTGTATCGCACCAGTAAGTGCCTGACGTGCCAGGTGCACTGCCAGACGCCCCTCATCAGGACTGAGCACTTCCATTAATAATAATGGGAGACATATATTATTAACGCACCGTTTTTAGAGAAACGTGCTTGAACACCTCCCCCCTTAGGGGAGATGTGAATAGAGAGGGAGAGGGCGGCTGACGGTGGCCTTTGGGCTGCTGAGGAAAGTCCCCCCACCAACCGGATACGCAGCCGCATGCAAGTGCGGGTGGCGAGAGCCACGGCGATGGCACAGAAACGACACGCCCTGCTGCCAGTGATGATGCGACAGAGCCCGTAAGGGCGAGAAGCGCCGTATGGCGCGAGTTAACTCGCTGAACGTAACAGCAGGAACCGATGAAACGGTGAATCCCTGCGGGTGCAAGCCAGAACAGGGCATACAGGCAATCCGGTGCCTGCCCGGGTATGGCGCTAAGCTGAATGCCGCCATGAACAGAAGGGGGCTTACTCCTCCGACTCTTTTGAAAGATTTTTCTAAGGTAAACGCATTCTGATTCTTGTTTTCATACTTTTACCTCCAGTTTTCGTAACATCGGAGGCAGGACCAGACAAGCCTTAAGTTAATCCTAAACTTAAATACAGAGAT
>DARA01000003.1:0-142 GCA_002503135.1 Methanomicrobiaceae archaeon UBA207
AGTATTCACTCGCCGGCGCGATAGTGAACTGGAGTGTTTTTGAAGCTCCTGTACCAGGATCAGTGACAGTCATCTCGTAATTTTCGCATGCCCATCCGTCCGGCTGAACATAGACTTTCCAGCTATTCCATTCCGGATCTTC
>DARA01000003.1:440-5975 GCA_002503135.1 Methanomicrobiaceae archaeon UBA207
GCTATTCCATTCCGGATCTTCCGCTGACGGACCATATACCACAGCTGTCCCCAGCTGGCTCCATGTGAAGGCAGAGTTCATCGTGCCCCTGATCGCCGCAGGTTCTGCTGCCGGCTCTGCTGCCTGAACCGCAGGTGCAAGACAGGCGATCAGGATCAGCAGTGTCACAATCTGAATTATTCTGTTTCCGTACTTCATCTATAGATCCCTCCTTTAAATCTCTAATATCAGGGAAGCGGTATTTATAGTGATGGGGTGCGGGGGTTCAGTTCAGTGCCGCCTGTGGCAGAGAGACAAAAAAAGGTTAAAGGATTTCGTGCAGCCTGATCTTGAATGGACCAAGGTTGCCGCCAAAGTTGCCTGCGCTGATGTAGGTCACGCCCGGCACCTTCACCGCCGCCCTGATGCCCATCTCCATCGCCTCACTCACCGCAGCTTCGCTGACACCGTCGATGACGATCTCATAGATCGCACCCACGCCGTCAGGCACCATGCTCTCACTCACTTTGTCCTTCAGGGTGGGGCAGTATTTTTCATTGGTGCTCGCACCCATGAATTTGTACTTCAGGCTTCCCACCTTGGATCCGCTTGCGACCACTCCGCCAGGGAAACTCGTGATCACGCCCGGTACGAGACCTATCGCATCGACTGCCGCTTCCGCACCCGTGAGGGCTGCCATCTGGTTCTCACCCATCACAAAGAAGTTGCCACCTGCGACACCCTTGACGGCGCCGAACTCCTCTTCGCCGATGTACTCGCCCTCCATGATCGGGATCGCCCAGACGGTCCTCCCGCCTATCTCACGCTTCTCCTCATACCCGTCGCCGAAAAAGTGGAGCTTTACAGGGATCGTTTCATCCACATCTCCTGCCACGTCGGCAAGACCGTCAAAGACAGCTGTTGTCGGTGCGGTAAGCACGCACTCGGCAAGACGCTCGACCACCTGCTCTTTCAGCTTCTTCTTGCCTGCACAGATCATGATCGCATACCCCGGGCGTCCGTCAGGCGTGCTCTCTGCCGGCACAAAGCAGTCGATCCCTGCCTCGCACGGGCATCCGATTGTTGAAGTGGCAAACCCCGTGGCTTCAGTGGCTGCCTTGTATGCCCATTGCTCTGTAACAGCAGTGATGATTACGCGGGATACCCAGATGGGAAACGCCTCTGCATATGTATCATCGATAGTAACACCATTTAATTCCATGAATCTCAACTCCTTGTTCAGAGATATATCATAGATTGACCTAAAATAATCTTTCTTTTTTTGTCTGCCCGGGAATTCCGGCGCCGGCATGATGGAGATGAACCGGAGAAGCCAGGCAGGGCATGATCAGGGATGTCACATCTATCCCTGACGAGAACACCAAAAACCGGTTTGATCCGGGATCGATGAGGTCAGTCATCACCCGGCTGCCCTCTCTATGTCCTAAAACAATTTTCCCGGGTTCATGATATGGTTCGGATCAGCGAATTCCATAAACTTCTTCCAGAGTTCCGCCTGATACCCGATCCGGTCGAGAGTCGGCTCAATTATCCCGGCATAGGGTCTGAACCACCCGTAAATACCTGCATCCAGAAGGCGCGGGAACTGTATCCTGTTATATTCCTGGATCTTCTTTCCGAGATCAGGATCGGCGCCGTCATAGAATATGTCAAGTTCCACATAGCAGAGTTGTCCATGGAACCGCCCGATCGGGTTCACATAGAAATAGACGTGGTCCGCGGGTATGCGGGTGTGACAGCAGGATGTGCCGCCTGCCTTTGTCATCGTGGGTTCGTGACTATTCGTGGCGGTCTGTCATTGGGCATCTCCCATCTTTGATGTGGGGCTAAGTCCTCTGTTTGTATATATTTTGCACCGTAGCGTAGAGACGCATGGAAACTTCCGCTGATCCAATACAGGGTTTATTAACATATTGAATAAGTACACTAAATCAAGTTGCCCCAGCCAATCCATCCTTTTTTTGAACTCTGTTGTATCCGCGTTATTTCAGAAGGTTTATCTATTCTATTTTACAACTTTCTCCTTAGTCGATTTTATATCGATAAGTTGGTGCGTGGTACCATGGCATTTGCATTGCACATTAATATGGAACGCTGTACCGGCTGTAACAACTGTGTGGTCGCATGTCCTGTGGATGCACTGGAGCTCTATACATTGGATCCAGTTACAGATGAGAAGATCTACAAGGTCAAGAACGGCAAGGCTACTGTACTGGATTTCAATGCAGAGCTCTGCGCCGGTTGCGGCGTATGCGTCAAGGCATGTCCATACGATGTGATACAGCTTACAGGGCGTTGGGAAACCGGGTCAAAACCCCTGGTTGAAGAGGAAGCATAGGAGTGAGGCAATTTACATGACAATTTTTCCGAAGTTCTCCAAGAGGCGTGAAGGTGAAAACGTCATCATGGAGCAGAAGCTTCTGCAGCAGGTGAATAACCTGGTTCTGAATTCAGAGAAGTGTACTGGATGCGGAATCTGTGTTGACGCCTGTCCTGAAGAGGCAGTATCGCTTGGTCCCGTGGGCGCCACCCGCAGGGGCGCGATTGATTACGCGACACCCGTGGACATTGACGAGACAAAATGTTCGTACTGCGGTGTCTGTGTGGTCATGTGCCCGTTTACTGCGGTGAAGCTCATGATCGACGGTGAAGACCGACTCCCGATTCTGGAGAAGGAAGGCTTCCCTGAGTACGACATGGTCACCAGGATTGATGATGAAAAGTGCGTGAACTGCACGATCTGTGAGGAAGTCTGCCCCGGGGACGCGATCAATCGTGATGTATCTGAGTTTGAGGGAACCTCCCTTGATGGCAAAGGACGTAATCTTGCCCTGAAAGCGAACCTCTCCTTCAAAGTTGATGAAGAGAAGTGTACGCTCTGCGGCATCTGCGACATCCTCTGTCCGGCGATCGACGTGAAGCTCAAACCCTTTAGCGCGGAATCAGGCAAGGTCGAGGGTGAGGTAGTCTGGGACGAGGCGCAGTGTGATGCATGTAATATCTGTGCTGAGATGTGCCCCGAGGAGTGCATCACCATTGAGCGTGAGATCGTCTCCAACAAGATCGAGGGCACAGTGGAGATCATCGATGATGACTGCTGCACCTGCAGGTGGTGTGCGGTGAACTGTCCGACCGAGGCGATGACGGTCGAGAAGATCTTTGAGGGCGAGATTGAGATCAACACAGACAAGTGCCCCGGAGGCTGCTCCACCTGTGTGGATGTATGTCCGGCAAACGCGCTTTATCTCCCGACTCCGGTGCCTGCCGCTGAGATGAAGGGAGAGATAGAGCCGAACATCGCTATCAACGAGGACTTCTGCATCTACTGCGGCGCCTGTGTGAATGCCTGTCCGGCTGAGGATGCCATCATCCTGAAGCGGACCGCTGTTCGTATGAAGGGCAAGGAGACCGATCTCTTCAACACCATCAAGGAGAAGCTCTTCGTTCCAAGGACTTCAAAGGTCAGGGAAGAGGTGCCTCCCGGTGAAGTTGAAATCAAAGTTCTGGAGAACGCGTGAGGTATTGAAATGGCAACAGTGAAAAATTACGGAGACCCGCAGCTTGAAGAAAAACTGAAGGACCAGTACTTCTACAACAGCGACGCAAACCCGAACTTTACCAAAGAGGTCGAGAAGATCGGGGACACTCTCGCTCACATGTGTTTCCAGTGCGGGACCTGTACCGGTTCATGTCCCTCTGCTCCGCGGAGTTCATACCGTATCAGGCGGTTTATGCGCCGCGCAGTGATGGGGCTGGAGATGGAGGCACTCACAGATCCCGATCTCTGGCTCTGTACGACCTGCTACAGCTGTACAGACCGGTGCCCGCGCGACCTGGCACCCACAGATGTGATCATGGCGATGAGGAACCTCGCATTCAAGTTGGACATCGTCCCCAAGAACTTCCTGAAGACGGTTCAGATGATCTATACGAGCGGGCATGGCGTGCCGAACAATGATGCAAACAGGGCAGCCCGCACGAAACTCGGACTGACCGCCGACCCGCCAACGACACACATGTACCCTGAATTCATTGAGGGAATCCAGAAGATCATGCATCACTATGATCTAAAAGAAAATGCAGACAGAATACTCTCTGAGGAGGGACAGTAACCATGGCAGAAAACATGCACACATATGCATTCTTCCTTGGCTGTATCGCACCAAACCGTTACCCTGGCTGTGAGGCATCTGCCATCGCAACCAGCAGGAAGGTCGGGATTGAGCTCGTGCCACTGAAGGGCGGCAGCTGCTGCCCGGCGCCGGGTGCGTTCGGCTCAATCGACCTGAATGTCTGGTATGCGATGGCAGCCCGGAATGTGGTGCTTGCCGAAGAGATGAAGACCGATATCGCCCTGATCTGCAATGGGTGCTACAAGTCCATCTATGAGGTCAACAAGAAGCTGAAGGAGAATGACGAACTCCGCGACGGCGTCAACGAGGTGCTCGCAGAGATTGACATGGAGTTCAAGGGTTCCATTGATGTCTGGCACCTGGCAGAGCTCTACTATGACCCCAAGATCTGCGGCGTGAAGAAGATCGCCGACAGTGTCACCCGTCCGCTGACCGGCACGAAGGTGGCTGTACACTATGGCTGCCACCTGATGAAGCCGAAGAAGGAGCGGCACTTTGGTGAAACCGACAACCCGATGTGGATTGAGGAGCTCGTTGCGGCACTCGGGGCTGAGCCGGTCCAGTACCGCAACAAGATGCAGTGCTGTGGCGCCGGAGGCGGTGTCCGCGGGTACGACATCGTCCATTCGCTCGACATCACCAATGAGAAGATGATCAATCTGCAGGAAGTTGGTGCTGATGCACTGACAGAGGTCTGTCCGTTCTGCCAGCTGCAGTATGACCGCGGTCAGGTAGAGATCAAGGATAAGTTTGGCATCGACTACGGTCTCCCGGTCCTGCACTTCAATGAGATGCTTGGACTGGCACAGGGCATGAGTCCGGATGAACTCGCACTCGATCTCCATGCGGTCTCCTGTGAACCGTTCCTGGAGAAGATCCTGTGAGGAGGGACAAAAATGGCAGAAAATGAAGAAGCAAGAATCGGCGTCTTTGTGTGTCATTGCGGTACCAATATCGCAGGCTCAATCGACGTAAAAGAACTTATTGAGTACGCGAAGACGTTACCGGGTGTGGCATATGCAGAGGATTACCAGTATGTCTGCTCCACTCCGGGTCAGAATATGATCAAGGAAGCGATCAAGGAGCACGACCTGACAGGTACAGTTGTTGCGGCATGTTCCCCGCGTCTCCATGAACCCACATTCAGGACCGCCACCAGGGAAGGCGGGCTGAACCCGTTCAGGTTTGAGATGGCAAATATCCGTGAACAGAACTCCTGGGTGCATATGCATGACCGTGAAGGTGCTACGGCAAAGGCAAAGGACACAGTGCGCATCGCGGTTGCAAAAGCGCGCCTCCTCGAGGATCTCATCCCGAAGAGTGTCCCGGTCGAGCACGCTGCAATGGTGGTGGGCGGCGGCATCGCCGGTATGCAGGCGTCTCTTGACCTGGCAAATGCCGG
>DARA01000047.1:0-2520 GCA_002503135.1 Methanomicrobiaceae archaeon UBA207
GGAGACATGCGAAAGATGGGGTATTTAATGGAAAACTATAACAGATGCCCTCTCATAAGTAAGTTTTGGCGTACATGTGTACGTGAGAGTATCAAGAGATCTACATTACTCTGGTATGGCATTGAGAACACACTATAAAGACGAAGATGAGGCGATAGATTTGTCGAAAGTAGTAGAAATTTCCCCAACCACGAGGCATGAGGGGCATTCCAAGCTCGTTTTGAAAGTAGACGAGGAGGGGATCATCGAACGTGGCGACTGGCTCAGCATCACTCCGGTGAGGGGGATTGAGAAGCTCGCCATCGGCAAGACGATGGATCAGGCGCCAAAGATTGCTTCAAGGGTCTGCGGTATCTGTCCGATAGCACACACCCTTGCCGGCATCGAGGCGATGGAGGCATCGATCGGGTGCGAAATCCCTGACGATGCGTACCTGCTCAGGGTGATACTACAGTGCGCCAACAGGCTGCACAGCCATGCACTGCACAACATACTGACCCTTCCTGACATGTACCTTCCAGGGACTGACACCAAGATCAACCCGCTCACTCCTGAAGAGCCGGTTCGTTCTGTGGCAAAGCGCATCCAGACGCTCCGTATGATTGCTCAGACGATTGCTCAGATCGCCGGCGGCGAGGCGATTCACCCGAGCAACCCGCGTGTGGGCGGCATGTACACGAATGTCGCCCCGCGTGCAAAGGCGAAGATGTACGACCTGGCAAAGGAGGGTGTCGTGCTGGCGCATGAACAGATGGACTTCATGATCGCTGTTCTGCGGAATTACCAGAAGCGTGACTGGGCAGAAGTCGGCGGCAAGGAAATTCCCATCCCCAAGGATCTCGGGTACCATAACCAGGGTTATATGGCGACGGACCCGATATACGGGAGTTCGAGCCTTGACGACGAACCCACATGGCACCCCGAGCGCTGGAGAGAAGTCCGTCCATGGGACTGGTACATGGGTGAGGTGGAGATCACTCTGGAGGACCCTGACTATCCTGTCGGCGGGACGACGCCCGTAGGGAACAAGGCGTGGCCGCAGATGGAGGCATGCACCGGCGTGCCCATGTACGATGGTCAGCCTGTTGAGGTTGGTCCGAGGGCGCGGCTTGTCCAGTTCAAGAACTTTGATGAGAAGGGCACCATTGGTCAGCAGGTGGCACGTCAGATGGAATTCACTGACTGTCTCTATGCGATGATCAGTGCACTCGACGCCCTCGACACCTCAGGGAAGGTGCTCGCAGACGAGATCCCGCAGGGTGACGGCTCATTTGGCTGGGCAGCGAATGAAGCGCCGCGTGGAACAGATGTCCACCTCACCAAGGTGAAGGACGGAAGGGTGCAGTGGTATTCCCTGCTTGTGCCGACCACCTGGAACTTCCCGACATGCAGCCGTGCGCTCGAAGGTGCGCCATGGCAGCTCGCTGAAGTAATTGTGCGCGGGTACGACCCATGTGTGTCATGTGCAACCCACATGATCGTTGTTGATGAGAACAAGAGGATAGTGGCCCAGAAGCTCATCGAGTGAGAGTAATGTCGGTTTTGTATCCAGAGATTGTGATCGTCGGCTGCGGGAATCCGCTCTTTGCGGATGACGGGTTTGGACCTGCTGTAGCCGGGGAACTGGGCAGGCTGCAACTACCTGATAACATGAAGGTGATAGATGCCGGACTCGGTGGTCCGCACTTCGTCTTTACGATGCTTGACCCGGAGGTGACGCGGAAGGTGGTGATCATTGATATCGCCGACTTCGGCGCTGAACCCGGGACGCTTGCAAAGTTCAGGGTGGAGGACCTGCCTCCGGGCAGTTACAGGGACGCCCACTCATGGGACCTGACAGAACCCCTGCAGGTGCTCAAAGACCACATAGATATCACTGTTATTGGATGCCAGCCGGGACGCGTTACTGCGCCCGATTTTGAAATCGGGTTGACTGATGAGATTAAATCGGCCATTCCCAGGGCAGTACGTGAAGTACTGAATGAAATTGGGGTGGATTATGGGACTGCTATCAGCCATCAGGAACCTGATCACAGGGCAGCCGCAGCGGGAGAAACCTGCGGCGATGCCTGGTGATGCAGGTACTGAACATAAGGTGGAAGCTACTAAGGAGGAGAAACCTGTGGCAGACAAGATTACTGTGGGGCACGTACACATGAGCGGGTGTACCGGATGTCTCGTGTCCTTTGCAGATAACTATGAAGGTTTATTGACGATTCTTGACAATTATGCGGACCTTGTCTATGCCCTGACCCTCGCAGATGTCAGGCACATCCCCAAGATGGATGTGGCACTGGTTGAGGGTTCAGTGTGTCTGCAGGACAAGACGTCCGTAGAAGAGATTCTGGAGACTCGGAAGAATGCGACTGTGGTTGTCGCTCTCGGCGGTTGCGCCTGTTACGGCAACATCACGCGGTTTGGACGCGGCGGTCAGTGGAACCAGCCGCAGCACGAGTCATTTGTACCGATTGGAGATATCATCGACGTCGATGTCTATATTCCGGGCTGTGCGCCCACACC
>DARA01000047.1:2912-4137 GCA_002503135.1 Methanomicrobiaceae archaeon UBA207
ACCAAGTACCTCGCGCCACTGATGAATCTTGCAAGTGCAGGAAGTGCAGTGGACCGGAGCAGCGATGCCTGCGGGTGCGATCTCATGTATAATGTGATCAACCAGGGTCTCTGCATGGGCTGCGGGTGCTGTGCGGCGTCATGTCCGGTGAGGGCGATCACGATGGAGTTCGGGAAGCCGAATATCAACCGTGACCTCTGCATCAAGTGCGGCGCCTGTTATGCCCAGTGTCCGCGCAGCTTCGCCAATCTCGACGTGATCAATCAGTTCGAGGGCATTATGGAGATCATAAATGGTGCCATGGCTCCCGGGGGTGCTTGAAATGGTTCTCGGCAATTACAAGACCTGCGTCTCGGCGCGGAGTACAGATAAGGAGATCCTGAAGGGCGCCCAGGACGGCGGGATAGTCACCCAGATGTTTGCATTTGCTCTGGAAGAGGGCATCATCGACGGTGCAATCGTCGCCGGGTCCGGGGACACACCCTGGAAACCCGAGCCAATGATCGCAACGAACAGGGATGAACTTCTGGCGGCAATGGGTACGAAGTACAATATCTGCCCGAATGTCTCGATGATCAAGGAGGCGACACGCAGCTATGGTCTCGACAAGGTGGGCATTGTGGGAACGCCCTGCCAGATGCTGGCTGTGAGAAAGGGGCAGTTGTATCCTGTGGGTCTGAGAGATGTGCCTGACAAGATTGCGCTTGCACTCGGCATCTTCTGCATGGAGAACTTCCCGTACCAGTCGCTTGAGATGCTGGTGGAGGACCACTGCAATGTCAAGATGGAGTCTGCGGCGAAGATGGATATCGGCAAGGGCAAGTTCTCGGTCTATACCGAGCGCGGTGCGGTATCCCAGATCCCGCTGAAGGTGACCCACAAGTACGAGCAGCCGGGATGCCATGTCTGTCTCGACTATGTTGCAAACCTCGCCGATGTCTCGACCGGTTCAGTCGGGAGTCCCGATGGATGGAGCACGGTCTTCGTGAGGACGAAGATTGGTGATGATGTCTGGAGCAGGGCAGCCGATGCCGGGTGCTTCGAGGTCAAGCCGATCGAGGATGTCAAACCCGGTCTCGAGCTGGTCACGAAACTCGCAACCGACAAGATCACAAAGAACCAGAAGACTCTTGAAGCACGTGCGACATTCGGTCTCAGGGCAGACGGCTCGCCACGCGGGCTGCGGAATCCCTATCTCTAAAAACCAACCTTTTTTCCCGTGGAT
>DARA01000036.1 GCA_002503135.1 Methanomicrobiaceae archaeon UBA207
ACAGATCAGGCTGGGTTTTGAGTGTTAATGTAACTGTCTCCATCTACTTCACCTCACTGTGTTGCATCCACCTCGATCACATACGGATTGGGCAGGTAGTGTTTCCCTGCCACTTCGTAGTTGTTCTGAGTGACAGTGTAATACCGCAGGAACTTTTCTGAGATGTCGCGCTCGACCTGTGCATTCTCATTGACCTTCGCATCCACCCAGAGCGTCCGCTTGTTGCCATTCGATACGACCTCACCCTCGTTGATGATCACTTCACCCCTCTTGAGGAGGTAGCGTGCATTGCCAAATGCCTGCTCGATCAGCTCCGGATCGTCCGCGGTCTCGGGGTTGTAGTCATACACCGCAAGATCCGCATCAAGACCCGGCTTGAGCGACCCATAGAGGTGAGCAAGACCGAGCGCCTTTGCAGAACCTGCACGGGTCATCATGGCGATCTCGTAAAGTGAGATCTCACGATCAAGTTCACCGATGTAACAGCGCTCGCGAACCTTATCGCCATATTTGGCAGATGCCAGCAGGTCATCACGCGCCTGTTTGCTCATCAGCCACTTCATGACACGCGGGTACCTGGTGAATGGTCCGGCATTCGGGTGGTCGGTGGTGATGAAGCACTTCATCGGGTCCTTCGCATACAGTGCCAGTTCGACTCCGACAGCCCACTGGGCAACGCCGATGAATGACTGCGGGTTGTAGATGAATGGTACTATACCGGCTGCAGTCTCAAGCTCCACATCAGAGTTTGCCCACTTCAGGTGGTTCATGTGTGAGAGGTGGTGCTCGAAGGGACCGTCCGCCGTCATCGTGGTGGTCTCATCAAGGGTGACCACGCCGAGGTCGATGGTGATGTTGTCCTGCTTGTTCACGTAGTCCATGACCTCTTTGGACTTCGACTCAAACCCTTTGGAGGAGTAGCTGTCTCCGCCATATGAGTGAAACTGCAGATGGGTGTGGTGCAGGACCTCGTCACGTCCGAATTTGCTGTTTGGCTTGATCCCCTCAGCCAGCTTCAGGGTGTCGAGAGTGGTCTCGTAATTACCCGGGTTGCCGAGGTCGTTGCCATGGACATGCATGCAGTGCGGGAGACCGAGGTACTCATTGGCTTCGATCAGCCCCCTGATGATCTCGGCAGGGGTGATGTCAAAGTACGGCACAGGGTCATGTACTGTGAGGCAGTTCAGACCCCAGCCCCATGCTTCAGTGCCGCCGGGGTTCACGTTCTTGACGGCAAAACCCTTGGTCACACGAAGCAGCCATGCGATGTATGCCGCAGTGTTCTCGATCTCGTGATTCTTGAGATACTCAAGGACAAACCAGTTGTTGCCGAAGACAGGATACGCCCCCTCGTCGATGATCGGGGTGTCGCGCATCTCCTCGTGCACGTGGCGTGCATAGAGAGGCGGCATCGCAGCCTCCATCACAGTGGTGTAACCCATCTGCGCATATGCATAGCCGGTCTTCAGCGTCGTCGGGACGGAAAAGCCGCCAGCCATGCGCCTGACGCCCTTTGTCGGCTCATACTTCACCTTCAGCTTGTCTTCAGGGCGGAAGTTCCTGCCGACATTCACCTTCGGACCTGCGACATGGGCATGGACGTCCACACCACCCGCCATGACAGTCATGCCGGTGGCATCGATCACCTTCGGGCTGCTGACATCAGTGGTCTCGACAAACCTGCCATCCTTGATGGCAATATCTGTCTTGTCGCCATTGATCCCAAGAACGGGATCAAACACAAAACCATTCTTAATGAGATATTCAGCCATCTCTTACGCCCCCTTGATCTGCTTAACCCGATCCAGCACCTTCTCAAGGAATGCCTCGTCAGTCATCATGCCCTCAGGCGGTTCGACTACCTTGCGGGTCTCGATCGGTACATTGTCCATACGATAACAGCACCCACCTACTTCAATCCCCACAAATGCGACAGGCACATGGAGTTTGCAGACCGACGCCGTCGGGGTCATGTGCGGGTCGATGCAGACAGAGGGCAGGTTCGCGATCTTCTTTACAGAACTGATCGGGAAGTGCGCACCAGGGTCGCTGCCGAGCACGAAGACCGCGTCCACTTCATCTCTCCTGAGCAGGTCATTGGAGCTGGTCTCACCAGGATTATAGCGTGCGAAACCGCGGGTGAGGTCCAGACAGTACGGGAATCCAAACTGCCACCCCCATACCTGACCGGATCCGGTCACATTATAGTGACCGCGCATCGCCATGATTGAGAACTTTGTATAGTCATTCAGGTCCCTGGTCGTTGAGATCGCAGCATCGATGTTGTGGTTCTTGCCGAGAGACTGGGTGACACCCATGCCAAAGAAGATGATGCCGAACCTGCCGCTTTTCATGAGATCGGCTGCCTCACGGACCTTCTCCTTCGGGATGCCTGCAACCATGTCAGGCAGCACCTCACCTTTGAATGCCGTGCGCAGCCCGTCAAAGAGCTCATAATCGCGCCCCTGCTCGAGCTGCAGGTGGACATCTGCGAGTTTTGCGGTATCAGTCACACGGGGGTCAACGACGATGACCTTCCTGCCCTTGCTCCCTTTCCCTGTGAAGAACCCACGTGGGAAGATGGAGTACCTGCTCATGTGACGCGGGTGGGCGTGCGCCGGGTTGCATCCCCAGAAGATTACCCTGTCAGCACGGTTCTTGATCTCTCCAAGGGTGCAGCTCGGGATACCGACGTCCTGTACCGCAATGAGTGTTGAGCCGTGGCACACCGTAGCGGTGTTATCCATCATGGCACGAACAGCCTCCCCGAGCTCGGAGCCGACACCCTGTGCATCGCAGCTTGTTGAGCTCCAGCCGTACATCAGGGGCTTCTTTGCATCTGCAAGCATCTTTGCGGTATAGTCGATCGCCTCACTGTAACTGACGTCCTTCCAGGTCCCGTCATCCTTCTGCATCCGGGGGCGGGTCAGCCGGTCAGATGCCTGTGAATGAAGGAACTTCTCGGAGCCGATGGCACATGCATTATAGACGCTCAGAATCTTCTTCCCGTCGTCTGTGACCTCGACCTCCAGATCGTCACAGAGCGTGCCGCAGAACGGACAGACCACATCTGTAATCATATTCGTCATCAGAGTTCACCCCTGACTGCCTTTTGCACCAGCTCAATCGAGCCCAGCACGGATTCATCTCCTGCCGGTTCCACCTCAATCGGTACGCCCTTGAATGTCGGCATGCCGGTCGAGTAGGTATTCGGGTCGGTCACCTGGTTCGCCCAGGGACCCATGGGCATCCATGCCGTCTCGGCGGGTAGCGCCTGTAGTGCTTCGACCGCCTTGACGACGACGCTTCCGAACTCGCTGGAGACACGGACATTGGTGTTGCGCCATGCACCCAGTTTCTCAAAACCCTCAGAGCTCAGCTCGATGATTCCGGCGGCGTCGCGGTAGGCGGGTTTTTCCTTCCCGCCTTCCATAGAGACCCCCTGCTGTATCGTCCTGCCGCTGATCAGATTGAGCTTGATCTTGTTTGCCACTGCTTCCTCCCCCTACTTGTTCCGGGCAAGCGGGCTTGGACCAAGTTCCGTGATTGTGTTCACCACATCTTCAACGACTGTTGCCCACTTTGCGCCTTCTGATGCCGACACGAAGGTCATCCTCACCCTACGGTCATCGATGCCGAGATTCTTCAGGACGCTCTTGAGATAGAACATCCTCTTTGCAGACTTGTAGTTGCCCTCAAGGTAGTGGCAGTCACCGAAGTGGCAGCCTGATATCAGCACGCCATCCGCACCGTCTTCAAGCGCCTTCATGATGAAGAGCGGGTTTACACGCCCGGTGCACATCACGCGGATGGCACGGATGTCGGGCGGGTACTGGATACGGGCTCCGCCTGCAAGGTCTGCCCCTGCATAGGAACACCAGTTGCAGATGATCGCGATGATCTTTGGTTTCCATTCTTCTGCCATTACACTTCACCTCCAACGAGGAAGGCATCGATCTGTGAAATGATCTGCGGGTTGGTGAAATGCTGCATCTTGATAGCACCGCCCGGACAGAACCCTCCGCAGGTGCCGCAGCCCTTGCACTTGGCTTCCGTGACTTCCATGACACTGCGCCCTTCCTTCTCGACGAGCGCGAGTGCAGTGTAGGGACAGAGATTGACGCAGAGACCACAGCCGGCACAGAGCTCCTCAATGCACTGGGCGAAGTAGGGTTCAAGCTCCACTTTACCCGTATGAATCGGGATGCTCGCAGCTGATGCCGCTCCCTCTGCCTGCGCCACTGTGTCAGGGATATCCTTGGGACCCTGGCAGACACCGGCAAGGAATACGCCGGCAGTCGTCGTACCGCATGGGTTCAGCTTCGGGTGAGCCTCCATCATCCAGCCGTCCTGGGACCGGGAGACACCGAACATCTTGCGGACAGGGTCAGCATCTTCAGTGGGCTGCACCGCCGCGGCGAGCACGACCATGTCGAGCTCGACATCCACAGGTCTGCCAAGGAGCGTGTCCTCAGCATATACATGCAGGTTCTTGGTCGCAGGGTCCTCGAGGATGTTGGCGACACGTCCACGGATGAACTTTGCCCCCTCCTCCTGGATGCGGTAGTAGAACTCCTCATACATCTTCCCGAATGACCTGATGTCCATGTAGAAGATGTACGGGACTGCGCCAGGAATCTTCTCTATAATCTGGTGGGCATGCTTCAGGGAGTACATGCAGCAGAACCGGGAGCAGTACGGGTGACCGACACCTGTGTTGTCACGTGACCCGGCACAGAGCACAAAACCAATCTTCATCGGGGTTTCACCGTCGCTCGGGCGCACCATGTGACCGCCAGTCGGACCGGATGCGCAGATCAGGCGTTCGAATTCAAGGCTGCTGATGACATTGTCAAACCGCTTGTAGCCCCACTCGGTCTTCTTCTCAATCGGGAAGATATCATATCCTGTCGCCAGGATGGCTGTGCCCACCTTCACGGTGACGAGTTCGTCCTGCATCTCAAGGTCGATCGCCTTCTTGTCGCCGCATATATCCACGCAGAGTCCGCACTTGACGCAGGAGTCAAAGTCAATCGTGTAGAGGAGTGGCACTACCTGAGGGTGATTGATATAGATCGCCTTGCGGGGAGCCATATCCACCTCAAAGTGATTTGGCTTGATGACAGGGCAGACGTCCACACAGTCTCCGCAGCCATTGCACCCGCCGCCGGAGATGCCTTTTGCCTCAGCCTCATCCATCGTCAGGACACCATGGGCTTTCTTCCTGATGGTGACGTCGAAGTTGCCGATGTAACCCTCCACAGCCTCTACTTCTGAGTACGTCATCAGCTCGATGTTCTCAGCTCTGCCCACATCCACCATCTTTGGCGTCAGGATACACTGGGAACAGTCGAGTGTCGGGAATGTCTTGTCGAGCTGTGACATGCGCCCGCCTATGGACACATCCTTCTCGACCAGGTAGGTCTTGATACCGGCATTTGCCAGGTCAAGAG
>DARA01000046.1 GCA_002503135.1 Methanomicrobiaceae archaeon UBA207
TTCTTTAACTCTAAACCGGTTAAGAACGTACGGTCGAAGTACGCACATCTTCGTTCTCAATTGCAGTCCAAAGGCACCCGATCCGCGAAACGAAAACTTCGTGTAATCACAGGTCGGGAAAGACGGTTTGTGACTGATGTCAACCACTGTATCTCGAAGCAGATTGTTAACTCCGGCTATACGGTGTTTGCACTGGAAAACCTGAGCAAGATCCGTGTCCAGAAACGGAGAAGTAGAGAGTTCAACAGGAAACTTAACAACTGGTCGTTTTACCAGCTGGAACAGTTTATCCGGTACAAAGCTGAGGAACTTGGCAAACATGTGATCCTTGTCGATGCCCGTTACACCTCGCAGAAATGTTCGGTGTGTGGACATACCTACAGAGGAAACCGTAACGGCTCTTCGTTCCGATGTCGGAAATGTGGGTTTCAACTCCATGCTGACCTCAATGCTGCTCGAAACATTGCTCGGGCGGGTATATCTTGCCTGAGTAGGCTGTCTGTCAACCAGCCGAATGTAGCGTGTCTCTGACATAGTTACAAGCCCCTCCCTCTAAGGGAGAGGTAGTTGACACATGAACTTACTTCCTGACAAATTATAAAAATATCATCCGCCCAATCTATAATGATGAGAGTTGCACTCTCCCGTGTAAAAAAACAGTTTTTTGACGGGACTCACCGCGTAAAATCACCTGATGAGACCTACAGTGAGATCGCCCCGCTAATGGAGGCGATCGGTGTCACAGAGGTGACCGAGATCACGCACCTCGACAGGATCGGCATACCCTGCTTCTCTGCGATCAGACCCGGCGCTGCCATAGGCGGTGTCAGGGTCCATTCAGGGAAGGGAAAGGACCTGGTGCAGGCGAAGGTCTCGGCTATGATGGAGGCGATCGAGCGGCATTCAGGGGAGTATCACGGCGACCCTATGGACTATGCCAGTTATGAGGAGATCGGGCTTACCCGCGCCGTGGACCCGAATGACCTCATCCTGCCCAGACCACTTGAGATGAGTGAGAAGATCCACTGGACGCCTGCATGGGACCTGCTCAATGAGGAGGAGGTGTGTGTCCCGAGCAATGCGGTCTTCCACCCATATGACACCCTGGGCATGACAATGCCACTCTTCAGGAGCGACTCAAACGGTCTTGCGAGCGGCAATGTCATTGAGGAGGCGATCCTCCATGCCCTGCTTGAGGTGGTGGAACGGGATGCGCTCAGTGTCGCTGAACAAAAACGAGACATGGGGGTAAGGATATCTGTCACGCAGGACGGACCTGTGAGGGAACTCCTTGACAGGTTTGAGATGAAGGGCATCAGGATTCATCTCTGGCTCCTCATGGGCAGGTCCAGGCTCCCCACCATAGCAGCAGCGGCTGATGACACGCTCCTGAAGGACCCGGGTCTCCTGGTCATGGGGGCAGGGACGCACTGCTCACCTGAGATCGCAGCACTCAGGGCTGTCACCGAGGTGGCGCAGAGCCGCGCCACCCACCTGCAGGGCGGAAGGAGCAACCCGCAGCGTGAGATGATCCTGAAAAAAGCCGGTTATGAGAGGATGAAGCGGATCAACGGGGAGTGGTTCAGAGATGCCGATGAGATCTCCATGCATGACCTGGAGGATCTCAGCACCCCGTATTTTGACGATGATATCAGGGTGGCGCTGCAGGAGCTGGAGGGGCATGCGGACAGGGTCTGCATCTGCAACCTCTCCAGGACACAGGTGCCGGTAGTCAGGGTAATCGTGCCCGGACTTGAAGTCTCACACATGGACAAAGCCAGAATCCGGAAACCCACACCATTTTGATCAGGCAAACCGAACTTTTTTGAGCAGTTCCGCCACCTTCTCCGTGGTCCTGCGGGGACCCGGCATCTCGCGCTCCTGCAGCCTCCTGCCTGCCAGCCCCCTGAAGATATGGGATATAGCCTTCCCGTGTGAGGGTCCGTATCCGCCCTCCAGCACGAGGGCGAGGGGGTGGTCGCATGATTCCCGCAGGAACCCGGTCAGCACCTCGAAATCCACAGGTTCGAGGCGCATATGCCCCAGAATATCGTCTGCGAGCGGGTCCTGCCCTGCAGAGACCACAATGAGATCAGGTCTGAAACGCTCTATGGCAGGGATGAATGCCTCCTCAAAGATGAGTTTATAGTCTGCGATGGTGGAGCCTGACCTGAGAGGCGCATTGAGGGTGTAGCCCTTCCCGCATCCCGTCCCGATCTCATCGCTCCAGCCGGTGCGCGGAAACGAGTTCATCTCATGAACCGAGCAGTACAGCACCCTCTCATCATTATAAAAAATGTTCTGGGTGCCATTGCCGTGATGCAGGTCCCAGTCCACGACTGCGACACGGTCCACGGAATCAAGGTCAAGTGCCTTTGCGACCGCCACCGCCGTATTATTGAATAGGCAGAACCCGCGCGCACAGTCGCGTTCGGCATGGTGACCGGGCGGGCGTACCAGGGCGAAACAGGCTTCGCCGTCAAGAGCGCGCTCAATTGCCAGGATCGCCGAACCTGCCGCAGCCAATGCCACTTCAAAAGAGCCGGGCGTGAGATAGGTATCTGGATCAATGAAATGATAACCGCGTGAAAACTCCTGGATCAGCCTGATATGCCTGGAGGTGTGGATCCGCTCAAGGTCATGGACAGATGCCGGGACCGGGTCTATCCACTTCACTCCCGCAGGCACGCCAGAGAGCACCTGCCGGTGGCGCACTCCCGACTCCGCATACCCTTTCAGGTCATGCTTTGCAAATATGTCCCCGGATATGGCAGAACATCTCATCGCAGTTCAGTTGACGGACCGCCCCTCCATGACGGCATCTTCAGTGACGTCAAATACCATGCCGGTCCCGGCGATCCGGTAACTCCCGACCGCCTTCACGCCATAGGGTGTGCCGGTGGTCGAATACGGGACTATGAACCAGCCATCCACACTCTCCTGCCGGTAAGTGAATGTCCTGCCCGCATCTGTGACCAGCGTGACCTCGATGACCCCCTCACCCCTGATCCTGGCACCCGGGACATACTCGAATACCTTTACATAGCGCACGTCCTCATCGCCCGGCATCATATCGGTCGGGGACTCATGCACCAGACGGAAGTGGCGGAGCGCAGGCACCATGCCAGTGGACTGGGTGATACTGCTGCTCAGGACGGCGGCATGACGCCCTGGGGGTGGATTCTTATTAAACTCTGCCACAGCTGCTGATGCCACGGCGGCAGACGTCGCCTGCGCACCAGTGATTACAGGGTATGGCGTCCCAGCCACAGATCCATCCATGTACTCGATGTAATAGACCTCCGATGACGGGGCTGGCATGCCGGTGTCAAAGTTGTGGAGCCTGGAGATCATTGTCTGATAATAGGTCGGGTCATAGAGCGTAACAGTGGTGTAGGTATCAGGGTCTTCCCGGGATGGCGTCAGGAATACCCTCTGATACGGCGACCCGCCCACGCTGCTGTTGTACCAGGTCGCCATCGCCCAGAATTTGCCGGTGTCCATCTCGATGTCAGTGATCACATACCTTGTACCGAGTGTGTCAAGTATGGCGGCTGCCCTCTCTTCGGTGGATGACATGAAAAAGGCGGCGGCGCCGTTCTCACCACTGACGCCTCTCTGGAATGGGTTGGCATCTGGTATGCGCTTCCCGATGAAGGTGATCCAGTGCCCGTAGTCCCACCACGACATCACGCCATATGCTTCAGGCGGATACTCAAACCCTTCCCTGGTCTCATAGATCGCATAATAATCCACGCCCGTGTCAGGGGTGTTCACCTCCAGCCATTCGAGCGATTCCCGCCAGTCGGAATTCATCGCACTCAGGTGCGCCGACGAGGCGAGGGCATGGTCAGTGGCGACCGAGGTGGTGACAAACAGGAGGGATATAGCTACCGCAAGGACGAATACGCCGAGCCTGAAATAATTCTCCCCGCCTGCAGATGCCCCCGGGGTCTGCCGGCGTTTGCTGCCCTTCTTTGACTTCGTCTTCTTTTTGTCCGGGGTGGGCTCTGATTCCTCGCCTCCGGTATCAGGGGGGACTACCCTGAGGAGGAGACCACGGAGATCATCCCAACAGGCATCCAGGAGAGAACCGATGAATACCGCTGAGAGGAGGGCAACATTCACTGCCAGATAATACTCGTACCTGATATGCTGCCAGGTCGAGAAGAGCATGATCAGTGACCATACAATGACGAATACCTGGTCAGGGTGCTCGTCCCTCAGGTTCCGGTAGATGAAGGCTGCCACGCCGCCAGCCATCAGGATCAGCCCGTAATGGAATGTCCGCCATGCGTCGGCGGTGGTCCAGGGTCTCGCCTCCTGTACGGTGAGGGTGACCGCCTGCGAACCGAAAAATGCGAAGAAATTCCCGATCAGGAGCTGGTAGATCTCTGGCGAGAGGAGCATGAGGGCGAGAGCGCCGGCAGCGCCTGTGCCTGCGAGTGCGAGAGGATAATAATACCTGGGCTTTCCCCTGAGAGCACGGGCAAAGAGGTACATCACACCGGTGCCGGCGATGATGGCGAGATAAACCCAGACATGCCCGATGGTGTAGCGTGCCGGACCCAGCCCTGGGTGCTTGATGCCGAATGCGAGAACGCCGCCGATGACTGTGGCGAACATGACGGCATTGAGAAAGAGGAGATATTCACCAGGGCGGCTCCGGTAAAAATCATATACCGACTGGATGAGAGTGAAGACTGCCACGATGAGAGCGAATAGGACCATTGTGGGCATCGTGAGGAGCCCGAGGAGGTATGCCACACCCGCGAGCACTGCCAGAACTGCCGGTTTTTTCAGAGTCTCCGTATCCCTGAAATCAATGGCGTGCCTCTTTGAGTACTCGAGCGCGCAGATATATACGAGGGCAAATAGGGTGCTGAAGAGCACCTCTGCGATATGGTGGTCAACGAACCCAAAGAGCGACCTGTACATATACTGCCCTGATATGAGTGTGATGAAACCCGCGGCGACCAGCCCGGTCTTTGTGTCCGCGACCCTCTTTCCGATCAGGTACACCAGGGGCACCATCGCCGCAGCCATCAGGGGCGGCACCCATGACGCGACGACCATCATCTCGGGGCGGGCTGCTGCACCTGTGAGCAGGCAGGCGGCACTGATGATCCAGATGAAGAGCGGACCCCAGTAGATCGTCTCGCCACTGGGGAAGTTGGTCATCGGGTCGAACCAGGCATATGACGGAAAATGCCTGACCACCTGCTCCACCTGGCGCAGGTTGTACCAGGGGTCATTCCCGAGCAGGTTCACACCGGCTTCACTGACTATCCCTGACGCCGGGATCAACCTCATCCAGAGCGTGAAGATGATGAAGAGAGCGAGGATGAGGGGTACCGCATATTTTCTGTATTTCATAAGATCTGGCAGGGGCATTGATATACTCCAGTTAAAGAATATCAGGGGAGGAGATTAATACATTTGTCTTATACACCTGCCATATACGCCTGGGTTTTCAGGAGCGGGATGAGACAAGGGTGCTGAATATCTCCTCGAATTCTTCTGCCTTCCTCTTCCAGCTATAGTCCCCCACATCCGGGAGGTACGTCCCGGGACCCCTGACGATCTCGTCGAGCGTGCGCATGAACTCGTCCCTGTTGCGGTAGATGTGGAGGTGCTCCCCCCCGATCTCCATCACATCCGGAATCGGTGTCGAGAGTATCGGCTTTCCGCATGCAGAGTACTCAAAAAACTTGTTTGGGAGGGCGATACTGACCCACTGCGAGGGAGAGAGGGGGATGGTGCATACGTCCATCGCAGCGATATACTGTGGGAGATCACGATACGGGACCACCCCGGTGAAGATGACATGGTCCTGCAGACCCAGTGCAGCCACAGATCTCTTCAGTTCTGCAGAATAGTCTGTGAAGAGCGAATCCCCCACCACCAGGAGGATCGCCCCGGGATGCCGGCGTATGATCTCAGGCATCCACTGGATCAGGTCATCGAGTGCGTACCACCTCTCCACGGTACCGGCAAACCCGATGACAAACGAATCCGGAGGTATGCCAAGACGCGTTTTCCCATCCGTCGCATCCAGGGGTCTGAAATAGTCGGTATCAACACCATTGGTGATCAGTCTGGGGGCATAGCCATAGCCTTCGAGGAGCGCGACCAGACCGGGTGAGACCGTGGTGATCAGGTCGCTCTGGTTGAGGTTGTACTTCGTGATGGCGAGGACCGCCCTGTGTATAGCCGCCTTCAGGAGCCGGTTTCTGTAATATGCGGCAGCAGAGTCGGGAAACCAGTCCTTGAGATCAAAGACTACCGGGACACCGTATTCACTGGCAGCCCTGACCATCGCAGTCCCGGCAAGGACGTGTGCGCCGACCGCCACATCGATATCATGCTCCCTGATGATCTCCCTGATCACATGAAAATGGCAGGGGGCATTGAGGGTGTAATGGAGGAGCGGGCTCTTTACAGCGAACCTGGTGGCTTCATGCACGATCAGCCGCGTCTCCCTCTCCCCGCCCCGGCTCACATGAAAATGCGGCACATGCACCTCATGCCTCTTTGCCAGCTCCTCAAAGATGTAGTGGTGGCGTGACGGGACAGGGTGGTGGATATAGTCCTGCGTCGATACGAGGAGTATTTTCATAATTCGTATGCCTCCATTCAGGGGCGGACGCACTCACTCCACAATGGGGTGGCGGTTCCTGTCGCCCCTCCCGACTCCCTTGTAGATAAAGCCCTCCCTGATATACTCGTCCGCATCGATCACACCCCTGCCGTCCACGACAACCGGGTGCTCCTTCCCGATCACTGCCTTCATACCTGCGGCAGTGAGTGTGCCATAGATGCGGTGTGCGGTGAAGACCGCCACGGCGTCAGCCCCGGGGAGCACCTCACCGGGATCGCGGGAGATCTGCAGACCAGGGGAGGTGGGCACATACGGATCATGGACATGCACCTCTGCACCTGCTTCCAGCATCATGTCGCGGTAGAGTTCAGCAGGACTGTTCCGTGCATCACCTGAATCGCGGATGAATGCCCACCCGAGTATGACCACTTTCGATGAGGATATGGGTCTGCCAAGGCGTTCAAGCCCGGCACGGGTCAGGTTAAACATATGGCAGGGCATGAAATCATTGATGTTTCGCGCAAGCACGAAGAGGGAGTCCATTCCCTCAGGGTAATCCAGGTCCGCACCCATCACCCGTGCGCCACGCTCCAGGTGGTATGTGTCCTTTGTGAGGCAGTGCCCGCCCACACCTGCACCGGGATACAGCACCGCACGCGTCACCCCCTCGCCCTTCAGGCTGTCGATGCCTGCCCTGACATCATATACATTCACGCCCATCGCCTCACAGTAGAGAGCCAGCTGGTTTACTGCCGCGATCTGGAGGTCCCTGAAGGTGTTCTCTGCGGTCTTGGTGACTTCTGCCGCCACTGCAGTCATGGGTATGATCCGCCCGCTGGTGAGAACCGGGGAATAGAGCCCAGTGGCTCTTTCTGTACTGACCTCATCGATCCCGCCGATGATGCGGTCATGCTCCCTGATGTTCCTGAGCAGCCTCCCGACCATCACGCGTTCGGGGGCATGGGCGAGGGCGAACTCCTCCCCTGCCCGCATGCCGGACTCCTCCTCGAGCGCCTCCCTGACGATCCCACCTGTCGTGCCCGGCGTGACAGTCGATTCCAGAACGACCAGAGTCCCTTCTGTGAGATGCCGTCCCGCCATCCTGACACCAGCCATCAGTGGGCTGAGATCAGGTTCAAGGTCCCTGGAGTCCAGGAACGGGGTCTGGATCGCGATTGTTACCGCATCGACTCCTGATATTTCCGAGAAATCAGAGGTGCACCTGAATTTCTTTTCAGATACGACTTTCCTGAGGAGCGGCTCCAGACCGGGTTCGTCCCCCTCCAGCGGGCATACCCCGGCATTCAGCATATCGATCTTATACCCGGACGAAGGGGAATCGCGCTGGAAGCCCCAGACAAAATCGAAGGCAGGGCTGTCTGCAAACAACACTGCCGAGGGTATCCCGACATAGCCCATGCCGATGACGCCGATCTTTCTGATCGGTCCCCTCCCGGCGATGATATCCTGCAACCGGCTCCTCATATGCAGATAGATCTTTCTGTTATTCTTACTTCAAGGTAACCGGGTGCCTGGCAGCCATGGCTCTGTTGATCTCCTCGCATATCCTGAGATTCTCCATCGCCTGTACAGGTGTGACAGGGAAGGGTGTCCCGGTCTTCACGCACCTGAGGAATGTCTGCAGTTCGCGCTTCAGTGGTTCGAGCTTATTCACCAGCACCTTCTCAATGATATTCTCCTGGACATACCTCTCATTCACAAGGTCATATTCACTTGGTTTCCGGTAGATGTAGAGTTCCTGGGTCATGAAGTCCCCTTCCACCGTGAATTCCTCCTCCTCCATATAGATCATCCTGATCTTCTTTGACGACTTCCTGCTCGCAGAGAGGTATATGGGGACGCCGCCGCAGTCAAATAGGGCAGAAGAGACATCGTCTGAGCCTGCGGCATATATGACGGAGGGCCGGGCAGGGAAGAGGTGGGAGATGAGGTCGATGTCATGGATCATGAGGTCCTCGACGACAGAAGTCCCGGTGACGCGCCTGGATGCCGGGTTATGCCTTTTTATCTCGACATAGAGGGGGTTGCTGACGATCCTGCGCATCTCGTCCATGATGGGGTTGAAGCGCTCGATATGCCCCACGCCCACGATCAGGTCGTCAGGCATATCCCTGATCAGCGCCTCAGCCTCCTGTGACGTGGCGCATACCGGCTTCTCTATCAGTGCATGCACCCCGTGCCCGAGCACGCGGCAGGCAACCTCATGGTGGTGCGGGGTGGGAACACAGATACTCACCGCATCGACCGCATTCAGCATCTCGTCAAGGGACCCGAAGACCACGGCACCATGCATCTCACCGGTTTCCCTGGCAGCAGAGGTGTTGAGGTCACAGACACCGAGAGTGCCGACCTCTTTCATCTCCGAATATACGCGCACATGGTTTCTCCCCATCGCACCCACGCCGATTACACCCACATCCATTCAAACCACCTCCTTTACAGTAGTGCAGAGATACTCCAAATCCCTCCTGGTGAGAGAGGGGTGGACAGGGAGGCTGAGCACCTCCCCTGAAAGCAGTGTCGATACAGGGCAGACGGCGTCACCGGCGGCTGCCTGGTAGATCGGCTGCCTGTGAATCGGGAGAGGATAGTGCACCGCGGATCCAATCCCGTGTTCCTCCAGGTAGTCCATCAGTGCAGGGCGGGCAAGCGGGAATTCGTCGGTGACCCTGACCACGTACTGGTGATAGACATGCTTCACACCCTCTGCCCGGAACGGCGTCACCAGCCCGGTGCCAGCCAGATGCCCGTCCAGATAATGCGCATTCCTGATCCTTGTTTCATTGAATGCGTCGAGTTTTCCCAGCTGCGCAAGCCCGATCGCTGCCCCGATATTCGTCATCCTGTAGTTGTAGCCGAATGTCGTGTGGAGGTACTGCCCGCTCCTGCCATGATTGATGATGCGCCGGATCTTCTCTGCAGCTGATGCATCGTCTGTTGTAATCATCCCGCCTTCACCTGTCGTCATGTTCTTTGTGGGGTAGAATGAGAAACAACCCAGATCACCGATACTGCCGGTTTTTCTGCCCCTGTATTCGGCGCCATGCGCCTGCGCCGCATCCTCGATGAGGAGGAGCCCGTGTTCTTCGCAGATCTCCTGCAGCGCCCCTGCATCGAATGGCTGACCAAAGAGATGCACACCAATGACCGCCGCGGTCCTGGGGGTGATCAGGTCTGCCACGGTGTCAGGATCGATATTGAATGTCCTCCCGTCCACATCGGCAAAGACCGGGACAGCCCCAGACATGCTGACGCATGTGGCGGTGGCAATGAATGAGAAAGAGGGCACGATCACCTCGTCCCCGGGCCCAACACCGGCAGCAAAGAGCGCCACATGAAGTGCCGCGGTTCCGGAATTTACTGCAACCGCATGCCCTGTCCCGCAATATTCCGCAAAGCGCTCTTCGAATTCCGTCACCACCGCGCCTGAGGCGAGCATCCCGCTCTCCATCACGCGGGTGACCGCCTCGATCTCCTCCTGCCCGATCGCAGGACGCGCCACAGGCACCTCCATGGTCAGCGCCCACCCCGCTCTGGCATTTCCCGGATGCCGGCAGGCACACCGATGGCGAGCATGCCTGGCGGGACGTCCTTTGTGACGACCGCGCCTGCGGCGACCATCGCCCCCCCGCCTATGACCACGCCTGGAAGCAGGGTGGAGTTTGCGCCGATGACCGCACCGTCGCAGATCACGGGCGCATCCAGGTCTTCATGCCTGGCAGGCGGGTAACGGTCATTTGTCAGCACCGCATTCGGACCGATAAATACCCTGTCGCCTATCGCAGTGCCGGTGGGGATATACACCATGCTCTGTAGCCTGACATCATCGCCGATGACTGTATTACCTTCGATTATGGTGCCGCTCCCGACCATCACATGGTCACCGATCTCTGTGTATTCGCGGATCACCACATTATGACCTGCTGAGAAATCGTCGCCGATCGTAACATCACAGTAGATCACACTACCTGAGCGGATGACTGCACCATCGCCGATTGTTGCCCCTTTGAAACCTGTCTGCCCGTACCGCTCCCTGGACGGAAACCCGAGTGTCACGGGCTCATATATCTTCGCACCCTTTCCAAGGCGGTTCACGCCATACTCGATCATTCCACTGTCACACTCTTTGCGAGGTTGCGGGGTTTATCTATATCGCGGTCGAGGGCGAGCGCGGTGTGGTACGCCAGGAGCTGGAGTACCACTGTCGCGGTGAGCACCTGCAGCACCTCTTCTGTCTCAGGGACAGGGATGAAGACGTCCACGACCTCTGCAAGTTCAGCATCGCCCTTCACACCCACGCCGATAACCGGAGCGCCCCGCGCCTTCATCTCTTTTATGTTCGAGAGCATCACACCATGTGTCGCGCCCGGCATGCAGAGGGCGATGGCAGGCGTATCAGGAGTTAAAAGTGCAAACGGACCATGTTTCAACTCACCTGCCGCATACCCCTCTGCATGGATGTACGTGATCTCCTTCATCTTGAGCGCCCCCTCGAGTGCAGCCGGATAGAAGGGACCCCTGCCCACAAAGAAGACGCTGGCGGCAGAAGCGCAGATGGCGACCGCATCAGAGACGTCTGTGAGAAGCGCCTCCCCGATTGCGATGTGGGCGCGTGAGATGACCTCATCAAATGAATTTCCGCAGAGCCGGGTGAGGATGCGCATACATGCGGCAAGCTGCGCAATGAATGACTTGGTCGCGGCGACGCTGATCTCCGGTCCCGCCCGCATGAGATACGTGCTGTCTGCGATGCGGGTCACGGAACTCCCCGGCACATTGGTGATCGCGAGTGTCCGTAAGTTGTGCGCCTTTGCCTGTTTCAGAGCCGCAAGGGTGTCGGCGGTCTCTCCCGACTGCGTGACCGCGACCACGAGCCCTGCCCCGGCAGACCCGGGCAGGGGAGGCGGATAGTACCTGTACTCTGATGCCTGCCAGACACGCACAGGAAGACCGCAGAGGCTCTCTGCGAGGTACGCGAATGTGAGACCTGCATGATAGGATGAGCCGCATGCCACCACAGAGATGTTATCTGCCCGTGAAACCGCATGAGCCACCGCGTCACTGACTGGTGCGCGAAACGTCTCGAAAAAGACCTGGGGCTGTTCAAATATCTCCTTGAGCATATAGTGGGCGAACCCGCCCAGGTGTACATCATCCAGACGCCAGGCGACCCGCTCGACCCCGCGCGTGACAGCCTTCCCTGCATGGCAGATCTCAACACCTCCGGGGGAGAGGGCTGCGATGTCGCCGTCTTCGAGGAAGATCACGCGTTCCGTGTGTTCAAGGAGGGGGGCGAGATCAGAGGCGGCAAACATCTCGCCGTCGCCGACACCGAGCACCAGCGGACTGCTGTTACGGGCGGCGATCAGCCTCCCGTCACCTCCTGCGATGACAAGGAGCGCGTACGTGCCTTCAAGGTCCTTCACAGCCATCCGGACCGCTTCGAAGAGGTCCCCTGAAAAATGCTCCTCGATGAGGTGGGCGACCACCTCTGTGTCGGTGTCGGACCTGAAGGTATGCCCGCGCCCCTCCAGGTCTTTCTTCAGGTGCGCAAAATTTTCAATGATGCCATTGTGGACTATGGCGATCTCATCCCTGCAGTCCATATGCGGGTGGGCGTTCCTGTCATCAGGGATGCCGTGCGTTGCCCAGCGGGTATGACCGATGCCGTGATGCCCGCTGAGGTCGTCCAGGGCGCATTCATTCTCAGAGATCCTGCCGCTTTTTTTGAAGACCGCGATGCCGCCGTCATCAGGCTTTGTTGCAACCCCGAAAGAGTCATACCCCCGGTATTCCAGCCTCCTGAGACCGCCGATGATGAGACCTGCCGCAGACCTTCTGCCGGTATACCCGATGATGCCGCACACCCTATATCACCACAGCGTCGTCACCAACCATATGCGGGACCACCCTGCCGCTCCCGACAGTGACATTGTTTCCGACAAGGCAGTTTTTAAATACAGTGAATGGTGCTGACGTCACCCTGTCACCCAGAATGGCGCCGAATCCGGCTTTCAGCACCCTGCCTTCGATCTCAAAGAGGTCCTCGCCCACTGCGGTGGTGGTATGGTCGCCCAGGACGCACCCCTCAGCCATGACAGTGTCTGTGATGCGGGAGTGCGAGCCGATGCCTGAATCGTCCATGATGATGCTGTTCTTCACATAGGTGAATGGTTCGATGGATACGCGTGAGCCGATGCTCGTGCCGGGCATGATCACGGAATGTGGTGCGATCTCACAGTCGTCGCCGATGCAGACCGGACCATATATGGTGGTATGGGGACCGATGACTGTGCCTGAACCGATATGCACCTCCCCCACGACCGTGGCAGACCTGCTGATGCTGCCGCCCCTCGTGGCAGGTATCTGCTCCAGGAGGCGGCGGTTTAGTTTCAGGAGGTCCCAGGGGTATATGGCATCCTGCCAGTCCAGGGCATCGACGGCTTTGATCTTCCCGCCATCCCTGATCATGGCAGAGACCGCGTCAGGGAGATCGCAGGAGTCGATATAACCGAATATCTCCTTTGTGAATGAGTATATGCCTGTGCTGACAGTGAATACATCCGCATCTTCGGGTTTTTCAGTGATGCTGCTGAGGTAGCCGTCCTGGATCACTGCAACACCAAAATTCGAGGGGTTCGGGTGCTCCTTCACCAGCACGGCATTGCACTCATCTTTTATGCGGGCGATGGATGCCCCGTCGATGTAGTTGTCCCCGGGCAGCAGGAGGAAGTCGCCATCGATCTCGGGTTCAGCGCATTTCAGGGCATGCGCAGTGCCGAGCTGCTTCTCCTGCACCACCACGGTGACCGGCACCTCCAGGTGATTCAGGTAGCGCAGCATATGCTCTTTCCTGTAGCCTGCCACGACCACGATGTCCCTGATGCCGTTGCTGTTCAGGGCTTTGATCACATATTCGATCACCGGGCGGTTTGCAACCGGTATCATCGCCTTTGGTCTGCTCCGGGTGAGTGGTCTCAGCCGCGTACCCTCACCTGCCGCAAGTATCACTGCCTGCATATCCATCTCCTACCTGATGACTGCCCCGTCCTCTATGCACCCGTCAATATATGAATGCGGTGCGATCTTCGCAAAACTCCCCACAAGACTCCCGGTATTGACAGAGCAGTTGATGCCGAACTGCACCCTGTCCCCGATGACGGCGCCGAACTTCATCCTCCGGGTAGAGACGCCGCAGACCTTCACGGGCTGCCGGTCGTGCCTGAGGTTGGCGATCTTCGTGCCGGCACCGATATTGCAGTCTGCTCCGATTACACTGTCTCCTATGTAATTGAAATGCGGGATCTTTGTCCCTGCCATGATGACAGAGTTCTTTATCTCGGTGGCATGCCCGATATGGCACCCGTCACCGATGGATGCCGGACCACGGATATAGGCGTGCGGACCCACACGGCAGTCTGAACCGATGATGCACGGTCCCTCGATATAGGTCCCTGACCTGACGACGGTGCCTTCACCGATGGTGACGCCCCCCCTGATGGTGACACCCTCCTCCACATTACTCCCCTCCGGGGGGTGGTGTGCTGTGTCCTCACAGGTGTGCGCCATCCCGGCGAGGAGCGCCTCATTCGCATCAAGGAGGTCCCATGGATAACCGACATCGATCCAGAACTCAAGGTCGTACGCCCGCAGGTCCCCCTCCCTGATATATGAGAGGAGGGCGTCTGTCAGTTCGAATTCTCCTCTCGGCGATTCATCCAGTGCCTCCAGGTGATCGAATATCCCTGGTTCGAGCAGGTACATCCCTGCATTGATCAGACCGCTCCCTTCCGCCGGGTGCGCCGGTTTCTCCTCAATGCCTGTGATGCACCCGCCTGAGACCGTCACGGCGCCATAGTCCCGGGGGTGATCGGTATGAGTGACACCCATACAGGGCGCCTCCATCCGGGATATCCTCTCAATATCCGCAGATTTGATGATCATGTCCCCATTGATGAGGAGGAACCGGTCACTGACAGAGCCTGCCGCCGCCAGAAGTGCATCGGCGGTTCCCCTCTGCCTTCGCTGGGCGACATACCTGATCTCCACGCCAAGACCGGCACCGGCACCGAAATGGCTGCGGATCTCATGCTCACCATACCCGACGACAAAAATAAATTCCGTGATCCCTGCGTCCCGTGCAGCCAGCACTGCGTGCTCCATCATGGGGCGGTTTGCGACCGGCAGCATCACTTTCGGACGCCGTGCTGTCAACGGGCGCATCCTCTTCCCTTCACCCGCAGCCAGCACCACACATTGCATAAACTACCTTTCACCCTGGTGATTTAAGCACTTTCCCCCGCTTCAGGAGACTGTAACCCCTCTCCAGCATCTCTTTTGCCTTACTGGGCGTCGTCCCTTCAGCAGTTATCCTGATCCTGGGTTCGGTGCCGCTCGCACGGACCAGACACCAGCCGTCCTCATCAGCCATGCGTATGCCTGATGTCGGTTCTTCGGCACCAAGTGCAGTGAGCACCTCGCCGGGCGACTCCACCGCCACCGACTCCCGAAGGAGGGGATAGTGCGGCATACGCCCAAGCTCCTCTGCGATATCCCATTCTGAGGCAATTTCACAGAGGAGGGCTGCCGCATAGACGCCGTCCGGGCAATAGGAATGGGCAGGGAATATCCAGCTCCCTGAAGGTTCACCACCGAAATCCCCCCATCTGAGGAGCTCCTCTGATACATAGGTGTCGCCGACAGGAGTTCTCCTCACCTCTGCGATCGTCTCAATCGCCATCGAGGCATCATCTGTGGTCACGACCTGCCTGCACCCCAGGTAGCTGGCAAAGAGCATCAGGAGGTGATCGCCGTCGATGTACCTGCCCCTGGCATCGCATGCCATCAGACGATCGGCATCCCCGTCATGGATGAGTGCGCAGTCTGCCTGCAGCTTCCTGACCATATTGCCGATGTACGGGAGGTTCTTCTCGAGAGGTTCGGAGGGTCTGGCAAAGACGCCTGCGGTATTGGCATTGAGGGCGTGCACGGTGACACCCGCGTCAGTGAGCATCTGCGGCGTGATGACGCTGCCAGCGCCATTCCCGCAGTCAACCACTGCGGTAATCCCTGCCTGCGGGATCTCGGTGCTCTTCAGGACAGCATCACTGTGGTGGGAGATCGCGTCGGTGGTACACATCATTCCCTGCCTCTCCCAGCCGGTCCAGTGCGGGAGCTCGATCGCCTCTTCAATATGCGCCTGCTGCGCCCGTGTGAAGGACGAGCCATTGGGGTTCAGGAGTTTGAGCCCATTGTACGGCTCAGGGTTGTGCGAGGCAGTGACCATGCACCCGGCACCGGCATCCCTGGTTGCGAATGCCACGGTGGGTGTCGGGACGATCCCGCAGTACCTGACATCGCCTCCCGCCGAGAGTATGCCGGATATGACTGCGTGGGCGATCAGTCCGCTGGTCGTCCGGGTGTCTGTGCCGACGACGACGAGAGGCGCTTCAGAGCCGAGCGCCGAGCCGGTGCGGAGCGCCAGATCGACCAGCCCCTGATCGAACCGGCGCCTGATGCCTGAAGACCCAAAGAGTGCTGTTGACATGATCATCATCACCTGATATGCTATATTCCGGACGGGCACCAGTGTTCAAGGTTCAGGAGTGCGGTGATTCCGCTCGCAGACGGTCCGAGGAATATCATCCGTTTTCTCCCGTGATACTCATCAATCATCTCTACACCCTCATCAGAGGTGAGACCATCGCCCCCCACCAGCAGGATATCCGCAGATGCAGGCGAATCCGTAATCTGGTCCGAGAGTTCCTGCATGAGGGCAGGCATCGTGCCGATCAGGAATACGCCGGACCCGTCCAGGTCCTGCTTCAGGGACGAGAGGCAGGAGGCATGCGCTTCAGGGCTGCATGCCCCTGAGATGCGTGTGAAGCAGAAAAATGCGCAGACCGCATTGGTTATTGCACATGCCGCCGCCCTCTGCACCGGTGTTTCGAGCGGCGCTCCGAACATGTACGAGACCTTTGTCGTCACGGTGACGACCGAATCCGTGACGATCTCACCTGACCTGCCCCCGAATGATGCCACGAGGCGGGTACCTGCGGGATACCGGCATGCCGGCGGATCATGCTCAGGACGCAGCACCACGACCCCGTCCTCACAACCACTGTGCATGGTTCTCTCCTCAAGCTTCTCCACCATATCATGCAGCAGACTCATTCCACACCTTTCCTTTCACACCTTTCTTTGGAAAGGTGTTCGAACACCAGTTGTCCTAACTGGTGTGTTTGGAAAGTTGTTCAAACACCGTTTCAGGGAAACGGTGTGTTCCACACCTCTTCCTCTTCCTCTTCCTCTTCCTCTTCCAGAGGAACGGTGTTCGAACATGTCACCTACCGGTGACATGTGTTCCACACCTCCGCACCCTTCAAAGAGCACCACCCGTGCAGGCGAACCGTCAAGCCCCTTCAACCTGAGCGGGAGCGCTGCCATCAGGTAGTCACCTTCAGGCACTCCGGAGAGGTCAAGGAATTCAATGACTGCCACCCCGTTTCCGAGCAGTTTCCGGTGCACTGAACCGTCCCCTCCGAACACCTCAACAGAGGGCGTGTCCACACCGATGCAGTGTATGCCTTCAGTGACTATGAAATCTGCCGTCTCTGGGAGGATGTGCGGGTATTCAGCCAGAAATCCCGGTTCTGAGGAGTACCATGTCTTCAGGAGGATCGCACCCTGACCTGGCGCCCTCCCTGAGAGGTCTGCCGGCGTGATCGCCCCCCTGACATGCGCCAGGTCGATGACCCGCACCCTGCCTGTGACCTTCTCAAGAGGGATTTCATCCACCGTCCCGCCGCCCGGGATAGAGTGCGACGGCGCATCGATGTGCGTCCCGGTGTGTGAACTCATGACCAGCCGGGTGATCCTGTATGTGCCCACCTCTGTCCGGAATGAGGGGACTGTGTCCCCGGGATATACCGCCCCGCCTGGTGAGATCTCCCTGGTGATGTCATGGATCTTCATCATGCCGCCTCACTCCTGCCAGCCATGCCGCCCGATGAGTGGTACGAAACAGACCGCGCCGAAGGACTCCTCCTCTGGTTTCCCGCCGCGTTTGACGACTCTTATCAGGTCCTGGACGTCCCTGCCGCCGACCGGCGCCACCAGACGCCCCCCCTCCGCGAGCTGCTCTATGAGGGGCCGGGGGATCGCAGGGCAGGCTGCCGTGACGATGATCCCGTCATAGGGTGCGGCTGCAGCCCAGCCCTCTGTGCCGTCAGAGACCACCACCTCCACATTGGTGATCCCCAGCCTTTCAAGGTTCATTCTCGCACCGGATGCAATAGACGGGATGCGTTCAACAGATATGACGCGTTCCACCAGTCCTGCCAGCACCGCCGCCTGGTAACCGCTGCCGGCGCCGATCTCAAGGACGCGGTCACCCGGACCGGGTTCGATGAGTGAGGTCATGAGTGCCACGATATATGGCTGGGATATGGTCTGACCCTCGCCTATGGGCAGGGGGCGGTCCTCGTAGGCGGCACGCCGGTACGGTGCAGGGACGAAACAGTGGCGCGGAACCGCCAGCATCGCTTCAAGTACGCGCTGGTCAGTGATGCCCCGTGCCCGGATCTGGCGGTCCACCATATTGACGCGTTCCCGCGCGTATCTGTCCATTGCCATAACCTGTCAGAAACCTGATTCCGCCGCATCAATCGCGGCATCAATCTGCCGCTGCAGCAGTTCGGGCAGACCCTTGATCTTCACGTCAAGGAAGCCCCTGATGATCGTCGACGTCGCGGTCTCCTCATCAAGCCCGCGTGCCATGAGGTACTCGATCTCATCACGCGCGATCCTGCCCACAGCCGCTTCGTGCGAGAGCTCGGTGCCGGCGACCCTGGCCTCGAGCTCAGGGATCGCATGTATGATCCCGTCACTGAGCACGAGCCCCCTGCACTCGATATGCCCGCGCGTCTCTTCGGTCGCTCCGATCACATGCCCCCTGGAGATGATGGTGCCGCCAGTGGTGATCGCACGGGTGATCAGCTCCGCACTCGTGTGCTTCCCGAGAAGAACTGCCCTGGAGCCGAGATCGAGGTAGGACCCCGGTGTTGCGACCACGATACTGCTGAACTGTGCGACCGCATGATCCCCCACGAGGCTGGCGGTCGGGTACATCTGGACCTTCCTGACTGGATGCATACATACGTAATTGGAGATGAATACGCCATTCTCCTCCACGATGGCGGCGCTCCTGGGGAATACATTGATCTTCGCACCCCAGTTGTGGATCATGGTCGATGTGATCTTTGCGCCCTTCCCGACATAGAATTCGGTCACACCATAATGCGCCCCCTGCTGCTCATGCGTTGCACTGGCGCAGCCAGAGATGAGATGAAGTTCAGCACCATCTCTGGCGATCACGATGTTGTGGACGTGCTGCACAGGCTCATCTACAAGGTAGAGGCATGCCTGCAGCGGGTAGATCGGTTTGCTCCCCTCATGGGCGATGATCACCACGCCGCGTGGTTCCTCCTGCGATGCCACATAACTGGTGTATTTGTCCTTATCTGCCGGTACTGCGTTCCACAGGTAGTCCTCGATCCAGGGGTGCTTCTCCATGGCTTCCGCAATCGGGATGACTTCCAGCCCCTCAGCGACAGAGGTGCAGTGGATCACCTCCTGGTCCTTCTGGAAGAAACTCCCTGTGCGGTGCTCCATCCCAACCTCAAGACCGGTCTGTTCCAGCCGCGCCTTATCCTCCTGCGTCAGCGCGTTCATGCCGTCTGGATCTGTCTGCATGTAATACACTCCATGTATCCTTTCTCCTTGACCAGCCTGAGTATCTCCCTGGGGTTGCCATGGCACCGGATCGATCCATTGATCATGACATGCCCGTAGTCTGCATCAATATAATCAAGTATATAGCCCGTATGCGTGATGATAAGCCCGCTCTTCCGGCGCTGGACAATATGCACATCCTTTTGCAGGAGGGCGGCGATGGATGCACCCATCAGGTGGATGTTCTCCAGATCGACACCGCTCTCTGGTTCATCCAGCATGACAAAGTCCGGCTTCTGAACCATCAGCTGCAGGATCTCGCTCCGTTTGATCTCGCCGCCAGAGAATCCCTGGTTTATGTCCCGGTCAAGGAACCCGTCCATATTGAGAGAGGTGACGAATTCTTTGGTATTTCCTGAACTGCCGGGAGGAGCAGCCACCTCCAGGAGCTTGCCCAGTTTCAGACCGGCGATCGTCGGGGGGCGCTGGAACATGATGCCCATACCTGCCCGCGCCCGTTCATGGATGGGAAGGCTGGTCACGTCCCTGCCGCGAAATAATATATTCCCTTCTGTGACCGTATACCTGTTGAAACCCATGATCGTCATCAGGAGCGTGCTTTTCCCTGAACCATTGGGTCCCATCAGGACATGGGTCTCCCCCTCATTGATATGGAGGTTGATGTCATGGAGGACTTCCCTGCCACTCACCTCTACATGCAGATCTTCGATATCCAGCATAGTGAAACCTGTTAAATTATATCACGGGAGTGATGCATAAACATTCCCGGCTTAAAGTATAACATCACTGTTACCAGCA